>NZ_BFAY01000011.1:1403609-1754512 GCF_003112675.1 Leptospira johnsonii | reverse complement strand
GAGGGACTCGAACGGCTAAGCATGAGAGCGACAGCGATCGTAGCGGAAATCCGGCAATGCACCATTTATGGTGCTTTGCTGATTGAAGCGTAGAGCGCGGTTACGAGCAAAGCGAGTAAGTCGCCCTACTCTTTTTTCCAATTTTGGAAAAGAGGCAAAATCGCTTCCGCTAAAGTGAGGTCTGACTTTTCGGTAATCTTCAGATTATAAGGATTGGATTCCACTAACTTGGAGCCGATTCCTTGACTTTGAGCCCAAGTGCATAGATCAGTCGGTTCCGTTGTGAAAGGTTTTTCCAGAATTTTTTTCAAGATATCTCCCCTGATCCCTTGGGGAGTTTTCATAAACCAGATCTTTTCTCGGTTTAGAAATTTCAGATTATCCTTCTCTTCTTCCAAAACGGTTTCGTGATTTTTAGAGGCGAGCGTGGCGACTCCGAACTCTTCCGTAGCGCTGGATAATCTGTCCAGATCATCCGAAGAAACGAATGGACGAGCTGCATCATGAATGAGTATGATATCATTAGCAGAATATTGAAGACTATAAATTCCGGCTAACGTGGATCCGTGTCTGGTTTCCCCACCCTCTACAATTCTATCTCTTTCTCTCAGAAAAGGAGAACAGAGTGTTTCGGAGTCCGGAATATAATCTTTGTGAGACACAAGGACTATACTTTTGGTTTTTCCCCAATCTATAAAAGTTTCTAAACTATGAAGTAAGATGGGCTTTCCGTTTAATTCTAAAAATTGTTTCGGAATATCGGACTTCATCCGGGAGCCTGTTCCTCCCGAAAGAAGTAGAAGATAAATATTACCCGAGGGAAACCAGGACTTCATTCTGAAGGACTTGTTCCAAAGTTTGTTTCTTGCGGACGAGTTTTGTAGATCCATCCAGATCGATGAGAACTTCTGGCGTTTCTGGATAAGAATTATAATTTTTTACGGACATGGAAGAACAATACGCTCCTGCTCCTTCCATCACTACCAAGTCTCCTATCTCAGGAATTTGTGTGGTCCTTAGTTGAGGCCCACCTCCTTCTTCTTGTGTGATCAAGTCCCCACTTTCGCAGCAATGCCCTACGTAAACAAAGTCTCCGGTCTTTTGTTCCGACTTTTCTTTACTAGGGATCACTACCAATGGATGTTTTGCTGCATACAGAGCAGGTCTTGTATTCACATCCATTCCCATATCCAGTTTTACGAAAGTAAATCCCCCGTCTCCGGTGTAGACAATATCATCCACCTGAGTGAGGATTGCTCCGTTATTCACCATTAAGAAGGAACCAGGCTCTATTTCCATTTTGAGTTGGATCCCTTTTTCTTTGGCGTAATTTTCAAAGAGTTCTTTTACAGGTTTTCCGATGGTTTGAGGATCGGTTGTTTTTTCGCCGATCATCCTTCCCACCTTGAAACCTCCGCCCAGATTCACAGTCCTACAATCAGGGAATTGCGCTGCGATCTCTAAGGTATAATGTGCCACTGCCTTCCAAACTTCCGGATCGGAACCGGAGCCTATATGTGTATGAATTCGAACCAGTTTGAGTCCGTATTTAGAAACGATCTCTTTTACTTTTCCGATCTCTTCATGCCAGATCCCAAACGAGGATGTTTTACCTCCTACGTCCGTTTTCTTGGTGGCCCCAGACCCTAAGCCTGGATTAAAACGAACGCTTACTTCTTTTCCGGGAAATAACTTTCCAAATTCTTCCAATTGCCTCAGAGAGCATGCGTTGAACTGGACTCCTTGGGGAATCAAATCCTTTAAGGATCTTGCCAATTGTTGAGAAGTGAGTAGAATATCGGAAGGTTTGAATCCCGCAAGTATCGCACGTTGCACTTCATGTTCGGAAGATGCATCTATATGGATGCCCTTCTTCCTTAATATTTCCAGAACTGTGCGCCCTGGATTGGCTTTCATTGCGAATCGAACGGTCAGACCGAAAGCATTAGGAAAGGCAAGTGCATCGTCACAACTTTTTTCGATTCCTTTGCGAGAGTACACAAAAACTGGGGTCCCGAAATTTGTTGCGATTTTTCTAGCTTCTTCGGGAGTCAAAAATTTAAGATTTTCTATTGATTGCATAGGGTTAGAGGGTTTTCTAGATAGTTCTAGGCCATCTTTTAGAGCGGTCCGGGTTTTTTCAAAGGCAAAATTCCGATATGGCAGGCAAAATCACTCATCTCGAAGCTCTTTCTCAAGTCTGCAAACATCTGGATCACGGAACTGCGGAACAAAGAAAGATCGCAAAACTTTTAAGAGAAGAAGGCACCCGCAAGTTTGCCAATATAGGTGCGATCGCCCCTGATATTTTCTATTTTTATCATGTTCTTTCTCCTGTTCGAACAAAAAAAGCCCTGCCTTGGGGAGATCTAAGTCATCACGAAAATGTTTTGGAACTCATCCTGAATTTTTTGGACGGGGTCCTTACTGTAGAGGAAGGAATTTATAGAGATCGTTTTCTTGCGTTTACCCTTGGTTATATCATCCACTGCGCTGTGGACATCGTCACTCATCCTTATATCTTTTTTATCTCCGGCGATTATTATAGTCCGGATAAGCAGATCAGTTCCAAAGCACAATACAATCATATGAGAGTGGAGTTCGCCTTGGATTCTTGGCTTCTGGATTTCAGATGGGGAATGACCCCAAAAGCTTATGATTTCGTGCAACATGTGGACTTGATCTTCAAAGGAAAAGACGGGAAGAAAAAAATGGACCCGATGCTTTGGAACTTTTGGTTAAAAGGTCTAAAAGCCACTTTTCCGAAAGAGTTCAAAGAGAAGTATATAGGCTCGGAAGAAAAGATCATTCCTGGAGATATTCTGAACGAATCTTTCTTAGGTTATTTGCATTTTCATAGATACCTGGATTCCAGAAGTAAGATAATAAGAGCCGCACTCAGCTTTTTAGATAAGATCACTTTGCACAAAGTAAATTCTTCCGTTCTTATGCTTCCACTAAAGGAGCATATAGACAAACGGATCATGAACGAAGAAAAAAGAGAATGGTCTTATCCTGCGGACCCGAACCTGATCCGAAACGATTCTTTCGTGGAACTAATCAACAAGGCCTGCGAAGCTGCAAAGGATGCGGTCACAAATGCCTGGGGTTATGTTCACGACAAAACTTCTCGTTCTTCTATGATCAAAGAATACCAAGGATATAATCTAGATACTGGACTCAGGTTCCACGGCATAGATAAGATGCGTCAATTTTCTCCTTTATAAAAATCAGAAATAAACCAAATGAAACACGAACCCGTAGATTTTTTCACAAGATATTTCGTAGTACTTTTCAGGGACAGGATCCAATCCCGTTTGGATTCTTCCGATCCTGTGCGCAAACTGATCTATCTTGTTTTAGGACTTATCTTCTTAAACGGATTTTTATTCGTATTCTCCATCAAAGATATTTGGCAGGTCCCTAAGGCGGATCGATATGAAAAGCCTTCCCTTCTTTTCGGGATCAATACGGAAGGAAAATACGAACCTATTGCCGAGTTTTATAGATTTTCTAGAGTAGTGATCACCGACGAAGATCTTCCGGGCGGCTGGGAAGAGAATAAAGTCATTCGTTGTTTTGTTTCCACAGAGGATAATAATTTCAGATCTCACAAAGGTCTGGACTTACGTGGGATTTTTAGAGCCACTATGGTAAACCTTCTTGCGGGAAGAGTGAAAGAAGGTGCCTCCACAATCACACAACAGGTTGCCAGATTAAAATTCTTAAACACGGAAAGATCGTTTTTACGTAAAGCAAGAGAAGCTTGGCTGGCCTTACTTTTAGAATTGGTATTCGATAAGAAAACCTTAATAGGAATCTACTTAAACGAGATCCCTCTCGGCCATGGAACCATAGGTGTGGGCGCCGCGGCCAAATTCTATTTCAGAAAAGACATCAAAGACCTAAGCTGGGGAGAAGCGGCACTTCTCGCAAGCTTGACCACAAGACCCAAGGAATTTTCTCCCTTAGTGAATCCGAATACATCCGCTTCTAAGGTGCGCGTCGTATTCAAAAAGTTGGTGGAAAACGGGATCTTAGATGTGGAAACCGCAGAGAGAGAATTCGAGGCATTTTCCGAATATTATATAACCTTAAATCGTTCTCCTAACGATTCCGCATTCTCGGATCGTCTGAACAAATTCCCTTATTTTACGGAATATGTACGCAAGAACCTGGCTCGTTATATACCTTCTCAACAAATCTATGAGGGCGGTTTAAAGATCTATACCACCCTAAATATTCAGCATCAATCCCAGGCAGAAAAGGCATTGGCTGCTGGTTTGAAACAACAGACCCAATTATCCAACCAAAGGGCCTTTACTAAAATAGATTCCTTCGAAGACACCTACGGTTCTACATACAAACTTTTGGCGGATTTACATGATCTTCCTGAATTCAAATTTAAGATCTCTCGTTCTTATAGGACTTTTAACAGGGCATGGCAGGAAGAATTCAGAGACGATTTAGCAGTTCTGAATTTGATCTCAGGCACAGAGGGTCTGGCAGAAGCGATTGATTGGAATTATACGACCCAGGCTACTGAAGACCATCTACTTCCTGTCGAAGGTGCGTTAATCTCTATTCGCCCGGACACAGGTTATATCACCGCAATGGTAGGAGGTTCCGGATTCCGCTCCGATAACCAACAGATCCGTGCATTCCAAGCATATAGACAACCAGGTTCTGCATTCAAACCATTAGTATATGCTTCTGCAATGGAATATTATCATGAACATCCGGACGATAAGAAGAATGTTACGGCTGCTTCCCTGTTCGACGATTCTCCACTCCAGTACGTATTAGAAGACGGAGACGAATGGAACCCGAGTAATTATTCAGGAGAATATTCCGGATTTATTCGATTGAGAGAAGCTCTCGAACTTTCTAGAAACAGTGTGGCTGTGCGACTATTAGAACATACTGGTCTGAATAATCTTCTGCCTAGACTCGAAAAACTTTTACAAGTAGAGAATAGAAATCTACCGAGAGACTTTTCAATCGCATTAGGAAGTTTTGAAGTTTCTCCTTATGAGCTCGCAAGATCTTACGCGGTATTTGCTTCCGGTGGAAAACAAGTATTTCCTCTCAGCGTTTTATATGTAGAAGACGAACAAGGAAATCTGATCAAAGATTTCAGAAAAGAATTCGAATCCAAAGAAAGAAAAAGATTACTCTCTCCCGAAACAAGTTATGTGATCACTTCCATGATGGAAGACGTGATCAAAAAAGGAACAGGAACAGGAGCCAGATCTTACGGACTCACTCGTCCCGCCGCAGGAAAAACAGGGACCACAAATAATTTTAGAGATGCTTGGTTCGCAGGTTACACTCCGGAACTTGTAGCGGTCGTTTGGGTGGGTTATGATACCGGAACACTTTCACTCGGAAGAGGAATGTCAGGCGCAGTCGTAGCCGCTCCCATCTGGGGAAGATTTATGGCAAACGCACTTGCCAAAGAAAAATCTAGATCGTTCGATTTCGGAGACGCAAAAATTGTACGTAGGACCATATGTTCCATTTCCGGAAAACTTCCTGGCAGCCATTGTTACCAAACAGAAGAAGAAGTTTTCGACAAAGACACTGTTCCGAAAGAAGTCTGCGAAGACCATAGAGGAATGAGCGAACCGGATCCGACTCCAACCCATACCACAGACCCAGGAACCACCAAGAAGAAAAAACCGAATCTCTTCGAGGGCGATGAGGACGTAATCCGGTAGAATGGAACTTTTGGAGTAGAGAGGAGTTCCAACCGAATGGAATCGGAGCTCTCCTACGCAAAAAGAGTTGTCGATTTCGGAACCGCCCACCAAATAGATGAATCAGCAGTCAGGAGTAACAGATGGCCATCGGTAAGGATAATAATAACAGCGTAATCGGCCCAGGTTCTATTTTTGAGGGCAAATTCTATATCGCTGGTTCCCTACGTATCGACGGAAAATTCGAAGGGGAAATTAAAACCGACGACGCATTATTTATTGGAGAAACCGGTAAGGTCCGCACCAACATTTCCGCAAGAGAAGTGATCGTAGCAGGAACCTTGATCGGAAACATTAAGGCGGAATCGGAAGTCCGCTTGGAAGAAACTGGACGTCTCTTAGGGGATATTATCGCTCCCGCTCTTTCCCTGGCAAAAGGTGTGGTAGCGAAAGGTAATATCACCGTGACAGGCGGACAGAAGAAAGACGTTAAAAAGATCGTGGAAGAATCTTTTGGCGGCACACGAACTTTGGACAACGGTAAGGAAGAATAGCTCTCAGGCCCCGAGTTCTTTTTCCCACCTCTTAGATTTGTTCGAATCAAAAACTCGGGTGGTTCTCCGCCCGATCGACCGATACTCATAGTATGATCTTCAAGAAGCCCAGGCAATTGACCGCAGGAAAGGAAATCCTCCGGACAGATAATTTCACCCTGATCTACCTGGGCGCTTTCCATTTCCATTATTCCTTTTATTTCAGAGGAAATCTATATCACGGAAATTTGGACTTCAGAAGACGCAAATTCCGCGTTATCCCTCTTGTAGCATCCGTCATCTTTATGGTCCTATTTTTGGGGATCTGGATGAGTCCTTCCAACGCTTCTATGGAATCCGCTTCTACGGAAGTGACTGAAAACGATTCCGAAGACTTAAAAGCCAAAAAAGGCGACGAAAAATTCCTAGAAGAATCTGAAAAAGCAAAGCTCACCATCTTGATGGCGAATGAGATCAAAAGCGCTTCGGATAAAAAGAAACAACTTAAAGTCGTTACCTACAAAGTCAAAAGGAACGAAACACTTTCTGAGATCGCTACCCGTTACAAGGTTTCTATGGAATCCATCGCAGGTTCCTCCAGTATCAATCTGGAAGATACTCTGTACCCGGGACAAATATTACAGATCCCTAATAAGCAAGGTCTATTATATAAATTTAAGGCGGGAGATACCGTAGCAAAGGTAGCTTCTCTTTACAAAGTGAACCTGGATGAAATTTTAGAAGAGAATAAACTGGATGATCTGGACATTCTTCGTCCTGGCCAAAAGGTTTTTCTTCCAGGCGCTGTGATCCCAGACCCTGCTCCTAAGTGGGTAGTCCCAGTTACTTCTCATATAGTCACTTCCAATTACGGGTGGAGAACTTTCCCCCAGCATAAATTCCATGAAGCATTGGATCTAAAAGCAAACTACGAAGCGGTAATGGCTGCCCGTAACGGCAAGGTAGTATTCTCAGGATGGATGGGCGGTTACGGAAACGCGATCGTGATCGAACATAACGACGATTTCAAAACATTATACGCTCACAATTCCAGACTGAATGTAAAACGAGGAGACTATGTAGTCGGAGGCAAAAAGATCGCAACCTCCGGATGTACAGGTTATTGTTTCGGTCCCCACCTACATTTTGAGGTAATCCACAAAGGGAAATCCGTAAATCCTGGAAAATATCTAAAGGGTCTCTCTTATAAAAGAGGCTCCAAACCGAACCATTAAGATTTATGATGTTTCGCTCTTTCTCTTCTCTCGCTCTTAGTTTTGTTCTCACTTTAGGTTGCGGACCTTCCGCGTCCGAATATCTGGAAAAAAGGACTAATCCCCAATATTCTTCCACTCATGGGGTCGAGGTATTTTTTAATACTTCCAGAGCGGTCAATCCAGGGACACAAGTCGCTTGTTCTAATTCTTATTTTCTAAACTTCGGAAATATGGGAACCCTATCAGGTTCTTGCTTAGTAAACGTTCCTGCGGATAGAGAGATAGGCTCCCTACCCTTCGGCCTGGGCAATAAAGAAAAATCATTTCAATTTTTAGAGCATCGAGTTGCTATCCAAGGAAAGACCAAAGAAGAGCAGGAAAAACTTTGGTGGAAAAGAATAGAAGAAGATCCTTTCGAAGAAGTGATCGTATTCGTCCACGGATTTAATGTAAACTTCGAAGAGGCTATTTTAAGAGCGGCCCAACTCAAATACGATCTGAAATTTCCAGGCAAGGTGGCATTATACACTTGGCCTGCGGGAGGAGACGGTTCCATGCTTGGAACATTCTTCCTAAAAAATACTTACGAAAGAAATTTGGTCTCCGCAAGAAGCAGTAGGGACTCTTTCAAAAACTTCCTGAAAAGAATGGTCTCCACGAATAAGAAGATCCATCTATTGGTACACTCCATGGGCCATCAGGTGGTTCTAAATTCGGTTTCAGAACTTTCTAGAGAATGGGGCGACAAACCTTTTTTGAAAGAATTGGTATTGAACGCACCTGACTATGATACCGGTGAATTCATTTTGATCCTGGACAGTTTATTAAAGTCTTCGGAAAGGATTACATTGTATTGTTCCCCCGGAGACTCCGCATTGTTTGCCTCGGCACAGATCCACCAGACAGGAAGACTAGGCGCCTGTTCCAAATTTCCAGGTGTGGATGTAGTCAATGTAAACCCGATCGACGCTTCTTTATTGTCATTGGGTCACGGATATTATTCCTCCCGTCCCATCTTGACCGATCTATACCAACTCTTTTTGGGCCTGGGAGCGGAGAAGAGACTATTCATCCGCAAGTCGTACGGAAACGAAAACTATATTCTCCGAAATTAAATCCTTCTAAATCCGGAATCGATCCACCCATCCCTGGGACAGAAACAAACCTTGGCCGATCAACGTTAGACGATATGTCAAAAAATTTCAAGTTTTAGTCCGAAAGGATTAGGGAAGTTTTTATATTCTGATAGTTGTTTCAAAAAAGATTACAGGATAATAAGAGATCTTCACAAAAATCTCACTTATATTCGATTTTACTTGCAAAGGAAGCTTTCAAATTCTTTTGCATATTTCCGCAGATATTTTCATCTATCATTTTACATTTATATGGTTGAAACAATCGGTTTTATTCGTAGATTAGAAGTATGCTCACAAAACCTAAGATCCTAGTTGTCGAAGATGAGATCATAGTCGCAGTCAACTTGGGCCAAAAACTTAAAAAATTAGGTTACGATCTTGTGGGCATCACATCCTCCGGAGAGGAAGCCATCCAAAAAGCTGAGGAGAATCATCCGGATCTGGTCCTAATGGATATCAATATTGAAGGGAATCTGGACGGGATCCAAACTGCGGAACTTCTCCGGAACAGATTTCAAACACCTGTTATTTATCTTACAGCATACGCAGATGAGAACACTCTTAACAGAGCCAAAAGAACTCAACCCTTAGGCTATATAGTCAAACCATTCGAGTCCGACCAATTACGCTCGTCTATCGAAGTGGCATTATACAAAAACGAGCTGGAACATAGAAACCGCAAAAACGAAGAATCCTTAAAATCCACTTTAAACCAAATGGAATCCGGGATCATCACCACCGACGAAAACGGGTTGGTATTATTCTGTAATCCTGTGGCAGAAAAGATCGCGGGCCTAAGTTACGCGGAGTCCATTGGACTTTCTTTAACAAAGATCTTAAGGTTAGAAGATTCAAATTTTTCCGCTTATACACCTCCTATTCTGGATGTATTAACTTCTAACCAAACAATTGAGAAAAATGGAATATTCGCGATCGATGCGATCGGAAATAAAACAGCTGCCACCCTTCAAATTTCCCCCATCTTAAATACCGAGGGAAAATCCAGCGGTTCGATCACTGTTCTTCGTTTAGGAGAATCGGATAGTACAAACCAGTCTTACTTAAAAGAGATCCATCATAGGATCAAAAACAATCTTACCATTATTTCTTCTTTGCTAAGCATGAACGCTTCCAATCTGAAGGACCAGGAAACCTTGGATATTTTCAAGGACAGCCAGCATAGGATCCAGGCAGTGGCCCTTCTGCACGAAGTGCTTTATGAAAATCACGATCTTTCCTCCATTAGTTTTGATCTGTATGTGCGCAAACTAACGGACCTTCTTTTCGAAGTGTATAAGATAGATCGTTCTAAGTTCAAACTTGTATTGGATATCCAAACTCCAAAGATCCCTAGTGAGATGGGAATGAACTGTGCATTGATCATCAACGAACTTCTGACCAACTCATTCAAACATGGATTCAAAGGTAGAGAGAGTGGTTCTATACTGATCCGTTTTAGTTTGAATGACGAACGATATTTCTTAGAGGTCAAAGACGACGGCGTGGGGCTCTCTGACACAACACCCCAAGCACGCAATTCGGGCTCTTTAGGACTTTCTTTGGTGGACTCTTTCGTAAAACTCCTAAGAGGAAAACTCAATTTAGAGAACGAAAACGGCTGCAAGGCCACCCTTAGCTTCCCCGCAAAACACGAGACCTAAAAAACGTTTTACTCGTCGGCTGAATCGGATAACTCTGATCCCGATGAAGACAAACTTTGAATTCTTTGAAATCGTCGAGAGAGAAGACGGAGTAGCCATCGTCTTTTTAAACCGTCCCGACAAAAGAAACGCGATGAACTGGAGTTTCTGGAGAGACCTTCCGGACGTAGTACACGAAATTAATTCGAACCAAAAGATCCGTTCCTTCGTAGTAGCCGCAAGAGGTAAATCATTCTCCACAGGTTTGGACCTGGACTCTTTCTTCCAAGAATTCGGATCCGTAGTACAAGGGACTTATGGAGACGATCGTAAGAAATTCTATGAACTGATCCTTCGAATGCAGAAAGGGATCAACGCAGTTTATGATTCTCCTAAACCTTCCATCGCCGCTGTCCAAAAACATTGTATTGGCGGAGGACTGGACTTGATCTCTGCCTGCGATATCCGTTATGCGACCTACGATGCAAGTATCTCTTTGAGAGAGGCAAAGGTAGCGATCGTAGCGGACATGGGTTCCATCAACAGACTTCCTTCGATTATCGGACAAGGAAACACCAGAGAACTCGCTTACACAGGCAAGGACATAGACGGAGAAGAAGCTCTCAGAATGGGACTTGTTTCTAAATTGTTCAAGGACCAAGATCAACTTTTGGAAGGAGCAATCGCAACCGCCTCTGAGATCGCAGCCAATCCAAGGATAGTGGTAGAAGGTACTAAGGAAGTAATGAACTACTCCGAAGGAAAACCTTTAGCTGTGGGTTTAAACTATGTCGCGGTGTGGAATTCCAGTTTTATGGATTCCAGGGATTTTAGAGAAGCGATGAAAGCCTTTAAAGATAGAAAAAGGCCGGAATATAATAAGCATTAAGACCTTATTTTACGCGGATGTAGGAACTCCTACAAACGAACGATTACGTTTTGTGGAATTCCAACGTCCTAATTAAACGTACAGATCCAAAAGCCTGGATCTTCCTTCGGAAGCCTGGGCTTGTACTTGAGCCTCTACGTTCAGTTTCAAAAGTTTAGAATTCATATCCGACTGAGCTTGGAAAATCTCTCTAGGCAGATTGGCAATTCTTTCGATCATGAGAGATTGGCTGGTTTGGCTACCGATTTCCATTTTCTTTACCTCGATTGAAGTGGGGATTTTTCTTTCCTTTGCCCCCGTTTCAATCATCGGTTGATCTGTGGAAAACTTGATTATTTTAGGAATTTTTTTAGCCTGTCCCAGTCGTGGGTTTTAGGGAACTAATCATTAGCGCCATCCATAGGGAAAGGCAGAGAGAATTTACTAAGGCGTTCAACCTATACAAGGAATCCCTGAATTTTACCCAAAACCCCAAAACTATCCTGAAGGTGAAAAACCGCCAGGCCTGGTGCCAATATTATATTGGGAATACCAGGGAAACCCTGAATCTTTTCCAGGAATTGCAGGACAGATTTTCCTCTCATCCGGAAAGCAGGCTCTATTACGCGAATTATTTGATCAAAGTTCACAATTATAAATCCGCGAAAAAGATACTCACCTCCGCAATTGAGCTTTTTCCGGACCAATTGGAATTGTATCTTACTCTTGCGAGTTTATTAAAAGATACGGACAGGTCCAACGAGGCGATCCAAGTATTAAAACAAGCCCTATCCCAGGAAAAACTTTCCAGAGGAAGAGGGATTAAACGAAAGGATATTTGGTCCGAACTCGGATATTTGTATTTTCAAAGGGGAGATTATAATTCAGCGTTAGCTTCTTTAAAAACTGCCATGAGAATGGACGAAGAAGAAACATTTCTTCATTACGATATGATCGCCCAGTGTTACCTGAAAGTTTCGGATCATAAAAACGCGCTTAAGTTTATAGACTTGTATATCAAATATTTCGGAGAATCTGACGCGGATATACTCGTCGTAAAAGCGAGAGCCCACGCCCAATTGCAAGAAAGCCATTTGGCCTGTGCTTCACTGCTACAGGCCTACTCCATGGAAAACGGTCTTAAACTTTCCGCAGAGGATATGGTAGATTTCGGTCCACTTTTGCAGACCGGTTTTTTTGATACATTAGAGAATGTTGAAATAGACGAGGCCTAATCACTTCTCCGCTAATTTTTTCTTAGCAAGATCTTGGATCTTCAGGAAATCTTCCAACTTCAGATTGTTTTTTTCTCCGACTGGAGAATTGCTCACTTCACTATGATTATGAACGTACGGGATACCAATTTTTGATAAATCGGTCTTATCGATCACTATCGTTTTTGTTCCTTTTGTTACCGTAAGATAATCAGACTCTGGGATCATCTTAGAATGATCTGCACTATTCTCCAGCTCTACCTTACCTTGGCAATGACAGATAAAAGTCATATCTTCCTGAACTGTAGTATAGAATTTAGTTCCTCTAACACCTGCAGTCGTGGTCGGAGTTCCAAGACTTAAGCCCTCGCCTTTTACAAGTTTATTGGAAAGAAGCCAAGATCTTCCCTTCTCTTGGAAAAACTTTTTATCTGATTTGATATCGTCAAAACGGAATCTGGAACCGGATTGGATCTCTAATAAGGAAGCGCTTTCCCCAAATGCGATCATTGCAGTTGCGCCCTCGTCTGTAACCAATACGTCGCCGTTTTGGATCTCTTTATTAACTTCCGCCTTGGATTTTTCGGGACCTCTTTCTAAGGTCACGTTTCCAACAACAAATGTGACCACTCCCTTGCCTGCATCCGCTTCCTTTTTGCTGCAAGAAAACAAAACACATGTTATACTTAGAAGAAATAGAACTGATATTTTTTTCATAGCGGTCGATTCTGATAGCCACTCGAAAGGAAGTAAATCGATTTTTAAAACGGAAGATGTCTTTTAACTATTCTAAACGAAGATACGAGCAAATAAAAGTCTTATTGGCACTTATTTTTTCTTAGCAATTTTCTTTGGAGCTGGGACTCTCCTTTTCGATCTTTTCTTAGCGGCTTTCGCGCTTTTATTATAATCCAGGGCGAGACCCATCCAGTATCCAAACTCTTTTTCTAACTTCACTTCTTCTATGTTTACAAATATAAATCCCTTCATCAGATTTCCATTATGGATCATGGGCCTAGCTTTTTTCTTTTCTAAAACGGATTCGTAATCTTTAGGATCTATTCTAAACATAAGTTCCTGGTCCCTGACACAGACGCACATCTTTCCGTTTACCATAAAGCAGAGACCACCGAACATTTTTTTCTCCTCTACTTCTTTTTGTTTGGTGAGCGCTTTCCGAACACGTTCAGCAGTTTTTTCGTTAATTGCCATATACTTTCCTGAGAGGATCAGAATATTCTTCTTCGTTAACTTTGATAAAGAAAAAATTTCTTAAATTAATCATTCCGGAACATTCGCAAGCTGGTTCACATCCTCTCCTGGGATAAGAATAAATTCCCCATTAGAGCCTTTTAGTCTGCTTTCCAGAAACGGTTTGTATTCTTCGGAATGATAGAAGTTTTGAACCGCTTCTTTGGAAGGCCATTCAATGATCAAGAATAGCTGAGGAAGTTTTCTGTCCCCTTCCATCTTCTCCATATTTGTGGTCCTGGAAAGATATCTTCCCCCAAATTTTTCCACCATCTTGGTTACATTGCGAACGTAAGCGGGGATCCAACGAGCGCTGGTGATATTCAATTCTGCTATAGAGTAATACTTCATGACCTTCTCCAATCCCAGATTTTGAAATGGTTGCAAGTCTTTTCGGGATTGATTTGAGATGTAAACTAGTACAGCCAGTGGCGATCCATACAGTACGTAACTTATTCGATAAGAATAGGGAAAATCCGGTAAATTCTTATCATTCTTTACGAATTTTTGAGAGCGATATTATAAGATCAGTCGAATCTTACTCGGTTTTGGTGCAAAATCTTTTCCGGAAAAGCGGGATATAAAATGTATCCGCCGAGGAAAAAATGAACAAAGAACATTTCGATGTGATCACTGTGGGCGCGGGCTTATCTGGGATCAGCGCCGGCTATCATCTGCAAAAACTTTGTCCGGGCAAAAAATACGCCATCTTAGAAGGTAGATCCGATATAGGCGGAACCTGGAGTCTATTTCGTTATCCGGGAATTCGTTCCGATTCGGATATGTTTACCTTGGGATATTCTTTCCGACCTTGGAAAGAAGCGAAGGCAATCGCCGACGGACCTTCTATCCTAAACTATGTAAGAGACACAGCATCCGAATTTGGAATAGATCGAAATATCAGATTCGAACATAGAGTAACGTCTACCTCTTGGTCCAGTAAAGATAATTTTTGGACAATCAGTGTAGAAGTCGGACCTAAAAAAGAAAAACGTATATACACTGCGGATTTCCTTTATATCTGCAGCGGCTATTACAATTACGATAAAGGATTCACTCCGAATTTTCCGGGAATAAAGAATTTTAAAGGTCAGATCATTCATCCACAACATTGGCCGGAGAATTTAAACTATAAAGGTAAGAAAGTCGTTGTGATCGGTAGCGGTGCAACTGCGGTCACCTTGGTTCCATCTATGGCGGATGAGGCTTCTCATATCACCATGCTGCAAAGGTCACCGACTTATATTACTAGCCTTCCATCAAAGGATATAGTTGCCGATTTTTTAAGATTCGTTTTGCCTGCGAAATTGGCTCATCATATCACTCGCATCAAAAACATTCTCATCCAAATTTGGTTCTATCAAATTTGCAAACGATCGCCTAATTTTGCCAAGTGGTTGATCAGATTAAGATTAAAAGTATCTCTTCCAAAAGGTTATGATATAGATACTCATTTCAAACCGAATTACCAACCTTGGGACCAAAGAGTTTGTTTGGTTCCGGACTCGGATCTATTCAAGGCAATCTCTAAGGGTAAAGCTTCTATCGTCACTGACCATATCGAAACTTTCACTTCTAAAGGGATCAAATTAAAATCCGGAAAAGAATTGGAAGCGGATATTATTGTAACTGCGACAGGATTGGAATTACTCGCTATCGGTGGGATCCAGTTGAAGGTAGACGGTTCAGAAGTGGATATTTCTAAACAATTCACATTCAAAGGACTGATGTTAAGCGGAGTTCCGAACTTTGCATTCTGCGTGGGTTATACAAACGCATCTTGGACATTAAGAGCGGATCTAACTTCTACCTATGTTGCAAGACTGCTCAATCATATGCAGGCAAACGGTTATAAACAGTGTGTGCCTGTTTGTGATCCCGCCAAAATGGAAAGGGAACCTATACTAGACTTGAATTCCGGATATATACAAAGAGCGATAGACCAATTTCCTCAAAGAGGAGCAAACCGCCCTTGGAGATTCCATCAGAATTATCTAATGGATCTATTCGATATAAATTTTGCAAACGTGAACGACTCCAATTTATCGTTCGGATAAACAATCAAAATAGGAAGAAGAAATACCAAATGAAAAGTTTTAAAAATAAAGTGGCCGCCATCACCGGCGCCGGCTCAGGAATGGGAAGGGAACTTGCGATCCAGCTTGCGGAGCAAGAATGTAATCTTGCATTATCGGACGTAAACGAGGCAGGTCTTGCCGAAACAGTCCAATTAGTAAAGAAGAAGAATCCGAATGTTTCCGTCACAAGCCAAAAACTGGACGTATCCGACAGACCAGCGGTTTTTGATTGGGCTTCTAAAGTAGCCAAAGATCATAATAAAGTAAACTTAATATTCAATAACGCTGGTATCGCGTTCGGCTCCACGATAGAAGGATTCGAATCGAATGATTTTCAGCGGGTAATGAATATCAACTTTGGTGGAGTGGTGAACGGAACCCAAGCCTTCCTACCCCATCTCAAAGAAAGCGGAGAAGGACATATTATCAATACTTCCAGCGTATTCGGGATCATCGCAGTTCCTGGAACTTCCGCATACAATGCATCTAAATTTGCAGTAAGAGGATTTACGGAAACTTTAAGACAAGAATTGGATTTTACCAAAGCAAAAGTTTCCGCTACCAGCGTTCATCCCGGAGGGATCAAAACCGCAATCGCGAAAAGTTCCAAGACCAACGATAGCGTAAAAGCGCTCGGCTTGGATCCAAGCACAGCGGGAGAAAAAATGTCTGCTCAATTTATCACAAGCCCGGAACGTGCAGCCAAAGTGATCTTAAAGGCAGTCAAAAAGAATTCTCGCAGAGTCCTTATCGGGCCCGATGCAGTGTTCTTGGACTTAATGCAAAGAATTTTTCCAAGTTCATACCCGATGATCATTACTAAGGCACTTATGGGCAGAATGGCGAAATAAGAATAGAGCCGAAGAGTATAACGTTTATTTTACAATGTAATAGATTTTATACTCTTCGAGTTTGTATAATCTAGAAAATATAATTTCTACTCTTCCTCAACGGATGCACCAGGGGCGTTTTTCTTAACGGATTCGATCCCGTTTTCACAAGCTTGTTTAGATGTATAACCTTCGCTTACGGCGATAATTTCTCCGTTTGCAGCCTTTAACCTAAATCTATATTCTCCTTTAGCATCCTTATAAATCACGAATTTTGCGGACATATTAAATCTCCTTTTGGTGGGAGAAATATAGCCTAACGCAAAAGAGAGAGTCAATTTAATTTTTACTTAAACATTGGGCCTGATAGGTTTAAACACTCTTTTCTTATTCGGATCGTCCTGCTCCAATCGATAGGCTTTCTCCAATTCGAGAATTGACTCTTTCGCCAAAGAAAGAACGGCAGACAAAGCGCCTAATTTCTTTCTCAAAACTTCACGATTCGATCTTTCTACATCGGTTTGAAACTCTCTCAGGTTGCTGTGCTGAAAAGCAAGAGTGATCGCCCTATGAAAGTTTTCTTTCGTAAGAGGTTTAATTTGATAATCGAAGACACCTAATTTCATCACTTCGATGATCTTTTCAGGTTCATCCAGCGAAGATTGTACTATTATAATCGCATTTGGATCTTTCTCTTTCAGATCCCGTATAAAGGATACGCCATCTTGCTCAGGCATTACCAGATCGACAAGATAGACTGCATAAGGCTTTGGAGTGGAGAGGACCTTTCTCATTCCTTCCCTGCCGTTAGATGTAATGTCGAAATCCCAGTTCATCTTTCTGCAAAAGCGATCGTAAGCTAATGCGATCTCCGGCGAATCCTCTATTATCAGAATTTTTCCTATCCCGGATTGTCCAGAAAGCGCCTCCGTATCTACAACTTGATCTAACTCCCGGCCCATATAATTTTTCTTCCCCTGTTCCTATTGCGCCCCTTCGTGAGCCTGTCACGTATCGCAATCGAACAATTCTTAGAGACTTGAGATAGATCGAAATTATTACGCGGATCTAGTACTTTTAAATACACTTAATACAATAAATGTGCATTTATTTTAATCCGTCTAAATAGAGTATTACCTTACTCATAAACGTTATACATCTTATCCCTAAGGACATAGATTGAAATTGCTATATGTCAATTTATTCTACCTTCCGAACGGAAGTAGTTAATAATTATTTCCAACAATCAACAAAAGATTTCCGTACAATATGGATTGTGGTGGGGACGGTCTACATTTTTCGTCAAAAAAATTGTTAGGGCGCAAAAGAGGATCCGATCCAAAAAAATGAACAGACGAGAAACGTATAAGAGGTCTTGGGATATTTTATCCGATCCCTCTGCAATTTCCAGAATTGCAGGATCCTTTCTTTATTCAGAAGAACTCATAGTTAAAGGCCGGCATTCCGATAACAAAGCGATTATTACAGAAACTTTCGGAGATTCCGGTCAGATTGCCGTCCGTTTTCAGCAAAGATCAAGTATCTCATCGGATGAAAAAGTCATTCTACAAAAGACTTTGAGACATCATTTAGAACTGAATTGCAGAACTATCAGGCGCCTCAATGATTTCGAGTTTTTGATGCAAGCAGAATCGGTTTGTATCGCTAAAACGAATCGAAAAGAAGAAAGGCTGAGAATTAAGAATGATTCCGTGTTCGCGACGAATATTGTATATCATCCCGAACGTTTCGAATTAAACCGGCATATTTCCCCGAACGTTATCCGTGATATATTGGAAACTTTCAAGGAAGAGTTAAAACATCCAAAATTTGGAGAGATAAATGTCGGACTTTTCCACTCAGCCCAAGAATCCAAATTCGAGATCGTCAGAAAAACCAGAAAGAGCTTCTACATCCAAAACACTAGCGAGCCTAGCTCTTACACTGAGGTTTTGCCCCAATTCGTGAACTACATCACTTATTTCGGTAAGAATATCCTTTCAGCGATCAGACGGTATAAGAACGAATCCATAATATCGGAATTAATACTACCGATATTATATGATAAAGATGACAAAGATTCATTTCCAAAGGCCTATCTTTGGATAAGAAGCGCTCAAGAACCCATCCTCGCAGAAGATCTTTCTGAACTATATGCATTATCGGAAAGGATAATCACTACAATCCAGAACTCGGATTCTATCAAGGCGACCGATCGATTTGATGTAATTGACATTTCCGAATCGGGAGTGAAAATAAGAATACGTCAAAAAGATATACTGTACAACGTCTACCGGAATGAGAGTCTCAAATTCGACCTTGTATTCAAAGGAAGACCACCTATTCAGATGAACGCCAAGATATGCTGGCGCTCCATTGATAGGAATGGAAAACTCTTTTTAGGGTTAAAATTCATCTACGACCAAAATCAGCTATCTAGTTTAAGAAAATTGGAATATAACCTCCAATCTTTACGCAATCGTATGAACTCCGAAAGAAGTCATGCGACAGTCGTTAAAATTTACCGAATTTTGGGCCCAAGAAAAAGGAAATCTTAACTCAGTTTTACTTGGTTCCCAATCAGATTAACTTTCTATCAAAAGATAACAACCTTATCTCTTCAACAAATACAGGGCCTCATAGAGGATCATATTTTCTCGGATACAGACTATTTTTCGTTTCCCTAATTCGATCACGATATCAAAAGTAATGAACTTATCAAGAGACTCTTTTCAATCAGGGAGATCCGAACTACTGATAATAGAATTGATCTAGGATATCAATTTTAACTGTATTTCTATAATCACAAAGAATAAACTCTAATGGATTCATACAACGCATGAGATGGGAACACTGGTCAATCTTACATATTAACATATTAATATTTTCGCTAATGGTCTGTATTTGCATGATATGGGTGGGGAAGCGTATCCAAAATTCCAAAACCGCCACTGTCATAGGATATTTCCTTGGCTGTATTCTCCTATTCAACGGGCTTTTGTATGTTGTATATAGATTACAAAAGGGTTATTGGGAGATCCGCTTCGATCTACCAATGGAATTTTGCGATTGGGCCATGTTTGTAACTGTCGCAGCACTCTTTACGCATAGTAGGTTAATGTCCGAATTATCTTACTTTTGGGTCTTAAGCGGATCAATCCACGCACTTCTAACACCGAATTTAGGGGAAACATTTCCACAACTATCCTTCTTCCTATTCTTCGTCGGACATTTAGGATTAGTTGCTGCGAGCTTATACATCGTATTCGCATTAAATCTAATCCCGAGACAAGGCGCCATTCTAAGAACACTATTTTACTCCGAGATATATTTCGTGTCGGCACTCGTTTTGGATTTTCTGATCGATGCAAATTACGGATATCTTCGCTTCAAACCTAGCAAGGGGTCTTTCCTAGATTATTTAGGAGACTGGCCTATTTATCTATTTTCGATCCAGATACTTGGAATATCTTCCATCATAGCCTTATATATTCCGTTCCTAATAAAGTCCAAAACCTTAAAACCTAATATCATTGAGTAGTTATATGCTTCTCTAAAGAAAAAAGATGATTATAAAAATCCTGCCGCTTAAAAACAGATTCGTCATTTGATAAATATCATCGTCTCTACGCGGACTTAACCTTCCAAGCGCTTGACCAGAAACAAAATTAGTGACAAAATAGTCATCCGAAAATGCTCGCAAGATCACATTACGTGATCTCTTGGATATTGTAAGCGAGGGGGAAAATTGTCTCAAAGCATTATATGGATAGATAAAACTCAGGCAAAGGAATTTGTTCTTTCAAAAGATCATACAAGCAGTTCGATCATTCTGCACCAAGCAAAACCGGAAAGGCACGATAATCATCTGGACCGGATCGACGATATACGATCGGAGGATCTGAAACATTTTTTCGAGGATATAGTCTCCAGACTGACACACGTTGAAAATATTCTACTAGCTGGACCTGGTATAGCAAAAACGTTATTTAAAAATCATTTAGAAGATCATCATTCTAACTTAGCTAAGAAAATCGTAGCAGAAATCACTACGGATCATCCGACAGATCCGGAAATAATAACTCTCGGAAAGAAATATTTCGAAACTCACAGAGTAAAACACTAAAGATTCTGCGCAAGATAAAGAACATTACTCTCAGTTAACCAACAATAAGGTTAAATGAATTCCCTCCCCTATTCCTCCATGAGGAACCTTCATAATTTCTGTAACTTTACCGCTTTCTGGAGAAGCCAAAAAATTAGCCGAGTTTTGAAACGATACTTTCCGAAACTTCCCAGAGTTTTTTAGCTAGATCCGAATTTTCCGCATCTGGGCGGGGGCTGGCAATATTACAATCGGCAAAATACTGCCCTGAAACTCCGCTCGCTTGTGGATTCACCGCAACATAACATTGAGTTGCCGAACCTTCTTCGACAGTTTTTAAGACTAAAGGTTCCACAACTCTTAAAACCATTCTCACGCCAAAATTCATACTTCTGCTTAAATTCGTTCGAATGACTCCAGGGTGCAACGCGTTAGCTGTCTTTCCCGTACCTTGCAAACGTTTCGCGAGCTCTTTTGCAAAAAGTAGATTCGCGAATTTAGATTGTCCGTAATTGGCCCAAGCATTGTAGCCCTTGGCGCCGTCCAAGTTGTCGAATTGGATTCCTTCTTTCGGTGCGTTTCTATGGGCTTCACTGCTTAATATCACCACTCTTCCGGTATCGGTGAGTTGGTCCAAGAGTCCGTTTACAAGAATAAAATGTCCGATATGATTGGTGAAAAATTGCAATTCATACCCGTTGCTTTTCTCTAAATTCGGCAAGGCCATAATACCCGCATTGCAAATGATTGCGTCCAATTTTCTTCCTGTTTTTTGCACCGCTTGAACGCAGGAAAATACACTTTTGTGATCTGAGAGTTCGCATTCGAAGGCGGAAGTTTCTCCTCCTACATCCGATGCTGCCTGTTTTGCTTTTTCAAAAGTTCTCGCAGTTCCAAGTATATGCGCTCCTCTTTTAGCGAGAACGCGTAACGTTTCTTTTCCAAGTCCGGAATTGCAGCCTGTGATGAGAATATTCTTTCCCTTTAAGGAAAGACCTTTCGTAACATCTTCTGCTGTGGATCCATAACCGAATCCATTGGATCCATTCGATTTAATTAAAGATAAAAGTGACATTTGTATATCTCCAGGTATGCGATATTCCCGATAGAATAAGGTTCAATTATTCCGAGTCAAGAAGGATAGGCGGTGAGATTATGCGGGGAGCCTAACTTCAGGGTCGCCTTTTTCGGAAACTAATGGCGGAAATTAAAGAGTTCGGAATAAAAGGAAAGGATCCTTATTCATTTAATACACGTAATCCGAACCGAGGACCGCTCTTCCCCTACACCAGAATTAAGTAAGTCTCCGCAGGTATCGTAAGTATAACTCCTAAAAAAGAGAATCTCCTGGAAGCAGTTCTATAAAATACATGCCGAGTCCATGATCGTTTCTGATACTTTCACGGTTTTCTCTTATAATTTCGGAGTGGCTTTTGAAGTCGTATTCTTCATGCACTTGGCTTCAAGACAGATCATTCACTTCGACATCCATTCTGAGCCTACTACTTCATGGGCTCGAAAAGTTATTGTGGCGCTGACGAAAGGAATTTGGCGTATAACTCGCTCGCCTTTCCTGGTGATTCCATCATGGGCAGATGGCCCAGGTCAGCCAGTATTGTGATCTTTGCGTGCGGCATTTTCTGGCGCAGCGTTTCAACGCCCGAAACGTCGAAGATGCTGTCTTTTTCTCCCCAGAGTATCAGTGAGGGTTGCTGTAACATGCTGATTTTTTTATCGAGTAGATAGCGGTCGCGCAGCTGTTCTTGCCAGATGCGCATGTTTGATGCTGAATTTCGCAACGCGCCTTGTTCCGCTGCGTATAATACTGGGTAGGGCAGGAAGGGCTTTTGGGCAAAAAGCAATTTCATCATGGCCTCAAATTCAGAAGAGGTCGCGGTGACAAGCGGAGCTTTGCCCGCTGCGATGAGATGATCCATTTGACTAGGCTTTGCCGTATGAATGCCGTGCGGGGCCCCGATAAACGCTACGCTCAACACTTGTTCAGGGTAACGAATGGCATACATCGCGGCAATCGTACCACCCATAGAACTCCCGGCCAAATGTACTCGCTGTAGTTTCAAAGCATCGAGTAATTTCTTAAGACGTTCGGTCTGGTGTGCATAGTCGTAAACTTCGTCGGCTTTGCGATCGCTTTCGCCGAATGCGGGTAGGTCGGGAATTATAACGTGGTATTTGCCGGTCAGCGAACGCGCAAAATCTACCCAGTGGTCTTTTTCGGCAAAGATGCCGTGCAACAGAACAAGTGTATCGCCCTCGCCGCCCTCGAGAAAATGGATCGTATGATTTGCTGCAGTGATTTGCTTTGCCTTGAGGCCTGAGAGCGAACGGTTCAACTTGAGGAGCGCACCAAGAAAAGTCATGGGTGCTATATACCAGAGAAATACCAAAAGCAACATGGTTGATATTACCAACGCGATAAGTTTTTTCTTCATTGTGATCTCCTAATTGTAAGAATCAGGGCTAAGGGTAGCCACGACCCAGTCGTTTTGCGTAAAGTTGGTATTGTCGCCGTCAGCATAACAGGCCGCGTACTCGTAACTACCGTTCCTACCCTCGCTTCGTTACGAGAAGTGCACCAATTCGCCGCATGGTGGTGGGAAAAAGCTGCAACGCCCGAACTACCAGCCGCGCTTTCGCGCCGGGGATTATGAGATACCGTTCCTTGCGAAGGCCTTTCAGCGTGTCCGCGACGACTGTGTCGAGGGGGGTTCGCGGTATGGCATTCGTGTGCCGTAGGTTCTCCGGTGTCCGGTATGAATCCAGCTCCGCTACCATTGGCGTCTCGAATTCGGCCGGGCAAACGAGGTGGACTTTGACACCCTCAGCCAGCATTTCATAGTAAAGGCAGTCGGTGAAACCGACAAGCGCATGCTTTGCGGAACCGTAGGCTGTGAAACCGAAAGTGCCCGTCAGCCCCGCGACCGATGCAATGTTGACCAACCTCCCCTGGCTTGCGCGAAGATGCGGCAAGACAGCGCGGGCAACGTTGACCGCGCCGAGGAAATTGGTCGTGATCACCGCCGCGAAATCGCCGGCCGCCAGATCCTCGAACCGTCCCTCGAGCATTACGCCTGCATTGTTAAACAAAGTGTCGATAGCGCCGCGGCGCTGGGCAATTTCCCCAATCACCTCGCACGCTGCGGTTGGATCACTGACGTCAAGGGTCCGAATCTCGACATCGACATCCGGATAGCACCGACGTAGTTCCTGCGCTGCGAATTCGAGCTTCTCTGCTTTCCGCGAGACGAGCGTGAGCCTGGCCCCCTGGCTAGCTAGTGCATCGGCAATGGCGTAGCCGAGGCCCGTCGCTCCTCCAGTGATTACGATATGACGTGATTGGAACATTGTTGGGAATACCTATGATAAAAGAGATTTGAGAAATCCGGAGAACAAGACGAGAAAGCCGCCGAGTTCACCGAGGACGACGAGGGTGACATAGCCGTGGACGCCGGGGCTATGAGAAACGCCCGGCGGTTGCTTGAGCATATTGTCGGTGTTGTTGAGCCAGCCATGGACCGCGTAGATGAGCACGGCAGTCGTGAAGAAGGTAACTGCCGCGACGACGCCCATCACGTTGACGGCAGACGGCCAAGCACTGAGCTCGGCGAACTTGACAAGGACGAGGCAGGCGAAGGAATACATGAGCGCACTACGATGGCAGATATCGACATAAACCGGCGCCTTCCCCTCAGGTGAAGTAATCATCTTACGGTATTTCCAGATTCCTGTCACCAGACCGACGGTGAAAAACCCGCCACAACTCAATATTGCAATCAGTACAGCATTAGCCATCATTCCTCCCTAGTATATACCGTGTTCTGCGCTGCCGTATTGGCTCACAGAACATGATCAACGCTCATTATTTCATGAGCATTGATCATGTTTAGTGGAGGTCAAACAAAAAACCTTCTTTGAGAAAAAAGTAGCCCACAATCATGCAGTTCTATGTTCTTCCTTTATGGATAAGAAGATACGAACCCCTGGTCAGGCGCGGAGCCGGCAACGCGTGGCGACGATAATTGAAACTGCCCGGCAACTCATTGGAGAGAAGGGGGTAGACGGAGTGAGCATGAGAGAGATTGCTCAGGCCTCAGGTGTGCAGATTGGATCTCTTTATCAATATTTTCCAGGTAAGAGCCAACTCCTGCTCACAATCATGCAGGGATACTACGACCGTCTGTATGACGAGACCCGGGCCATTTTAGAAAATGTGAACACTATTTCTGAATTGGAGTTTGCCTCTGAAAAAGCGCTCAAAAAATACATTCATACCTCCCAAAGTGATCCTGCCCTCGCAAATCTCTGGGCAGGCTTACGTGCCGTGCCCGAATTGGTGAATGAAGACAACAAGGATACATACCGCAATGCGGAACTTATGATGAAAACAGTGATTCGTTGTTTGGGCGGACTGCGAGAATCGGAAGTCAGACCGTTCGCCCTTTATTTTTGTCATACGATCGGATATATAATTCACTTTGCGGCGGAAATAAATCCTGAACATGGCAAAGCGGTGATCCGAGAAAGCCGCAAAGTGCTGCGTCTGCGCTTACAAGCTTTTCAGGAGATATCCAATTTACGTAAAAAGCGACGAAAATAATTCGCGTCAGAAAGCAGAACAAACAGTGGACGTGCGTTGAATATTCCCGGCCCTTCTGGCGTAGCAATTTTTCTGTCTTGCGATATTTATTCTTTATCGCCAGTTTAAACCGCACTCATTAAGGCAGTTATACCAGCGTTATTCCTCTTATTTATATACGCTTTATATTTAATCAAAATTTTCAGAGTGTTCCTACCATCAGAGTAAGATGCAAATATCAGACTTCTTACTCCCTCCTAATGAGAACAAAGACATTTCTAAGAAAATGGCATAAACTAAAACTAATCGTTAAGAGGAGGGTCGGTTACAATTATTACGATAGAAGAATCGATTTCTACATCAAAGTTATAAAGAATCAAATTAGACAGCATTCAAGTTCTTTCAGAGTCCCTTCTTACTTATAAACAAATAAGCTCGATGGTCTCGTAGCCGACTTTCGAAATATAGTTAGAGATATCGAGGCAAAGAAGGTCGTCTATTTGCGGCTCATCGAAATGACCTCCGGATGATGGAGACTAAATTCCCGTAATTAACGAGCGATAGATAGAGGGGGTGATTCGGATTGAGAGCAAAGGATTTGTCCCTAAAAATCTAAGAAGAAATTGGCTTCAAATTGTATTACTTAGTTCGGCAATATTTATTCCTATAGCTGAATCTCAGATCTTGCATGCCAAACTACCTAAGGTAGGATTAGGCAATGATACGGTAGTATCGAATCTTTACCTTCCCTACTAATTCCTTTACAATCCTATACATAATATTATCGGAGGATCGAAATGGATCGGTTTTTTAAGAAGGATAATTATGAAATCGGCATCACAAGAACAGAATCGAAAAACATAATTGTTCTTCTATATATATGTTTTCTTTTCTCTCTCATATCTGGATGTAGTATATCTCCTAAATACCCAAACTCGGATCATTTCAACGGGAAACGTTTTTACAATCCAACCCAAATTGAAGAAAATGGAATATGGAGAACTTTAAAACTTCTGGCCACAATTGATTTTGCTGAATGGCCAAAGAAGACTCGAAATGAAAAAACAAATCTTATTAAAAATCCATTAAATAGCAATCGAATCGCGATCACTTTCATTAATCATGCCACTGTATTGATCCAATCCCGTGAGATAAACATCCTTACCGATCCGGTTTGGTCTGAAAGGATCAGCCCGGTGAGCTGGGCAGGAACAAAACGAGTGAGAGAACCAGGTATTCAGATAGAGGACCTTCCTCCGATAGATCTAGTCGTTATCAGTCATAACCATTATGATCATCTAGATTTGGAAACTTTAAAAACGCTCAACAGAAAATTCTCTCCTAAGTTTCTTGTTCCGTTGGGAGATAAGGAACTACTACAATCTGCAGGAATTCCTGATATAGATGAGATGGACTGGTGGCAAACAATCAAAATAGAGAAGAAAGCAGAAGTAACTTTTGCTCCCACCCAACATCTTTCCGCAAGAGGTATATTCGATTGGAATCGCAGTTTATGGGGTAGCTACATGATCATGATAGGGAATAGACGAGTATATTTTGGAGGAGATGCTGCGTATTCTTCTCACTATAAAGAAATTAAAAGACGTTTAGGCGAACCCGATATTTCTCTTTTACCGATCGGAGCTTATGAGCCTAGATGGTTTATGAGGTTAGTTCACATGAATCCTTTGGATGCAATTCAAGCTCATTTAGATTTAGGTTCTAAACTTTCAATAGGAATACATTTCGGAACATTTCAACAAACAGAAGAAGCATTAAACGCACCTGTCGAGGAATTAAAGAAGGAATTACTTAAAGCCGGATTGAATCTAAGTAATTTTATAGTACAGAAAGAAGGAATAGCACGGATTTATTAAATTTTCTAAATCGATTTAAAAAGATCTCGGTGATCACCCTAGTATTTTTTACATCCGTATCTAATCAGAAAGCACAGTTCCATTATTCTTTTGCTCAGTATAATATCATGCACCTTCTATTCTTCATCTTATTAGCCTTGACTCTTAATTAACAAGATGAAGAATTAAATCCATTCTGGAGTGGTCGTTCCGTGATTCGTATCGATCCAAAAGCCTGACAAAAGGAAAATAAAATGGGACTAACAAATTTAGGTATATTTCACACTACGATTGGAGTTATTGCTATCATAGCAGCAATCATTTCATTCATAAAATACGGTATAATTAATCTATCACAACTAACGGGAAAAATATATTTTTATGCCACATCCATTGCTGCGTTAACGGCATTAGGAATTTCTAAACATGGAGGCTTTAACCCGGGGCACGTTCTTTCCATAATCATTATTTTTTTAATATTAAGCGCATTCTTTCTTTCAGTAAAAAAGAAAGGAAACAACAAAAGTCGCTATTTTGAGAATTTCTTTCTATCTTTCAGCTTTTTTCTGTCGTTAGTTCCTACCACAAATGAAACGCTCACTCGACTCCCCGTAGAGCACCCATTGGCTAAAGATATAACTGATCCCTTAATTGGTAAAACTTTACTTGTGTTTCTTGTATTTTTCATTCTTGGATCGATCTATCAATTTATAAAACAGCGGAGAATCAATAGGGCAGCCTGACAAACTTATTAGTCAGAATTTGAACGTTTTCTATCAGTCTTCGGGTAAGAATGAAGCACTGGAGATTGAGAGGAAAGGATCTCTACTCAAAAAGTATCCGCATCTTTTTACTGAAAATATAATGCTGTAAGAATACCATATCATCCGGATTGGAATCGAAAAAGTTCACACCTAGTTGATATTTCCCGCTCCCTACTTCAAGGAATCTAACTACTTCTCCTCTTAGGACCAAATTCCTTTCCGAGATCGGAATGAACATTTTTATAATATTATGCTTTTTTAAATAATTAAACGTTCTTTCGTCTTCTATCTCGAATAAAAGACCGTTCATACTGATGTCCAGGATACGGGTTACTGCCTCTTCATTCCTAAAGTTCTCTTGGCGGATATAAACCTTTGTCAAAGCATAGGTAAGGATGTCCCCTAATTCTTCTATATACAATGCCTGTTGTTGGACGATAGAGAATTTATCCATCGCAGTGGAGAATACCTTCACATAACCAATCGGATCGTTGAACAAACGGATTGGAGTAACTATATAAGAAATTAAAAAATTGCGGACTTCTTCTTTCTGAAGTTCTCTGAAGAACTCATCTGCCTTTGCCTGTCCTCTAGTTTGGTTCAACCGCAAGTATTCATCCCGGAAATTATCCAGATATGGATCCTTCTCTTCTCCTATGTAACTTTTAATTAGTGAACAATCCGGAACGTATACTGAACGGTTATACTTTTTAATAAAGTCGCCGAAAAATCCTCCGTCTTTTCCCGGTCCGAAAAATACAATCTCGTAGTCCTTTGAGATCCCAAGGATATATTCAGTAACCATTAAGTTGATCAGTTTTAGGCTGGGATTATCCTTTTTGATCTCCTTCATGAGGTGGAAAAATCTTTGCTCTACGCTAAGATTTTTTCCGAGCTCTCTCTCTCCTCCGCTTAAAGAACGATAGAGGATCACATAATTCATAAAAAGGTCGTCTACTGCGACCCTGAGATTTTTACGGAATGCTGCGGCTTGCAGTTCGGAAGGGATCTTAACCCGAACATGGTCTTCCCAAAAATCCAGAAGTACCACTTCAAATTGATATAGTATATTCAATATTTCGAAACTGATTCTCGCTCTGAGTATCCCTTTGGGCTGAAGATAAGGAACGTATAGAACGAGTGTATCTTCGCTCACTTCCTCCACTACGGAGGTAAGCTTCTCCCCTTCATAATCGAAAGGGAATTCTCTTTGGTCCGCTTTCAAACTATAGAATAGGTGTTTAACCAAATTGATATCGGAACCGATGATTGTTTCTCCAAACATCGTTTCTAAAATCGTAATCAGTTCTTGGAGTGTATCCGATCTTCCTACAGCCATAACGGTCCGGGTAAAATTTACCCTTATCTTTATTTTCGACTTCGGGACTTTAGGAATCCAGTGCTACTCATCGGAATTCGGAGCATTCTCCTTTTTTTCGCAAATGAGACATATATGAGTATTTTCCGGAAGGAAATTGTTCAGGGGATTTTTATTCTTTTGCCGAAAAATAAACCATGGCAGAGAACAAGTCCGAACTGAATCCAGAACTTTTCGATATGATGCGTCGGGGACAACTTTCCGCGAATAAGATCCTTAACTTGATTTCACTCAGAGAACTTGTGGATAAATTCGCTTCCAAGCCGTTTTTGGAAGAGGAAAAACTTCAAGAGATCAAAGCACGTACTGGAGTGGAGCCGGATATTCTTACTTGGGGTGATTATTTCCAAACAGAGATCGCTTCCCGTTATTTTGATAAGACTGACTCTGAATTCTCTAAGATCGTTGATACGATCCGTTTCGATCTCATCTCCGCTCATCTGATCTTCTCGAACAAACCTGATTATTTTGTGGACTCTGTTAGAGGCCAGGCCATTGTTTCTAAATCCATCGATAATAGTTTCTGGACTTTGGAAGATGAAGAAAATCTTCATTTAGAAATTCTTTTGGATTATTATGACCAAATGGGTATAGGCGAAAAACCTCTTTCTGTCTCCGATCGAGTTTGGTACGAAAGTTTTGAATTAAAACAGGAAGCTGTTTAATGGCATTAGTTGATTCAGAAACGGTAGAACTTTCTTCCGAATCAAGAATAGAAATTCTTTATTTAAACAATCCGGAAACCAAAAACTCCATGACTGTCCCTATGGGTTTGGAGTTCCAAGCTCATATTGAAAAATTAAAAAAGAACCCGCCTAGAGCGGTTGTGATCACCGGTAAGAATGATATCTTCTCCGCCGGAGGCAATTTCGAATTATTAAAGTCTTTTGCCGAGAAGTCTTTCGAAACGAACAAAAAAGAAATGTTCGAATTTTATAATCTATTCTTGAGCGTTAGAGATCTGAATGTTCCTGTGATCTGCGCTGCGAATGGTCATGCGATCGGTGCAGGCCTCTCCATCACTCTTGCCTGCGACCTAAGAGTTTTCGCAGACGAAGGAAAATACCAATTCAATTTTGTGAAATTGGGAATTCATCCTGGAATGGGATCCAGCTATCTGACTAAAGAATTATTCGGAATGGAAATCGCAAACAGGCTTCTATTCTTAGCGGAAACCTTAAGTGGCAAGGAAGCTCTTTCTCTAGGGATTTGTTACGATTCAGTTCCGAAGGCGGAAGTTTTACAAAGAGCAACGGAGATCGCAATTTCTCTGAGTGAAAGCGCTCCAATGGCACTTAGCGAATTAAAAAAGAATATCTACGAGAGGGAAAAATTAAACGCTGCTTTACGTAAAGAAGCGGAGTCTCAGGCCCTAAACTTTCTTTCTCAGGATTTTCGAGAAACCATTCGGTCTATTGAAGAAAAGAGAAAGCCTGTATTTAGAGGACTATAAGTTTTTCAATAACGGTTTTAATTCCAGAAGGATCTGTTCTTCCGGAATTGCAAGATCCAGCTTATCCACTTTTTTAGGGATTCTCCCGGAAGAAACATCGTCTCCCAATGCTTTAATCTTAGCTAAGATCGTTTGATCCGTACAATTAGAGATAGAAATGATATTGGGGACTTCTTTTCCCCAGGAAAATTTTAGTCCTGGCGAATCTACAAAGAAGGACTCGGTGATCCCGTCCCCTTCTTTATCTATCATCGTATAAACTGTGGAATCTCCGGTGACTACAGTAACTTTTTTTCCTTTTAAGAAACGATCCACTTTGATCCGGGTATTCGTCATGTCCCGGTTCCAAATATAATAATATAATTTGTCTATCTGAGAATCTATCAGTCGGTCTACTGCGGTCTTAAAAAGTTGTCCGTATTTTTTCCCTACTTCTTCTTCTCCTTTCATAAGACCGTCGACTTCTCTTGGAGTGGTAGAATGTAGATAAAAATCCGGAGCGCCATTGGAATGATTTGTATAGAAGATCTGCTCTTTCCTATCCCCTGGATAAGGATTCGAATCAACAGAAGTATTATGCAAAAAACCTAATAGGAATTTTTTCCTTTCTTGGGTCTTGGCCTTCAACTCCTCGAATCTTGCTCTAAGTGAACTTGTTTTAGGAGAATCTTTGCCGTAAATACGTTCAGTCCTTACGTATTCCGCATAGGCAGCCTTCTCCGCCGCGTAAGACTTCAGAAGTTCATCATCATATTTTAATAAAAGATCGAACTCTTTATTCTTTTCTTCCGGCTCGACAGAAGGCACTGCAGTAGTATTCGATTTGTTTGTTTCCGCCTGGTTTGGTTCCGTTTTAGAAGAAGGTTTGGTTCTTTCCGATTCGGGTAATTTATAATATTCCTGTTCCAGGTCTTTTAATCTGGTGAATTTATAAATTTTATTTAAATAGTCCTTTTCCTTCTCCTTTACTTGGGCTGGATCGTCGAATCCGTCCTTTAAAAGAGTAAGTTGCCCTCGATCAATGATGAGTAACGTGGCTTCTGAAGTATCTCGGTTCAGATTCCTTTCCGGAAGAGCCTTGCCTTCCTTATCTATCAATTGGATATAATGAAATGCTACACGATCCGTTCTAAAATCGTTGATGTTTGTTACATCGGGAGAATTTTGCAGATCCGGAGCTGCGGATAATATAACCCCGGAGATCAAAAGTATAAAAACAACTAAGGTTGTACGTTTGGACCCGGACATGACCTTAATACTATCGGCTTTGGAAAGGGCCAAAACAACCCTGTCGTCCGTTTAATTTATGGAGAAGGTCCCGAATATCTGAGAAATCTTAAGGCTGTCTGGAATGGGAAGAAGAAAGTAAATAGCTTAAACCGGGCAGATCTCCCGCTTCTCCACCTAACTTGTATTCGATCCGATTTAGATCCGGATAATTTTCAAATAAGGTTTTTTCAACCGCTAAGAATGCGGAAGACAATAAGACCAATTTTTTACGCTCTATCTCGGCAGTTTTTTGTTCTTCGGTCATTTGACTTGCGTAAGTATAATCGATCCTGAACTTCATATCGGAAAGTAGGTTTTCCAAAGTGGACTTTCTCATATCCAAGATCAAAACATCTCCTCTTTTCCAGATAGAGATCACAGAGTCTTGTAAGTTCGGGAGTTTTTTTAGGTTCCTAAATTGAGCGGAAGCATTCGGAACAGTAGGATCGAAATAACTGGATTCTCCCGCTTCTCCCACTAATGTTATAACATCATGTCTGAAATCCTCTCCTGTTAAGAGGACTTTTCTTTTTACAGGGAAGACCTCGCCTTCTCCATCTGAACCGAATATTACGATTTCCTTTCTATGATCTAGATTCGGTAGGTCGTACAAGGTGAATGGTACAAGTAGTTTTAACGGATTTTTTCCTGCTAGAATGAAACCGGTAAGGAATAATAATACTATGATCCAAGAATATGTTAGGAATAAGATCCTTTTGGATTCTTTGGAATCGGCGGCTCTGGTGGCCAGCTCGAAGATCCAAGTATAGAAGGTATCCAGACGAGTGAGGAAACGATTCCAAATTTCCTTAATCTTTTGCAAGTTCATACGCTCTCACACCTTCTAATATACTTTTAGCCAATTTCACTTGGTGAGTTTTATCGGCCAATACCTCGGATTCTTTGTTATGGGTGAGGTAACCCATTTCGACCAGAATGGCAGGCATCAAACTTCCCCTTAACACGGAAAAGTCCGCCTTCTTCACTCCTCTAGACAATATCTTTGGACCAAGGTTTTTTTTCATCTCGGATTCAACACTTCTGGCAAGAAGACGGCTTCTTCTTTGGATCATTGAGGACATCATTCCTGCCTGGATCTTTCCGTAGGAGGTCCCACCCTTTTTGCCCGAAATCCCATTTTCAAATAATGAGACTTCTCTCGCGGTTTCAGTGCTGGGAGTCTGAGACAAATAATAGACTTCGAATCCGTTTACATCCGAAGAAATAGAAGCATTACAATGCAAACTTACGAACAAAACCGAGCCGCCCTTTTGGATCTCTCTATTCGCGATCTCGGACCTTCTTTCCAGCTCGATAAACGAATCATTGGACCGGGTCAGGATCACTCGGACCTCGGGATATACCTTGTTCAGAAATTTTTTTAGGAAGCGGGCTACCTGCAAAGAGACCAATTTTTCTTGGGTCCCCTTATCGGAAGAAGTCCCCGGATCTTTTCCTCCATGTCCTGCATCCACGATGATCGCAGAAAGTTTTAATCTTTCCGCTTTAGGTAATAGATCGAAAACCAATTCGTCTTCTTTAAATTCGTAACTTACGTCTCCGGGCAATAACCGTACAAAGATCGCTTCTACCAGATCAGGAGGAAGTAAGAAGTCCTTTTCCTTATAAACTACAGGTAAATTCGTTTTTTCTAAACTACCGTTGATCGCATAAAAGGAAGCTCCGATCCGAAAACGGATCTCTCCTGAAGCATGAGAAATAGAACCTACTAATGTAGCAGACTCGAATTTGGATTGTAGTCCAGGGATCTTTTTACGGATCTCCTCGAAGGAAACGTATCCGTTCTTGCCGATGGTTTGAATCCTTGAATCGGCAAAAACAGGCCCGCTAAAGAGTAAAAGGAATCCTAACCCCCAAAGAAGGATTTGATCTTTGTCCAAATTGATCCCTTCTTCTTGTCTGAGGACCTTTTAGAATCGTTTATATCGAATAGGTTACGTTTGCTCTTATCGTAATTCGATTTCTGTTTTTTATTCTCATGATTTGTATGATTAGGAGAATGTTGTTTTTGGAAATCCGGACGATCTGGACGTTGTTTTCCTTTCTTACGGTTTTTCTGGTTTTTATCCTTACGTTCACCGTTGGAACCGAATACACTGTCCGCTTTTTGTAAAAACTCTTGGGCTTCTTGGATAGCAGCTTCTGGGCGTTTTTTGTGTCCGCCGCTTGGTCTGCCTGGTTTAGGATCTTTACTGAAATCTTTTTTGCGATCTCCAGATTCTTTATTCCAGTTCTTCTCGCCTCTTTGGTTCCCGTTACGTTGGAATTCCCCTCTTTGTTTTTTAGGGCCTCTATCTCTTCCGTGGTTTCGGTTCCCATTTCTTTCGACTGGAGCATTGTCGAATGCGTCTCCTCCTACAAAAGCTTGGAATTCTCCTGCAGGGAATGTGAGCGCTTCTTCGTGAACTGGAAGGACGTCTATTTTTTGTTTCAGATATTTTTCGATCTTCTCCAATTCACCATAATCGGATTCTGAGCAGAAGCTGATGGATTTACCCATTCTTCCAGCTCTCGCAGTTCTTCCGATCCTATGCACATAGTTTTCCGTGTCTTGAGGAAGATCGAAATTGAAAACTACTTCGATATTTTCCACGTCTATACCGCGGCTTGCAACGTCTGTCGCGACCATAAACTTAAACTTTCCGGATTTAAAATCCCTCATTAGTCTAAGTCTTTTTTTCTGATCTAGATCGGAAGAAATGCCTGTGATCGGAATTCCAAATCTTCTGAGAGAATTTACAATCTTAGGAATATTCGCTTTAAAATTTGTGAATATAATTCCTTGTCCTTCCAGTTCTTCGGCAAGAATGGAGTTCACCATATAAGGTAACTTCTCCTCTCTTCCCAAGTGAACCAGTTTCTGATCTATCCTTTCAGTGATCAGTTTGTCCGGATTGATCTGGATCTCCACAGGCTCGTTCATAAAACGATATGCAAGGCGCATAACTTCGACAGAGAGAGTTGCGGAGAAAAGTAAGGTTTGTTTTCTATTCTTACATTTATGAAGAAGCCAACGTATATCGTAGATAAAACCCATGTCCAACATACGATCCGCTTCGTCTAGAATGAAGAACTCGACCTTTTCTAAGTCGGCGCTTCCGCTTCTTGCGAGATCGATCAATCTTCCGGGAGTTGCAACGATTAGACCGTTCAGTCCGTTCAGATCTCGGTTTTGGATTTTATAATCCGTTCCGCCAATGATAGGGACCACTCTGTAGTCCGTATATTTTAGCAGTTTTTCGGCTTCTTCCGAAATTTGGATCACTAACTCTCTAGTAGGAGCAAGGATCAAAGTGCTGACACCTTGTATTCCTCTTGTTAGAATGGAGTGAATGGTGGGAACCAAGAATGCTACTGTCTTACCGGTTCCCGTTTGGGCTAAACCGGTTACGTCCCTACCTTCCATTCCGGGAGGGATTGCTTTTTCTTGTATCGGGGTGAGCTCAGTAAATCCTGCTTCTTGGATTGCTTTTTGCAGGTTTGGCTCTAGATTTAATTCTTCGAATTTCATATTTTTTTAATCGCGATTGAGTGGAATGTGTCGGCGTAGCAGGAGAGGTTTGCGAAGCGAACAAAGAGCCGATGTGTCAGGTATTTGCCTTTCCATCCCTTATCTCTATGAGGGTGGTATGACATAGGTTTCCTATATACCGTGACGAGACCGTACATTTTCAACATTTTTTTAAGAGAATCGGGTGAGTAATCCCAAAAATGGTCGGACGGATGCGTCCTAAACCATTCTTCAGGATTGGTTTGAAAAGAAGGTCCGTTCAAAGAAGGAAGACCTAAGAATAATAGCCCGCCCGGCTTTAACAATTTACTGATCCTCTCGAAAACAAGCTCCGCATTCGGAAAATGTTCTATTACAAAAAACGCACAGACCGCATCGAAAGTCTCTTTGGGGAAAAGTGAATCGTCCAAGAACGAGCCGGAGATCACATCCAAACCTAATTTATCTTTGGAATACTCCGCTTCGCTGGAAGAAAGTTCCAAACCTTTGACCTTGTATCCTTTCTTCTCTGCTTCCGATAAGAAGAAGCCAGCGGCAGATCCGATCTCGAAAAGAGTCTTTCCTTTCGGATCTTGGAATGCGCTCATCATTTCTAAACGTGTCTTAGCTAAATTTCTAAGCTGAGGTTCGTCTTCATAATAGGTCTTTTTGTACTGATTCTTGTATTCTTCCTGAAAGTAGGAATCTTCGTAATCCCTTTCCTTTGCCAATTTATAGAAATGGACCCCCGTGCGACGGCATACCATATAGGCTTCCGGATATTCTGGGTGAGGTTCCAATTCGAGTATTGAGGACATGCTTGCCTACAAGAAGCTTGTCATAAAGTCTCCCTCACGTAAAGGAAAATCCCCGAGCTCGGAACGAAATACATGCTTGAAAAAACGAGAAACCATCCAGGAATAGAAGAGAATGAGCATACTCGACAAAATTAAATCCCTTGGGTTGGAACTCCCACCTGCACCTAAGGCGATTGCAGCCTATATACCTGCCATACAAACAGGAAATCTTGTATTCACTTCCGGCCAATTGCCCCTGAAGGATGGCAAACTCATACTTACAGGAACCTTGGGAGCTGGGCTTTCCATCGATGATGTGAAGGCCGCCACCGAACAAGCCGCTATGAACGGACTTGCGGCAATCGCGGGAGTGATCGGGGATCTGGACAAAATAAAGACTATCGTAAAGATCGGAGTATTCGTAGCTTCCAGTCCTGATTTTACGGAACAACATCTTGTCGCAAATCATGCATCCAATCTGCTCTTAAGTATTTTTGGAGAAGCAGGACGTCATGCGCGCTTTGCGGTGGGAAATTCTGCTCTCCCATTAGGAGCTCCTGTAGAAGTGGAAATGACGGTTTCTTTAGGATGATAAAAAACCTGCTCAGAGATCTAAGTCTCGCATTGCCTGCAACATCCGTTGTTCTCAACGGATGGAAAAGATTTCTTTCCCAACTTTTAGGAAGATTTATTGATTTCTATTCCGAAAAAAGCGGGAAGGAGAAGTTGATCTTTGTTTTGGCATTGCTGCAGCTATTCTTTAGTTTAGGGAGTTGGATCAATTACTCCATCAATTTAGGGGTAGAATCCCAACTGGATATTATTTCCAAACTTGGTAATTTTTTCGGAATAGAACCTAGTCGCAGCGGTATAGAAGAAGTGAACGTAAGAACCGCATCCAATATATTTTTTATCATCCCTTGCTTTTTGACATTCTTCTTTGGCGGTTTTTGGAGAAGTGAATGGGTAGGCAAAACAATAGTCGTTCTGCAAGGATTTTCAGGGCTATTGCTATTACTCGGGATCTTACTTCCGGATGTATTCTTCGTAAGTTTTATCCGAGACCAGGACTATTATTATAATTTTAATTTTTACGCTTTCTGCTCTTCTTGGGCATTAACGACTGTTTCTTCCCTAACATTATGGAATTCTAAACTTTAAGTTAGTCTGATGGATACTTTCGATTGGGACTCCATCAGACATCCTCTATTTCTTACACTTAAGGTAACTTTTTTCTCCACATTCTTCGCGGCTCTGCTCGGAATATTTTTCGCCTACTGGATGTCCAAGCTCCGATTTTTCGGAAAGGCATTTGCCGACGCAGTATTGACCTTGCCGATGGTGCTTCCTCCCACAGTGCTCGGATATTATCTTTTGGTCTTATTCGGTAAAAAAGGAATACTCGGCCATTTTCTTCTGGAACAATTCCAATATTCTATATTATTTAATTTGCATGGAGCAGTTTTAGCCTCCACGATCGTTTCCTTTCCTCTAGTTTATAGATCTGCAAAAGCCGCCTTCGAAGATCTGGACCCGGAATACGAAGAGATCGCCCTCACATTGGGAAAATCCAAATGGGAAACTTTTTTAACGGTAATATTACCACTTTCTTGGAGGGGGATTTTAGCTGGATCCATGATGGCCTATGCAAGAGGGATGGGAGAATTCGGAGCCACTTTAATGATCGCAGGAAATATACCTGAAAAAACGCAAACGATCGCGCTTGCAATTTATGATTCTGTCCAATCTGGAAAAGACGAATTCTCTTTGGTCCTAGTATTTGTAGCATCCATCACTTGTGTATTGGTATTGACAGTTTCCGGGATCTTACTTAAAAAATCTCATTGGTAATATATTGATAAACGAAATGCTTAAAAGATTATATATATTACTCCCGGTTTTACTTTTACTTGTCCAATCTCCTTCTTACACACAAGAGAAGGAAAAAGAGATAACGATCTCAGCAGCATCAAGTTTAACAGATGTTCTCAAAGAACTTGGAACCGCATTCAAACAAAAAACAGGCCTCAAAGCGGTATTCAATTTCGGATCTTCAGGAAGTTTATACCAACAGATCGAAAAAGGCGCACCTGTGGACGTTTTCATCTCCGCTGATCCGGATATCGTGGACAAAGGGATGAAAGCGGAAGTTTTAGAATCTTCTACAAAGACAATCTTATTAAAAAATACTCTGGTGCTCATCCAACCTAAAGCAAGTGAGTTCAAGATCAAAAAATTAGAAGACCTCCAACTTCCTGAGATCAAAAAGATAGCAATCGGAAATCCGAGCTCGGTTCCCGCCGGAAAATATGCGGAAGAAGTCCTCACCAAGAACAATCTAAACCTCTCTTTGAAAGAAAAATTCATCCCTGCAGAAAATGTAAGACAGGTCTTGGATTATGTAGGAAGAGAAGAAGTAGAGGCAGGGTTCGTATACATCACAGACGCAGCAATCGCAAAATCTAAAGTCAAGATTGCACTAACTTTAAGCGGACACAAACCGATCTTATATCCGGGAATTTTGGTAACTGGGACCAAAAATTCGGAAGAAGCAAAATCCTTTCTGGAATTCTTGAAAAAATCTCCGGAAGCGAAAGAAACTTTTCTGAAATATAAGTTTATACTTCCTTAATGTCTCTCATCGTTGATATTAGAAAAAAACTCTCTGATGGGAATCGAAAATTCGAGCTGGATGTTCAGTTCGAGTTTTCGGGAGAATTCCAAGTATTGTACGGTCCTTCCGGAGCGGGAAAAAGTCTCACCTTACGGGCATTAGCTGGACTTTTAAAACCGGATTCTGGACGGATATCTTTCGCAAATACGGTTTATTTTGATTCTTCTTCCAAAAAATATATCCCGCCTCAAAAAAGAAATCTAGGCTACGTTCCTCAAAGTTACGGACTATTTCCTCATCTCACAGTCAGAAAGAATATCGAATTCGGATTAAATCGATTCTTTCAATTTGCGACTAGTAAAAAGGATAAAGAAACAGTTTCTTATCTGATGAATTTATTCGAGATAGAAGAGACTTCTGAAAGTTATCCGAAACATCTCTCAGGTGGACAAAAACAAAGAGTGGCGATCGCAAGAGCACTTGCTCGAGATCCTAAAATTTTATTTTTGGATGAACCGTTTGCCGCACTTCATGGGGATCTTAGACAAAAAATGAGAGAAGAACTAAAAAGTTTAAGAAAGAAGATCAGCATGCCCATACTTCTGATCTCTCATGATCCTAAAGATCTAGAGTATTTCGGGACTTCTGCTCTTTATATGGAAGACGGTAAGATACTTAGCAGCCGTTCTTAGTAATCGAAAATCCCCAAATCCATTTTAGCTTCTTCGGAAGCCATCGCTCTAGGGTCCCATTTAGGCGTCCAAACCACTTCTATATCTACTGAGTTGATACCTTCGACGCGAAGAGCATTGTCTTGGATCTCTTGTTTCATTTGAGGACCGGCAGGACAAGCCATAGACGTATAAGTCATTTCAATCTTGGCCTTATCACCTTCTACCTGGATCTTATAGATCAGACCTAACTCAGCCACGGAAATCCCGATCTCGGGATCTTCTACCCTATGGATCTCAGCGTAGACCCTTTTTTCGATCTCTTGAGTTGGTTGTTCTAATAATTGCATCTAACAATTAGTCTATCTGAACGGCGACTTCGTGTAAAGAATTTTAAGGACACTTTTGTTTTCCATCAGAGTGGATTTAAAAATGGAGCGCTTAAGCCAAGGATCAATATCAGCCAGTTTGGAACTTTCAGAAAAACCATCAGCGCAAACAAAGAACAAAATACGAAAAGGTCATAGGCGGAATAAACGGAAGAAGTGAAGACCGGAGTGCAGAAGGCGGATAATAAAATTCCCAAAGCGGAAAACTGGATAGAGTCTATCACAGTTCTCATTTTAGGATAATTTCGGATCTCTTCCCAAAGAGGAAAAAATCCGAATACCAAAAAGAAAGAAGGGAGGAATATAAAAATTGTAGAGAGGATCGATCCGCTCAAACCAAAGATCATAAAGCCTAAGTAAGACGCGAATGTAAATAAAGGACCAGGCATTGCTTGGGCGGCCCCATATCCCGCTAAAAATTCTTCTTTTCCGATCCAACCTTGTCTCACTACTTCGTTTTCCAATAATGGAAGAACCACATGTCCTCCGCCAAAAACCAACGCGCCCGATCTATAAAACGAATCCGAGATCGCAAATGGAAACAAACCGGTAAACGATCTTAAAAAAGGTAATAAGAAAAGAAGAAGGAAGAAAAATCCTAAGGACCAAAATGCGATCCGTTTGGGGACGGAAAAAGAAACTGAAATCTGAGGAAGATCAGACTCTTCTTTAAATAGAAAAAATCCGATCCCTGCACCGATCAAAATTACGACAAACTGGGTAAACGCACTCGAAAATAATAAGGTCAAAATTGCGGACCCAAAGACCAGATATATTTTGTAAGGATGTTTCTTGGAATTTTTCCACATAGTCAAAATCGCGTGAGCAACGACGGCAGCTGCCACCAATTTCAGACCATGCACCCATTTTAGATCCGGAACTATATTCGATTTTAATAAAATTCCGAAACCGACCATCAATAAGATAGAAGGCAGGGTAAATCCGATCCAAGCGGCGCATCCTGCCTTCCAGCCGGAGCGTAGAGTTCCGATACAGATCCCAAATTGGCTGCTCGCAGGTCCCGGAAGAAATTGACATACCGCTAATAATTCTTTATAAACTTCTTCTGAGATCCATTTCTTTCGAACTACGAATTCCTGATAGAAGTAGGCTAAATGTGCAGTCGGCCCACCGAAAGAGATCAGGCCCAGTTTCAAAAAAGTGAAAAATACTTCCTTCATTCCGAAAGTCGATTTTGGTCCTGCGAGCCGGCACCGCAAGACCTTTCGGAAAATTCAGTTTTCTACTGGGATCCAAATTTCTAAGCCACCCATACCAGTGACTGGATTAAATTCTTTTCCATATCTCTCTAGGTTCGCACCTTCGAAAGGTTTTACTCCTGAATCTGGAAACCATTTGCCTGCTGCGGCGAAGGTGGCTCTGATCCCGGCGATATGACCCTTATGAGTAAACACTGCGTATCTCTGAGTTGGGATCTTAAGTATCTGAAACTCTTTGGGTAATCCGGAAGAATTTGAAACTTCTACACCAGACATATAATCGAAGTTGCCTTCTGCATCGAAATTGTAACAAACCCCGTAAGCAGCATCTCCGACTTGAGAAGGAATATTTCCTAGGTATGCTCCGAAACTTTGCCACTGGTTCGGAATACCAGCAGGCATTTGACAATCGTAATGTTCTACAAGACCTGCAAATAGTCTAGGTGGAATAGTTTCGAATCTAGGTGGATCGATTTTAGGAATTGGTTCTGCGTTCAAGGTGATAGCCTCCACTAAGTTCACATTACCAAGATGCCCCTGGGACTTCAGTTGTTCTGGAGTGATAGAAAACTGATCTCGAAAAGCCCTGGTAAATGCTTCGTGAGATCCATAACCTATTTCCAAAGCGAGATCTAAAATATTGGATCCTTTATCTACCAATATCTTTGCCGCCTCGCTCAAGCGTCGTCCTCTTAGATATTTCATCAAAGAGACTCCCATGGTCAAAGAGAAAGTGCGGGTTAGATAAAAGGGAGAAACTCCGGAATTCTTTGCCACATCTTCCAAAGAAATATTTTCTCTGGAATGACCTTCTATAAACCATAGAGCCTTTTGAACAAAATCCATTACAGTCCTTGGTACTGTTTACAGTATCCTAAACTTTTATATTTACTCTTGCTTGATAGTTCTTGCGATTTGGATAAAATTCCTTACTTTCCGATCGCCTTTTCTAAAGTATTCCAGGCGAGTGTTGCACATTTAATACGGGCCGGGATCTTTTTTACCGCTTCCATAGATTCCAGGTCCTCATATTCTTCCGGAAAATTCGGGACCTTATCTTCTAAAAGCATTCCTTTAAATTCTAGCAGAAGTGATTTTGCTTCGGAGATCGTTTTTCCGTAAAGACTGTCCGTAAGCATGGAAGCGGAGGCTTGGGAGATAGAACAACCCTTCCCCACAAAACTGATCTCGGAGATTATATCTCCTTTCAACTTCAGGAATAGCTCTACCTCGTCACCACAGAGAGGATTGACTCCTTCTTGATGAAGATCGAAGTGTTCCATCTTTCCATGATGTCTTGGGTTTTGGTAATGATCGAGTAGTACTTCTTGGTAAAGACTATCGCTTAAGGACACGGCCGAAAATCTCCTTCACCTTCTTTAGACCTACCAAAAGAGAATCTACGTCTTCTTTGGTATTATAAAGATAGAAAGAAGCGCGGCAGGTACCGGCAATTCCTTTGAAGTCCATAAACGGCTGAGCGCAATGATGTCCCACACGGATTGCAATCCCTTCTTCGTCCAGAATGGAACCTACGTCGTGAGGATGTACTCCGGGGAAATTGAAGGAGATCACTCCTCCTCTTTTGCTTAGATCGTTTGTGCCGTATAGTTCCAAACCACCGAAATCTTCCAACCGATCCAAAGCATATTGTAGGAGTTCCAACTCGTGGTTTCTGATCTCCTGCATTCCTATGGATTCTAGGTATTCGATAGCTGCCCCAAATCCGATAACTCCGGAAATATTCGGGGTCCCTGCTTCCAATCTGGCAGGAAGATCCGCATAAGTGGACTTTTCCTTCCATACCTTGGAGATCATGTCCCCTCCTCCCATCCAAGGAGGCATTGTTTCTAAGATCTCTTCCTTAGCGTAAAGAACTCCTACGCCGGTCGGCCCAAGCATCTTATGTGCGGAGAATGCATAAAAATCGAAATCTTCTTTTTGAACGTTTGTGGGAAGATGACAGATCCCTTGGGCACCGTCTATCAACACTTTAGCACCGACTTCTCTCGCTCTTCGAATGATCGGAGTGAGATCGTGAATAGTACCGGTCACATTGGACATCTGAGCAAGAGCGACTAACTTTACTCTCTCAGTGATGATCTCGTCCAGGTTACTAAGATCTAAAGTGGAATCTTGGTTAAGAGGTATAAACTTAAGAACAGCCTGCTTTTCCTGGGCCAACATCTGCCAAGGAACCAAATTAGAATGATGCTCTAATTCAGTGAGTACGATCTCATCACCTTCGTGGATATTGGTCCGTCCCCAAGACTGGGCCACTAGGTTGATGGACTCTGTAGTATTGCGTGTGAATATAACCACCTTAGCACAGGCGGCCCCGATAAACCTGGAAGTTTTGATGCGGGCCATCTCATATTTTTCAGTGGCCTTTTGGGAAAGATAATATATGCCACGGTGAATGTTTGCATTCTCCGCTTCGTAATATTTACGAATGGTATCTATTACAGACTTGGGCTTTTGAGAACTGGCGGCGCTATCCAGAAACACCAAGGGCTTACCGTTCATCTGAGTAGATAGAATCGGAAAATCTCTGCGTATCTTTTCGAGATCAAAACTCAAAGCTCTGTTTCTCCTCGGTTCCCCATGTCAATCCTCTAATTCCACTTCGACTTCGTCACCTACGATTCTAGTCTTATAGACTGGCAAATCTTCCACTGCAGGCATACAAAGTACCTTACCTGTGCGGATATTAAACTTCGCAGAATGTCTTGGACAAACGATTACGTCCCCTTCCAATTCTCCAGTCGAAATATCCTCACCATCGTGGGTGCAAAGATCCGCGAATGCACAGATCTCGTCCCCCAGTCTAGTCAGCCCCACCCTATGGTACCGGGTTTCTGCTACGAATATCTCCCCTTCTTTCAGATCGGAAAGTTTAGCTAGTTTCTGAAATTCACCCATTACTTGCCCAACATCCTAGATTCTATCATAGAGGATAATTCTTCGCGAACTGTTTCGGAAGGAAATTCTCGAACTACTTCGTTCAAAAATCCTTCTACAATCATTTTACGGGCTTCTTCTTCCGAGATACCTCTGGAAGCTAAGTAGAATAATTGCTCTTCGTCTATTTCTCCGACTGTGGCTCCGTGCTCACATTTAACACTGTCAGCGAATACTTCCAATTTAGGAATGGATTCCGCTCTTGCAGTTCTGTCCATGAGAAGGTTATTATTGATCTGGATCGCACCCACGTCTTTACAATGAGAAGGTATATGAAGGTTTCCCGTAAATATATGATGAGCCTTCTCTCTTACAACAGTACGATACAAAATAGAACTTTGTGCGTGGCTTTCGGAATGAAGAATGCGGACTTCAGTGTCTTGGAATTCTCTGCCCTTTAAAGGAGAAAGGCCCACATAACGTGTCCAACATCCTTTTCCGACAACATTCGTATCATAGAATGATTTTCCCTTATATCCACCCCAAGAAGCAAGGCTCGCATGAAACTTAGAATCCTTCTCTTGGATCCCGTAAGTAGCTCTAAAATGAAAAGTAGAATCTCCCAAATTTTCCAAACTAGAATATTGGAAATCTCCGTTAGGAGGTGTAAGAAGAAGGGTAACTCCACTCATCAATAGAAGATCTTTCTGAGAAGCAGACTCCCATCTCTCTATAAAATTTGATTTGGCTCCCGGAAAAGCATCCACGATCAAAAGTGGAAGAATGATATTACCATCCTTACATTCAATTTTGATCTCGGGAAAAGAAGAAGGATCCGAATCCAGCTGCACATAATACGCATGTGTGAATCTGGAAAATACAAAAAGTGGAAACCAGTCCTTAGAATAGAATGAAATTGCGGGTCCTACTTTTTTCAGGACTTCCGAAAGTTTTTCGACAGGGAGATCTTGTAATTTAGTGATTTTTGCGTTTCCGGAAACGGTTACGGAAGAATCAGGACAAACTTTAGTATATTCTGAAATTTTAAAATTAGAAAGACTGATCTTTCTCCAAGATTCCAAAGATGAATCCGGAAAAACGGCTGAGTTCAGAAGTTTTTCGGCGTTCGTACGGAATTCGGAAAGAATGGATGGTTCCTTCTTTTCCTTGATATATTCCGAAATGGATTCCGCCAAAAGCATTCCTTTAGTTCGCTCCGTTTAGGATCCAATCGTATCCTTTTTCTTCCAATTCTAGAGCAAGTTCTCGTCCGCCCGTTTTGAGGATCTTACCTTGAGCAAAAACGTGAACGAAATCAGGAGTAACATAGTTCAACATTCTTTGATAATGTGTGATCAAAAGTATGGATCTATCCGCAGATTTATTCTTAGTAATCCCTTCGCTGATAATTCTAAGTGCGTCTATGTCCAAACCCGAATCGGTCTCATCCAGAACGGAAAGTTTTGGTTTGAGAAGGGTCATTTGAAGGATCTCGTTCCTTTTTTTCTCTCCACCGGAAAAACCATCGTTCACGTATCTTCCGATCCAAGTATCAGGAACTTCTAATAAAGCAGTGGCCTCTTTGAGTTCTTTACGGAATTCCTTTACAGGTAAATCCTTGCCCCGGACCGATTTTAAGATGGTGCGTAAAAAATTTCCGATCGAAACACCGGGAATGCTGGTAGGATATTGGAAACAAAGAAAGATCCCAGCTCTTGCTCTTTCGTCGGTAGGTTTTTCGAGAAGTGATTCTCCCCTGAAAAATATATCCCCGGAGATCACCTTGTATTTCGGGTGACCCATGATGACATTTGATAAGGTACTTTTTCCGGATCCGTTTGGACCCATGATGGCATGGACCTCTCCCTCGCCGATCGTCAGGTCTACACCTTTTAGGATTTCCTGTACTTCACCGGATTCGGTTTCCACTCCGGCGCGAAGATTCGAAATTTTTAGTAGTTCCGCCACGTATAGGACCCCTGCCTAGGACTATGTTTTTATGCCTGAGGCGGAGATCAATAGGAAAGATGTTCGGAAAGTCTGGACTTCAGTAGGATTCCCAGTCGAGGCGGAGAATGAGAACATGATCCTCGCCCAGATTCAGGGTGAATAAGACATATTGACGTTTGGTTTCTATATCATGGAAAGGTTCCGTAAACCCGGAAACTCGGCTAGAATGATAGGTTTCTGCCTTATGACGGATGAAGAAAGGTTTCCAAGCATAGTTATTTCCTACCTCGGTAAGCAATCTTGTCCAAGGCAGATCGTATGCCTCTCTCTTGAAAGTAGGAGTTACCTGATAACCGTGCATATCCGTGACCAGAACGGAAGTGGTTTCCAAAGGGAGTCTATCTAAAACGCTACTCAATGCATCCGCCATCGATTCTTCGGAAGAAGTTTCCAGATCTTTGAATAAGTCCACAAACTGATCTAAGAAGGATTGTTCCTTTCTAAGATTCTCTAGGATCTCTAAGAACCTAAGGCCTGAGAATTTTTCGAGGGAAGTTTTGAGAGTTTTATTAAAACGTTTTTTGTCCTGAAAGTCTATAGTAGGACGAGAAAAATAAAAACCTTGTAATAGATTGGCTCCCATGGACAGAGCAAGATACAATTCATCTTCGTTCTCCACTCCTTCGAATAGTAGTTGGGAACCGAGCCTTTGGGACATTTCAGAAATAGCGGAAAGAACATTCTTGAAAGATCGTCTGTTCAAACTCTCTCTCATAATTTTTATGTCCACTTTCATAATATCCGGATGGATATAACCGATCCTTTCCAAATTGGAAAAACCGACCCCAAGATCGTCGACTGCGATCTTGATCCCTCTTTCTCTGAATAGGCTTACTATATATAAAAGTTTTTCAATATTTCCTTCGAACTTATCTTCTGTGATCTCTAAAACTAGATCGTTCGGGTTAATATCATACTTGTCTATGAGATGAAGAATATGCAGACGTTTGATATCCAACACTTCTCCCGTGTAGACCATGGAGAGAAAGTTTGGCATCATGTTCAGGAAAATTTTAGTCTTAAGACCCGTTTCCTTCACATGTTTGATCGCTTTTTCGCGAATAATACGATCTATATGGACTAAACGAACAGTATCCGTGTCCGGATTATGAAAATGATAACCTAAAGAATGGTATTCGTTGGACTCGGGAGAAAATACTCTCCCTAAAACTTCGTAACCTATAATATTACGATTTCCGACGTCTAAGATCGGCTGGTAGTGAGGGGTATAATAACCTTCTCCCAGAGAAAGTATTTGGTGGGACTCGTATTCGGCGAGCATGCAGATTCCAACACTACTAGAATCCGGTTGAAGTTTACACACAAGCATATTTCCCTGAAACAGCGTAAGGAATGAAGACTAAAGCTTGGAAAATTCCCCTTTTTTTCTTATGCTTTTTCTACATTATGGCAAATTATTTGTTTTCTTTTGTTACAAAGCCCCGTCTTAACCTGCTTTTTATCCGAGAAAAAAACGGCGACTAATCCCCATTAGATGAACATTCCATGAAAGAACATTTAGGCTCCATTCTTCATCCTTCCACTTTAGAACCATTATTTGGAAAATATTTCGGTCCAGTGCAGATCGATAATTCCAAAGAATACAACGCCGGATTACTTTCCGAACTCAGATCCGTGGACTCGGTGCTCGTAGACATACTGGGAGAAAAAATATTTTTAGAACTCAGGATCTATGCGACCAAGTTCAAATCCGGCGCAAATCTTTTGCTTTGGAATAGGGAAACAGGAAATCTGCAGGAGATCTCTCTTTTAGAGAATGGAGCTTCTTCTTTTATTCACCAGGGAAGTTTTAAGAACGGCTATTGGAGTTTTACCAAATCGGACAAAAGATTCAATTTCAGATTGGATGATAATATTCGCCAAGGTTATACACATTCCGCCATCTGGGAAAAAAATCTGAACTTCCAATTGGATGCTCTTGCTTATACCGGAGAGAAGAATAATGGAAACTGGTTCACTCAAATTTCTCCTTCCGGCAAAGATTGGGTCTTTAAGAATCATTCTCCTGACTTAAGGGTAGAAGGACAACTTTCCTGGAACGATCTATCTGTTTCTCTCGAGAATGGGCTTTTGTCTTATTCAGTTGGAAAGGGATACGGACCTATAGCATTCCCATTGGAAAATAGAATCTATCTGCAAGTTTCTCCGAAGAAGAAGGTTCATATCTATTTGGAAGATGATATCCTAGTTTGGACCAACGGAGAAGTTTCAAATCTGGGAAATGCAGTTTGGTCCGGGAACGGAAAACGTAAGATCTTCCAAGATCAAAACTCCAAACTGGAGCTGGAGTTAGAACCTGAGATAGAGGCAAGCTTCTCCCGTCCCAAAAACTTGGGAACGGAAAAATTTATAAAAACATTATATACAGTTTCCGGATGGATCAAGACCAAATCCAAAAAGGAAAAGATCTCTGATGGGATCGCGATTTTAGAGAAGCCTCAAAAAGTTTAAGAAGCGATCAGAAGATCTAAAACGGTTTTGCCGTCCATTTCACCGGTGATCGGATTCATCGCTCTTTCAGGGTGAGGCATCATTCCGGCCACTTTAAAATCCGGAGAACAGATCCCAGCGATATCGTCCAAACTTCCGTTCGGATTGTCTCCTGCGTATAAGAACAGGATCCGTCCTTCTTCCTTCAATTGTTTGCGGACCTCTGCGGAGGCGAAGTAACATCCGTCTCCATGAGCTACTGGAACTCTTAAGATCTTATCATCCGCTAAACTGCCGCTGATCTTGTTTGAGTTAGACGCCTTTTTCAGGCCGATTGTCCTGCAGACATACTTTAGATTTCTGTTACGTATCAATGCGCCGGGAAGATAACCTGCTTCCGCTAAAATTTGGAATCCATTGCAGATGCCGAATAGTTTTCCACCGCGATCGGTATGTTCTTTTACCGATTTCATTACCGGAGAAAAAGGAGCCATTGCTCCGGATCTTAAATAATCTCCGTAGGAAAATCCTCCCGGAAGAATGACCAGATCGTATTTTTCTGAGAATTGGTCCTTATGCCAGACCTTGTCCACTTTCGCGGAATAGAATTCAGAAAGAACTCTTACGATATCGTTATCACAATTAGAACCTGGAAAAGTGACTACCGCAGCTTTCATTCCGTTACGATCTCCGAACGATAAGTTTCAATCACATGATTTACTAAAAGTTTTTCGCAGAGATTTGCCACCGTCTTCTTTGCAGTTTCCAGATCGGGAGAATCCAATTTGACTTCGATGTATTTTCCGACTCTTACGTCTTGCACCGATTTTTCGCCCAATTCTTGTAGAGTGGACTTCACAGTGTTCCCTTGAGGATCGAGAACTGATTCTTTTAGAGTTACATTGATTCTTGCGATAAACATTTTAATAGTCGATCCTGTATTTCCTTATATGCCGCTTGCAATTCGACAATCAGACTCTCCGGCAAGTCCGGAGGAGGAGGAACCTTGTTCCAACCGGACTTTTCCAGATAATTCCTTAAGATCTGTTTGTCCATGCTGGGCGGAGTGGTCCCGATAACATAAGATTCCTGCGCCCAATACCTTGAAGAATCCGGAGTCAAAATCTCATCGATCAAGATGACCTTATCTTCCCAAATCCCGAATTCGAATTTGGTATCGCAGAGCAAAATCCCAGCCCCAGCTACCAGTTCAGCGGCCCTGGTATAGAGGGAAATCGATTTTTCCCTTAAAATAGAGAAGAGTTCGGATCCGATCTCGTTTTTCATTCTCTCTTCGGAGATATTCTCGTCGTGACCCGTATCGTTTTTGATCGCAGGTGTAAAACTAGGCTCGGGCAGTTTTTGGGATTCTTTCAAACCTGCAGGAAGTTTTTTAAAAGCAAGCGTCCCGTCTTGTTTGTATTCTTTCCAACCGGAACCGGAAAGATAACCGCGGACCACACATTCAAAGTCGATCCGTTTGCACTTTTTTACAAGAACGGAACGATCCTTTAAGTCTGGATGATCTTTGAATGGAGAAGGGAACTTAGAAACGTCAGTTTCTATAATATGATTCGGAATATCCTTAAAGTAGGAAAACCATTCTGCAGAGATCTTATTTAAAACTTTTCCTTTGCCAGGAACGATCTGGCGGAACACGACATCGAACGCGGAGATTCGATCTGTAGAGGATAATATCAGGGAATTTCCTAAATCGTATACGTCTCTGACTTTGCCAATATAAGAAGGTTTGGGGAGTTCACTCATCCTTGGATAACCATGAGAGCGATATCATCGTCGTGGGTCATATTCCCCGAATGCGCCAATATCTTTTCCAGAGAAAAATTCAGTATATCTTCTTTGGATTCCACGGCTTCTTTCAGGATCTTCTTCAGACTTTCTTCGCCCAAAATATTATAGTTCTCATCCGTTATTTCAGTGGCCCCATCCGTGTAAAGTAATAGAGAAACACCTTTTTCCAAGACTACGGATCTGAACTCATCCTCCGTTCCGAGCTCTATCGGAATGATGAGAGGTCCCATGCCGGGCAATTCTTCTACGTTCCCGTTAAGGTACAATAGCGGAGGCGGATGACCTCCGTTTGCATATTCGAAATTGCCCTTATTATCTAAGATACCGTAAAAGAATGTGATGGAAAAATCTTCCGGCAGGATCTTTTCCAATTGTTGCCTAAGAGTTTTTACTTTATCTACAAGAGTATTACTTCTTCCTAAATTGGAGACCTGCATCTTTACCATTGCAGAAAGAAGTGCTGCAGAAGGGCCATGGCCGGAACAATCCGCGATAAACACATGCAGTTTATCTTCTTCTATCCATGCGTCTATGAAGTCGCCGCCGATCTGCATCAAAGGATGGAAGACTGAATTCACACTAAAGCCGTTCCACTCCAATTGTTTTTCAGGTACAAGTTCCTGTTGCACCCTTCTTGCCATGACCAATTCTTTTTCGTATTTTTTCTTTTGATGTAAAAGTTCGTCCTGAAGATTTTTGATCCGAATGAATGCTCTGATCTTTGCGACCAATTCTTTTGGTTGGAAAGGTTTATGAAGAAAGTCGTCTCCGCCGTGAGCGATCGCCTCGTCAAATCCCAACTCTCTATTATAAGCTGTGATAAAAAGGATCGGAAGAAGATTGAATCTATCTATCTCTCTCAATTCCTTACAGAATGAAAATCCATCCTGACCAGGCATACTCACATCCAAAAGAAGAATGTCCACTTGGTTGGTCGCAAGAAGTGTGCGTGCCTCTTCCGTGTTCATTGCAGTTAAAACTTGGAAACCCAGAGGTTTTAAAGTATGGACCAAAAGTTTGAGATTAATATCCGAATCGTCGACCGCAAGGATGGAATAGTCGGAATAATTCAATTGGCTCTCTTGCTTCTCTCTATCCACGATCCATCCCTATCATTACAAAATTCGTATTTTATTAAATTGAGTAAATTTTTCAATCAGACAATTCTTCACGAACAGCTTTGATCTTATCTAAACGATAAACTAACCTGTACAAGATCAAAAAAAGTAGGTGATAAGCCAAAATTCCTAACCAAAAAGAGATCCTCATATCCGGATCCATTCCCTTTTTTCCCAATACGGAAGAAGGGTGATTTCCTGGATTATCCATCCAACGAATGGCTCCCCAGGTTAAGATAGCATTTACACTGCAGAACAAACTTAAAAAAGCGGAGAAGATATATTTTTTAGTCTGGTCCAAAACCAAAAACCGCAATAGAAAATAAGCCACAAGGCTTAGTACCAATACGAAAAAAGAATTTAAGCGTGCGTCAGTCGTGTCCCAAGGAGTTCCCCAAGCCAAGTATGCCCATATCGGTCCGGAAAATAAAACACCGATCGCGAATAAAAGAGATATCTTATTTGCGGAAAGTGAAAGTGTATCCCAGGTCCGCTTTTTAGTCACAAGATATGCAATCGCACAAATAGAAGAAATTCCGGGACCGTACAAAGCCACCCATGCAACTGGAACATGGAAATAAAAAATCCTGTGGGAAATCCCCTGCTCTAAGATCACATTCGGGTAATATAAGCCCAGAAGCACTGCAAACGGAAAAATCGATAAAAACAAAAGAGAGAGTATCCAGTCCCAGGCGGGATGCAGGAGGCGAATATTCATACGCTTGGAAGTGTGTAGGTATCCGCAAATTGTATCAAGAAGAATCCTATTCGTCGGAAGTCATTTCTACCAGAAGTGCACCCATAGAACCGTAAAAAACTGCAAATGCCAAAATGAGAGAAAAAGAACCGACCAAGGCGGAAAAAGGTTGGGAGATAAATTTTCTCTCCGCTTCCATTCCATATAAGAATACAGGAATAGAAAGAGGCACGAGGAGTAACGGAAGAAGGATCTCTTTCAGGCGAGAAGATAAACTGATATGGGAAAGACAAACTCCCAAAAAGGAAAGGCATAATAGACCGGGAAAGAAGAATACGATCTGTCTTCCGAATTCGTTTAAGTCCGCGGGAAATGCGGAAAACATCAATGCAAAAAGTCCCATCAGATAAATGGCGGCCGCGGACAATGCGATAAACACTAAAATCGATTTAGAAAAATATAAAACCCAAGGAGAAATAAATAGTCTACTCGCAGTTCCCCCGCCTGCTTCTCTTTCTTCCCAGGTGAATTGACCGACTAATACGAACGAGGCGACAAATAGAATGGCCCATTTCAATCCGATAAGCGCGACTAGATCTATTTTGCCGTTCCTTTCCAGAGCATAATGGAATAAGAACACCATCGCGGAAACTAAAACAAGTAATGACAAGATCCCATTACTTGCCTTTCCTAAAAGGCGGAACTCTTTTCGGATAAGAGCAAAAATTGCTTTCACTTGGAATTTTCTCCCAATTCCAAAAGTCGGGACTTTGCTTTTAAAGTAAAATTAGGATCGTGGGTCACCATGATGATGGAAGAAGAATCCAAAACATTCTCCAAAACGGATCTCGCCTTGGATTCTCCCTCGCTATCCAAAGCAGTCAATGGTTCGTCCAAAAGATAAAGATCCACGTTAGGCAAAAGAGCACGGACTAATGCGGCCTTCTGTTTCATTCCCCTGGAAAAAGAAGAAACAGGATCCTTTCTTCTGTGCCAAAGACGAAAATCCTTTAACCAGGAAATGATCTGGTCTTCCGGACGGCAATCTCCTGCAATCCCTCTGAAATATTCCAGATTTTCTTCCAGGCTTAAAGTTGTATATAAACCCAGATCATGCCCCAGATAGGAAAGTTTAGGTGATTTGGAAGAAGGGAATTTGAACTGGTCCTTGAATTTATCGTGTTGCAGAATGGATTTGAGCAATGTAGTCTTTCCGGAACCGTTCATTCCTCTTACAAATAAAACCTCGTTCGGAAAAACGGAGAAGGAAACGTTCTTTAAAACCGATTTCCGTCCGATACTGTACGATAGGTTAGAACATTCCAATACTGGGATCGATGTTTGCAATGAGACCAATGAGGACAATTTCCCTTTTAAAAGAGTATTTACAAGGCTTAAATTTTGCCAAGCCTCTCTGCATATTCTTATTCTTGATCTTTCCTAATATAGCCTATGCACAATTCAAAATAGGAGACTCCGAGTATGCAGGTTTACTCTGGGGAGAGAATGAATTTTTAGATCCCGAGTTCTACCAAGACGGAAGCCTGGCCCGCTCTGAGCAGGATTTCATAGTAGCTGCTGGCAGACATTGGAAAGGAGCCCCTCCCCCTTCCAAAGCAAGTTTCGAATACGGAGGAAAACAGATCGTTAATTCCGGGATTTTCAATAATGAGGCTGTAGGCTTATTACAGTCTGCGGATCCTAAAAAAAGAGAGAAGGCAATCTCCATGTTAGAAGCTGGGATGAGATTCGACCCTTCCTTCTTCGCTTTTAGATATAATTTAGGAAGAGCTTATCATATAGAAAAAAAATACCAGAAAGCGATCTTTCAATACGAGTATGCGATCGCAGAAGTTCCCAAATATTACAGAACGTATATGCACTTGGGAGTTCTTTACGAACTACTGAACGAACAGATACAAGCGGTCATATATTATAAAAAAGCGGTCGAGCTGAACCAGTTCCAAACAGAGGCATTGGTACTTCTCGCAGAACACTATATCAGAACTGACCTGAAAAACAGGGCCCAGATTTATATTAAAAAAGCGTTAACCATAGACCAGAATAGCCCGGATGCAAAGCTGGGGCTCGCGCGTTTAGAGATCATGGGCGGAAGAGATTACTACGCCTATAAAATTTTCAGGAATACGGATCTATACGACGACCAAGGGAAGAAGAGGCCTTATAATAAAAAATTCCATTTCTATTTTGCAGAGACTGCGAGTAAGATCGGCGATTATGTCACTGCTGCAAAAGAATATGAGGAGTTATTAAAATTCCCCAATGACCCTTTCTTTACCGAATTCTCCCTTAAAATTATAGAAAGAAGAAGGGACCTGGCAAAAAGATTCGCAGAGATCAAGGCCGCTGACGAGGACGCAGAGAAGGAAGGGCAATAGCTTAAACCCGAAAAAGACTTGGCAAACCAAAAGAATTCGTCCAATCTTACGGACGGAGGATCCAATGAAAAACCAAACCAGGCTTTTCGCTTTGGCGACCCTCTTCTTCTTCGTTCCGTTATTGGCCCAACAAAAACAAAAGGTCAACGAAGCGGACGTATTTCAGGACGAAACCAGCGAGTACACCAAGTCCCTTAAAAAAATCATCGTAGGTCTGGAAACAACGATCAGCGAAAGATTAAAAGACTTGGAGCGCAAACACGATATCCTCGTGGTCCTGATGCCGAAGTATGAGAAACGCCAAACCATTGTCACGGAAGACATTCCTTTCCAAGTTGAAGACGGTTACGAGAGCAATTTGCTCAAGTACATTACGTTCCAATTCAACGGCGGAAAGGTATCCGATATCACTCTAGCATCCGAAAGTAAAAGGATCTACTACGAAGTGATGTTCGAGAATAAAAAGATCGTCTTCAAACCGGCAGATTTAAAATCGAGCGAGGTCACACACGAAGTTTTCGAAGCAACCGAAGTGACCAGACTTAACGAGATGTCTCTCGAAAACCAGATCAAAGCTCTCAGATTGTTAGAAGCAAGTCTTCGTTCTTCCATTTATAGGATAGACATTCTATTAGCTTTGTATAAGGACAAAAAAGACCGCAAAAACTTGTATCATATCGAGTTCTAAGATCTCTTTTGAATCAATTTTTGCAAAGAACCCCGGGGTTGAAAAACCTTGGGGTTTTTTATTGGAAGAAGGTTTCCTTCTCGCGAAATCAATTCAAGGCAGAAGCGGATATAGAATTTAAAGATTCAATTTCCACGATGCGAGAACAGAACTTATTCGCTGACTTGATATTATGTGTCACCCAAAGAATAGTAACTCCCTCTTTCTGATTCAGATCTAAAAGAGACTGCAAGACCTGATGATTTAAGATTGGATCTAGTGCTGAAGTCGCTTCGTCCAAACATAAAATTTTAGGACGACAAAGTAGCGCGCGAAGAAGAGAGAACCTTTGTAATTCTCCTCCCGAAAAAAAAGAAGGAAGACGATTTCTATCCTTACCTTCCAAGCCCAAGATCGGAAGCCATTTTTCTAATAAAGACTCGTATAAGTTTTCTTCTTTGAATAATTGCAGAGGTTCTCTTAAACTTCTTTCTACAGTCCAAAGCGGATTAAAAACCAAAACAGGATCTTGGAAAACCGGTTGGATCCATCTGGCTGGGATTTCTTTTTTGGATTTTCCGAAAATCCGGATACTACCCGTTTTTTTCCAAGAAGAAGGAAGCGGAAGGTCTAATATAAGTCGTAAGAGTGTGGACTTACCTGAACCGGAACGGCCTAAAATCCCGAGAAATTCTCCTGCTTCAACTTGCAGGTTCACCCCGGACAAGTAGGTCCTTTCGGAAGAAGATAGGGAAACTCCTTCCAAAACGATGATCGGTTCTTTTTTCTCGGACACGGATACCGGTTTAGTGCTTGCTTAGAATTCTGACAACCAATCCCTTAAAGACATGAGTTTGAAAATTACGGAAGTAGGACCAAGAGATGGACTCCAAAATGAAAAGTCGGAGGTCCCCACAAAGGATAAATTACTTTATATCCAAAAGCTGGTCGCGGCCGGCCTAAAACATATAGAAGCCACTTCTTTCGTAAAAAAAGAAAACATTCCTCAATTAGGAGACGCAAAAGAACTCTCCGCTTCCCTGGATCTTAAAGGAAATGTTCATTTTAGCGCACTCACTCCGAATTTAAAAGGATACCAAGCTGCGATCTCTTCCGGATTTAAAGAGGTAGCTGTGTTCACTGCCGCTTCAGAATCGTTTACTAAAAAAAATATCAATCGCACCATCCAAGAGTCCATAGATGGATTTAAGGAAATTTTCGCGGAAGCAAAGAAGGATGGATTATTGGTAAGAGGTTATGTTTCCACAGTGATCGATTGTCCTTACGAAGGAAAAATTGATCCGAAAAAGGTTTTAGAAGTTTCTAAAATACTTTTGGACCAAGGAGCTTACGAGATCTCTTTGGGAGAAACCATTGGCACTGCTGTTCCTGCAGAAGTGGAAAAATTGCTTAACATTCTTCTGAAAGAAATCCCTGTAGATAAATTGGCAGGACATTTTCATGATACATATGGAATGGCGATCTCGAACGTCCAAAAATCTTACGAGTTAGGAATTCGATCTTTCGATTCTTCTTCCGGTGGTTTAGGTGGTTGTCCTTACGCAAAAGGAGCTTCGGGAAACTTGGCCACAGAGGATTTGGTTTACTTCTTCCATAAATCAGGGATACAAACTGGAATAGATCTTTCTAAATTATTGGAAGCGTCTGCGTTTATGGAAGGGATCCTGCAAAGAAAACTGGCTTCTCGTTCCTATATCGCATTAAAAGCGAAAGCGGCTTCTTAAAAAGAAGTCGATCGGAGCAAAGTATGCCTCCTTCTACTGTGCTCAAAAAGAAAAACCTGAAAAAAAGTTTCGATCTTCTGTACAGGAACTATACTAAACCAGAATTCTTAGATTCTGATCCATTATTTTTATGTTATCTTTACGATTCTCCGGAAGATAGGGAATTTGTAGGACTTCTTTCTGCGTTATTCGCCTATGGCAACGTTACTGCGATCCGTGGATTTCTCTCCCGACTTTTGGAACCGATGGGCAAACGTCCCAAACAATATTTACTCTCTCATGGGACCAAGATCTGGAAAAACAAATTAGGGCCTTATCGTTTTCAGAAAGAAAAGGACATTCTTCTATTCTTGCAAGCGATCCGATTGGCTTATTTGGAAATTGAAAAATCAGGAGAGAAGTTTTTAGAATCTTGGTTTAAGCCGATCCGTCCCAAAGATGTGGGTTTAGAAAGAAGGATTGCCGGTTTTCAATCCAGGCTTTCCGAAATTTTGACTTCCTTGGATCCGGGTTGGAAGTCCTACGGCCTAGGTTTTTTGATCGGACTCGGAAATCCTAAATCGGCACATAAACGTTATTGTATGTTCTTAAGATGGATGGTCCGTAAAGAAGCGCCGGATCTGGGTTTGTATAAGAACATTCAAACATCAGAGTTATTATTTCCGTTAGATACTCATATCAATCGTCTTTCTAATATTTTAGGGATTACGGAAAGAAGGACTTCCGATCTCAAAAAATCCAGAGAGGTCACTGACTATTTCCAAAAGTTTTATCCGGAAGACCCTTTGAGAATGGACTTTGCCCTATGTAGACTTGGGATCTTGCGTAAATGCAAAAGTGTTTATATCGCCGAGCTATGTGAGTCTTGCGATCTGAAAGAGGTTTGTAAAATTTATGGAAAGAGTAGGAAGACAGTTGGTACCGCCACGGAGAATTGAACTCCGGTTACCAGGATGAAAACCTGGTGTCCTAACCACTAGACGATGGCGGCTCTTAATTTAGCTCAGCTTGAGTCGTTTGGGATTCGAACCCAAGACCCTCTCATTAAAAGTGAGATGCTCTACCGACTGAGCTAACGACTCGAACGTAAGAACACGATATTTTTCGACCCTCTCTGGTCAAACGAATTTCATAGAGTTTTTTACTAGTTTGGAGAGGTTTCTAAACGTAAAAAATCTGAGAAAAACTTTGTCCAATCTTAGAATCCGGAAGCTATCGTATCCTTTCTGTCCGGTCCGGTAGAGATCAAATCGATACGAACTCCTATCAATTTTTCCAAAGTGCGGATATAATCCTTACATGCAGAAGGAAGTTTATCGAATTCTCCGATGCCGGTGATATCTGTTTTCCAACCAGGGAATTCTTCGTAGATTACCTTTACTTGGTCCAGGCCCTGAGAAGGGAAACAATCCAGTTTTTTGCCGTTCCTTTCGTAAGCTACTGCCACAGGAATTTTATCGTAAGCAGAAAGAACATCTATCTTAGTAAGTGCAATAGATGTAAGTCCGTTGATACGAACTGCATGTCTCAACACTTCTGTATCGAACCAACCGCAACGTCTAGGTCTTCCTGTGGTTGCGCCATACTCCGCACCTAGAGTTCTAAGCTTTTCTCCTTCTTCCCCAAGAAGTTCCGTAGGGAAAGGACCTTCTCCCACTCTTGTGGTATACGCTTTTGTGATTCCGATTACACTCTTTAAATGATGGAATGCGATCCCCGATCCGATGAATGCTCCCCCAGTAGTAGGATTGGAACTAGTTACATACGGATAAGTACCAAAATCCACATCGAGTCCGGTCCCTTGAGCACCTTCCAAGAGGATTTTTTTGCCGGCCTTTAATTGTGATTCCAGATAATAAGGAGTGTTGATGATATTTTTTTGGATCTTTGAATAAAATCTTTTTACATTATCTAAAATGTCTTTGGTAGAGATCTCTTCTACGTCGTAGAGTTTTACGAGCTCTTTGTTTTTTTCATCCACCAGCTGTTGGAGCCTTGTTTCGAAATCGTTTTCGAGAAGGTCCCCTACTCTAAGACCTATCCTCATCATCTTGTCTGCGTAACAGATACCGATCCCTTTTTTGGTGGTTCCGATCTTACGATCCGGAGCACAATTACTCTCTCTTGCGGAATCGATCAGACCATGGAATGGAAAAAGAAGATGGCAAGCATCGCTGATCAGAAGTTTTTCATACACTGGAAACCCTTCTGCTTGAAGCTTATCACACTCTTCAATAAAGAATGTAGGATCTAAAACCACACCGTTACCGATCACACAAACGGTTTGGTCGTAAATGACTCCGGAAGGGACCAAATGAAACACGTATTTTTTACCGTGAACCACCACCGTATGTCCGGCGTTAGCTCCGCCTTGGTAACGTACTATAATATCCGTATCTTTGGAAAGGTAATCGATTACTTTTGCTTTCCCTTCGTCACCCCATTGGGTTCCGACCACTAATGTTGCGGGCATTGGATTATTCCTTAATTCCTGTTTCTTTTCTATATAATTTCAATTTTTGCACGTTCTTCTTTTTCAAACCGGTTTCACGTCATTCAATTCCCAAGTGGGTTCCAATACTGTTTCTAATGCGTCTACATTGATCGCAAATCCGCAGGCATCTTTTTGGGTTCCGGAGAATAATTCGTATAGATGGTCGTAAGACCCTCCGGTTAGAACCGGTTCTGAACTTCCAGACACGTACCCTTGGAAAACGAATCCGGTATAATATTCCAAATCCGGAATAAGAGTATAGTCCGAACAAAATTCCAAACCAGGAGTTTTACCTAAAGAGCCTATAATTTCTCCGGTTTCGGAGATGATCTTTTGGAAAGAATTAGAAAGTCCTAAAGAAGCAAACTTTTTGCCCAGATCTTCCTTATGAGAGACAAATCCCAAACATAAAGACTCTAATACCGGGAAAATCCTAGAAGCGTTTCGACTTTCCAGAAAACGACGGATCTCCGGAAGATTCTTCCTATATAATAAAAACGACAATTGCCTTTTTTCGGATCTGGAAAGTTCCAAGGACTCCAGAACAGAATGAAAGACCCCTACATTCCCGAGCACTATTGTTAGTGGCGAACGCAGTTTAATTCCGGAGAATAATCCGGAAATCTCTTTCAAAATTCCTAAAATAGCTGGGGCGCCTGAACCGCCTATATGTTCTGCGCCTACTTGTAGGATCTCCTTCCGAGATCCGCTCTTTCTACCGTAGTCTCTGAAAATTTTTCCCTGATAAAAGATACGTTGGTTTTCTTTGCGGTGCGCAAAACCAGCCATACCTTTTACTGCTTGGACCGTCAAATCCGCGCTAGGAGAGATCTCATTTCCGTCGGAATCCCTGAATCTGTACAATGCAGAAGAATCTTCCGCCGACATGGTGAGCAAAAAAGAAGAAGAATAATCGAAAGAAGGTAAAAATACCTCAGAGTATTTGAATCCTTTGAGCTTGGAACTGAGGGAATCGAGAAGATCCCTTCTTTCCGAACTCTCGTTCGGTCCGAAAAAATGAAACCCGTCCGGGATCCATTTTTTCTCACTAAACTCTGGAGGATTATGTGTCATCTGTCTTTACGAAAAGCCCCAAAGAACAGTTCCTTTTGGCTAGGGTAGAATTCAAATCGTTTTTCCCAAAAAATAGAATGACAATAAGCCTTCCAAGGATAGAAAGTATTCTCCGGAAATCGCGTATCGAACCTTAAAGTTCGAGCTCTAAGCACCGAAACCAGATTAACCGCAAGACCACAGACAGAGACGTACCATGGCAGAAAAAGAACAATCCGTCGGAAGATGGCAGAAGGAATTCTTCGAAAACATTCACCTATTCAAAAGATCAGGAATGAGCGAAGAAGAAGCAAAAAAGATACTTCAGAAATTTCTTTATCTTTGTTCCGTAACTCCAATGCCTCCGGTCATGGATGTTTTTAAAGATCCATCCTCCCTGGAAAGGATCGGTGTGTACACCCCTCCTGAAAAGAAGGCCAGGGAATTCATGATCGAGTTCCTTTCTCCTATCATGAAATTTTTTACGGTAGAAGGTATCGAAAACTTAAGCGCTGTAAAACCTTTGATCGGAAAATACCCGGTTACATTGATTTCCAATCACCTAAGCCATTTGGATGCTCCTGCAATCTTCCAACTTTTATATCATGCGTCTCCTGAAGGTAGAGAAGTAGCCGAACAATTGGTGTTTATCGCCGGACGTTTAGCTTACGAACCCGATTTTACCAGACTCGGACTGTATATGTTCGGAACTCTTTTGGTCTGCTCCAAGAGAGACATGGCAGATAACCCAAGTCTTTCCGATGTAATGACCAAAATTAATATGAGGGCATTCCGACATTCTCAAAAACTGCAACAAGAGGGGAAGATCGCTGCCATCTTCCCGGAAGGAACCAGATCCAGGGACGGAAGACTGATGCCCTTTGTGGACACTGTCTATCACTATGTTGCAAATAAGGTCATCCTTCCAATTTCCTTGGAGAAGACGGATAAGATCCTTCCTACCACAAGTTTACTTTTCAATCAAGTAGCAGGAAAGCTAACCATCGGCAAACCAGTGTTAGTTGGAGAATTATCCAAAAAGGAAATGGCCCATTTCCCTAAAGATATCGAACATCTTCCATTCCCGGAACATGGGGACAAAAAACAATTCCTGATCGATAATCTGGCTCTGCTTGTAGGACAGAACCTGAACAAGCACCAGCACGGTATTTACAGGAACTTGTACAGTGCGGACGCTAGAGACCAAAACAAACTGATCAAGGTGCCTAAAGAACCGAAAGAAAAAGTGGTCGTGATTGGGAACAGCAGTATGGGAATTGCAATCGCTACCGTACTGGCAAACAAAGATATTAACGTTCTAGTCTATCATCCGGACCAAGAATATACTTCTCAGTCCAATACGGAAAGAAGAGATCTCAGAACTTATTCTCTCTACAAACTTCCTCCGAATCTTACATTCACTTCCGATCCGGAAGAATTAAAAACTGCGACCTTGTTTATCCAAGGAACGAATCCTTGGGAATTGCATACGATCTATCCGGATCTGCAACCTCATCTTTCCAAGAACAAGGCTCCATTCTTCAATATTATCAAAGGATTTACAAGCGCAGGTTTGATCCTGGACGATCTGCAACATGGATTGGGATTAGAAGACGATAGGATTGGAGTGATTTCCGGTGCTTCTTATCCGGACCAGATCATGGAGAGAAAGATTTCCGGATTCGAGATCGCGGCCGTGAACGAAAGCCTCATTCCTCGTATTCAAAAATTATTAACTACAGGTTATATTTTCCCAAGACCTGCGATCATTCCTACGGACGTAAAGGGAGTTCAGTTAGGCGGAGCTCTCAAAACAATTTACGCTCTTGTAATGGGAATTGTAGAAGGTTATTTCCAACAGACCCTAGGCGGGAATGTGGACAATTCTCTCTTCCATCTTTCCAATCGTTTCTTCAACGAAATGGTAAAAGTAGGAGTTAGCATGGGAGGAAAACCGGAAACATTCCAAGGCCTCTCCGGATTGACCGACTTTATGTTATCTTGTTTTGGAACGGATGCAAAAGATAGAAAGACAGGATACGATATAGCAAACGGTCATCCTTCCGAGAAGATGTCTAACGGATTCTACGGGCTGAAGGTAATGCCAAACCTAATGAAAATAGATCCGAACGAAGTTCCGATCATGTATGCAGCTTACGAAGTGGTCATCAATAAGAAAGACGTTCGTAAAGTTGCAGAAGGAATGGAAGAAAGGCTGTCGAGAGTTTAAAACTCTCGCCAGTCCCCAGAATTTTATCGTCCGTTTACGAAAATCTGCAGCAGTCCTTCGGAAAGCGATTCTATCTCGGCGGCTCTTTCTTTTAGAAGTCGGAAGGTTTTTTGTAATGCGATTTCCATTTCTTCTTTAGGAACTCCGAATGTAGTCAGGCCTAATTGAATGACCGTTGCCATCATTCTGAGTCTGTCTATTTTTCCTGAATGCACCATTTCTTCCAAAAGACTTTGGAATACTCCTCTGAATGCCAAGGTGCGGATCAGGTATTCTTGTTCATCGAACTCAGGATTATATTTTTCGAATAAAGCTTTGCTTCGATGGGACCCGCGGTTCCCGATCATATCGGTCACACCTTGGGTTTTATATGCCGCCAAGTATGTTTCCGCTATGGTAAGTTTTTTCTGGCATAGATAGAACTGTAATCCTACTTCCATGGCAAAAACCAAAGGAGGATCCATTTCACCTACCAGACGTTCTGCGGTTTCGCCTGCCTCGTTGAATACTTCTCCCGCTATCGCGAGAAGTATCTCTTCCTTGTTCTTGAAAAAATGATATAGACTTCCGGTAGTGATCTCTGCTTCCTCGATGATCCTACGTATGGTCGCCTTCTCATATCCTTCGCTTACGAAAAGTTTTCGGGATACTTCTAAAATTTTCGCCCGAACTCGATTAGACTGTTCTATTCTCTTCATCTGTTGACACCCTGCCTGAACCGAGCTCGTGAATTCTATTCTTGAATCACAAAAATATCCACACCATAAAAAGTGTATTTCATAAGGAGTCCCTTATGGGATAAGCTCGGTCCTTTTTTATTTGTATGTATTTAAGATTGCGTAATGCGCCTTATTAGCCTCGTATAACTTTTTGAATACGGAAAAATTCCGATCGTATACCGATTTGTTCGCAAGATTCGGATTCCATCTTTCTTTACTAGGTATTAAATTTTTAATCTCTTCAAAAGAATGAATTTTACCTAATCCTAATGCAGCAATTGCTGCCGCTCCCGTTGCCCCTGCATTTTGAGGATGATCTATCGTTTCTATCGTCTTACCTGTGATATCCGCTAAGATCTGACAAATGATAGGAGAACGTGCAACTCCACCCACAAATCGAATCGTGGAAGAAGCAGGGATCTTTGCTTGGGACAATTCTAAGATCCAACGCTTATGAAATGAAATCCCTTCGATCACGGATCGGATGAGTTTTCTTTTTCCTGTATCCAGACCTATATTAAAGAACATTCCTCTAGCTGCAGGATCTTCGAAAGGACAACGGTTCCCATGCAACCAAGGAGTGAAGATAACTCCGTCACTTCCTGCAGGAGTATCCTTGATAGATTCGAATAAGAATGCAAAAAGACTTTCGTGTACTGCGTCTTCTCCTTCCGTTACATTCTTTTTTTCTAAATAAACATCTATCTCGTCTAGGGCAAGATGATCCTTGACCCATTGCAGACATTTACCGGAGGTTTCCTGTTCTCCGAAATAATTATAATAACCCGCTCTCGCACCCACGATAGACGCAATCCTGGCGTTGATGTCCACAGTTCTTTTCTTAGTCACTGTAGAGACCCAACCGGAAGTCCCTGCATAAATATGAGTGTCCCCTTCTTCTACCGCACCTGCCCCTATTCCGATGAGAGTTGCATCCCCCCCTCCACCGAAAACCGCAGTTCCTTCTTTTAAGCCGAGTTCTTTTGCGGATGTTTGAGTCAGTCCGCCAATTAGATCCGTAGATTGGATGAGATCGGGAAGATGTTCAGGACGAACTCCGAACATTTTGCAAAGTCCCTTATGCCAACGGCTTTTGCCGGGACGAGAATCATACAGAAAAGTGGCGAATGCAGAATCCAAGGTCATTGTCGCTCTGCCAGTACATCTGGCGGTCAGATAATCTTTCACATCCAACCACTTATATACTCTTGCGAATTTTTCTGCTTCTTTAGCTTCTACCCATTTATATTTCCATAATGGATCTTTTACACTTCCAGCGACTGCACCAGTGATCTGTAAGGAACGAAGAAGTTTATAAGCATTCAGACCTTCTATCTTGAGCCCATGCTCTATCCCTTTTTTCATTTCTTCCCGGGCCCTTTGGTCCATATAACTCATTGCTGGACGAACCGGTTTCAGATCCTTGTCCACTAAGACGAGACCTTGCATTTGAGAACAGAAAGAGATCCCACGGATTTCTGCAGGATCTAATTTGGTTTCTTTTAAGACCTGAGCGGTGGTTTCTCTCATCGAATTCCACCAATCTTGGGGATCCTGCTCCACTCCTCCGCCCTCTAAAAGTGTGAGCCCGTATTCTTGGGTTACGGAATGTACAAGAGTAAGCCTATCACCTATTTCAAATAGGCAAGTTTTGGTCCCGGTAGTTCCTATATCGTAAGCCAAAACATAGACTTTTGATTTCATGCAGTAAATCCTCCGAAGCCCAGTTGCGAGTTTTACTCGATGAGTGAGCGCTCACTCATCAGGAGAATGAAAAAGCCTCCAAAAAGGGCAATCCTTTTTTCTAGAATGTTCTCTAGAATGAGGAGGCGGTTATATACGATTGTCTTTCCGTGTCAATAGAATCGCGACAGCGATGTGCGGTCGTTTTCTCGCTCCCTTTGGGTTGCTGCGAAATCTCTAAAAAAAAATTATCTACCTATGATCCCTTCCGCTTCCGGTTTGAATCTATAAATATAATAAGGTCCTTTGCTTAAGATTATGCTGTCTGTTTGTAGGAACACTTCGTTTAACGCACTGCAAGTCAGATACATATATCCATCCGGAGCATAGCTGAATCCGTCCGGCCAACGGAAACTTGGGTCCTTGAATAATGTGGTTATCTTTTTATCAGGATCGATCAGGTTCACCGCAGAATGCTCCGCGTCGGTCACATAAATATTTCCGCCCTTATCGATACTGATACCGTCACTCATTGATTTTAAAGAATATTGTTCTACCTGTGCCGCTAGTTGAGCCGCATTTAATGTGGAATCGCGTAAGACACTCGTTTTTGCACGATATAATTCTCCGGAAGTGAAAGGAGCAAAATACAACCACTCCCTATTTTGGTCCAAAGCGATGGAGTCCGCATTAAATATGATGGAAACACCTGCCACTTGGAAAGGAGTTCCGTTCACCACGATTTCATTCCTTTCTCCCACTACGGAAACATGGTCCTTTAATAGTCTTCTCGCTTTTTTGCTGGCGATATCATACACTACTAAGCCCGGGTCTGGAATCAGAGGGCTTGTATCCGTGATAAAGATCGTCTCTGTTACCGTATCGATCTGCATATCGTTGAACAATGAATCCTTAGGAGCGATAGAAATAGGAAATTCATACTCGTGGATCGTAGCTCCCGTTTCTATATCGAATGCGTAAACCTTTGGCCTTGTAAGTCCCAGATTGCCATAATCCAGGGTCCAGAGCCTATTCTTATCATCCACTCTCACTGAAAGGACAGTATTAAAATTTTTCTGGAAGTTTTGGTTCGGAAAAGGAAGAACCTGACCGTTCTTTAACTCTGCAACTTTGATCGGAGGAGATCCTTGAGGAAAGAAGGAGAAGAAGATCCTTCCGGATGTCGATGCACTTATATTGCCGGGAGGACGATCCAACTGGATCACTTTTTCTAAGGAAGAATTCGGATACTTGGGTAACGTTGTCCTATCTTCTAAATTTCCTGTTTCACATTTTACAACGGCCAAAACCAATGCAAAGACTATAGACCATTTTTTTAACATAAAATTTTCTCCACTGCCTTAGATGATAAGGCAAAAGAGGAAACGGTCGTCCGCATTGTTTAAGTCGAACGTCCGAATTTAAGAAGTCGGTCCTTCTTCAATATAAGAAACTTACAACTTTCTTATTTCTTAAAGTAATAGCTCACAATCGAATATTGTATGAGGGCGAAAAAGAACGAGATTATAGGATCGAATTACCTTGCACTTATATGCGTCTTACATTTCACAAAATCACTTATTCGCATAATATTTAAGTCGTTATAATTAGAAATTAAAATAGCAGGTACTTCTTATTCCAAAATTATAATTTGCTTGGAACTAGAACATATACCTTCTATACTGTCATTGTTACTTCCGAGCATAAAAGGGATGACTACCTCGGACCTAAGTGATGCGAATTATTATTTTTCTTTATTTAAATAAAAACGGGGCTTTCTATGCGTGAAAACCAAGTAAAGGTATACGGCTACAGATGGGTGATTCTTGGTCTATACGCGTTAATTACGGCGATTATCCAAATCCAATGGCTGACTTTTGCGCCTATAGCCAGAGAGGCTAGAGTTTTTTACGATGTATCAAGCCTTCAAATAGATCTTCTTTCTCTCATCTTTATGGGAGTATTCGTATTAATGGCAATTCCCGCTTCTTATATCATAGATACTTATGGAATTCGGATCGGAGTCGGAGTGGGCGCTGCTCTCACCGGAATTTTCTCCTTAAGCAAAGGAGTATACGCAGATAATTTTAGTATAGTGATCGCATCTCAAATCGGTTTAGCGATTGCACAACCCTTCATATTAAATGCTGTCACGAAAGTTGGCGTACAATGGTTCCCGATTACAGAAAGAGCGACGGCAGTAGCAATAGGAACACTGGCTCAATTTATAGGTATTATTTTAGTAATGGCAATCACTCCTAGAATGTTAGGAGAAGTGAATCCTAATCCGCAAGAGATCCCTAGTATACTCTTGAACTACGGACTGATTGCCCTGATAGGAGCCGTAGTATTTTTGGCATTCTTCAAAGAGAAACCTCCAACTGCTCCGGATTTAGCAAATCAGCAAAGTTCCAAATTTAAAGTTTTCGAGGGTTTAAAACATATCTTAAGCCAAAAGGATATGAGAAAGTCCCTACTTCTATTCCTAATCGGATTAGGAATATTTAATGCAGTCAGCACTTGTATTGACCAGATCTGCGAAACAAAACATCTGAATATGACCCAGTCCGGAGAAATTGCAGGAATGATGCTTATGTCCGGAATTATTGCAGGCATTTTTGTTCCATTAATCTCCGATAAACTTGGAAAAAGACAACCTTTCCTTGTAATCTCTATGGCCGGATTTTTGCCGGGAATGTTATTATTCTCCTTAGCGAACGACTATAATCTAGTTTTAACTGGAGCGTTTTTGATAGGATTTTTCCTACTTGGGATCGGAGCACCGATCGGATTCCAATATTGTGCTGAGATCACTTCTCCTGCGCCTGAATCTTCCTCACAAGGGCTTTTACTTTGGATCGGTCAGATCTCTGGGATCCTTTTTATCTTAGGACTGAACTTTTTAGGAATAGATCTATTCTTAAAAATATTCATAGGTCTTGGGGTATTGAACTTAGGTTTGTCCTTCTTACTCAAAGAATCTCCTTTGATGTTAGGAGCAAAAGTACAAGAGAATTCCCTCTCCCGAAAATAAATAAAAAAAGGTCCGTCGGAATTCCTCCGACGGACGGTTTAAGGTTTGCTATTCAATGGATTAAGTCGTCTCAAGATGCGATCCGCTTTGAAGAAATTTGTTCCAAAAATTTTCGGTAATTTTTAGCGTTACGTCTTCCTCTGATCTGATCTCTGATCATATTCCAAATCAAAGAACCTGGAAGTTTAGGGTCTTTACCTTCTCCCATTCTTCTGAACTGAAGACGGATCGCGGACATTTTAGAAAGCGAATTGATTGCAGGGTTAGAAAGTTTAGGTATTTCGACGGATACATTTTCTATATTTCCGGAAAGTAATCCTTTAACAAATGTAGGATAGAATGCAAAAGGTGCAGCGATCCCGATTAGATCCGCTTCTTTTGAAATCACAGCTTCTTCCATCACGGCTCTGCTTCTGAATCCTCCAGTCACTAATAGAGGAATTCTCGTCATCTCTTTTGCTTTTTTAGCAAAATCTAAAAAGTAAGCTTCTCTTTTGTTTGTACCTGTTCCTTGCATTGCAGGAGATTCATAGTTTCCTCCTGAAATTTCCAAAAGGTCCAAACCTATCGGTTCCAACATTTTGATAACTTGGATAGAATCTTCTTCCTGGAAACCTCCTCCTTGGAAGTCGGCAGAATTTATTTTAACCCCTATTCCGAAATCGGATCGAACAGATGCTTTAATTCCTTTCAAAACTTCTAAAAGGAATCTGGCCCGATTCTCCAAAGAGCCACCCCATTCATCTTTTCTAATATTGCTGATAGGAGAAAGGAATTGGTTTAATAAATATCCATGAGCGGAATGGACTTCTACTCCGTTAAATCCCGCCTTTTCTGCTAAGATAGCTGCATCTACAAACTTTTGGATGAGGCCTTTGATCTCTTCTCCGCTTAATGCTCTGGGTACTCCGAAAACTTTAGAGAACATTCTTCCAGGAATATGTACTTTTACAGGAGAAGGAGCAACAGGTGTTTCCGAAATGAAGCCGAATGTTTGTCTTCCAGGATGATTGATCTGCATCCAAATTTTAGAACCGCCGGACTGTCCGATCTCTGCCCATTTTTTTAGTGGAGAAAGGTTCATGTCCTTTCTTAAGATCACATTGCCCGGACCTGTGAGTCCGTTCAAATCTACCATTACGTTTCCGGTAAGAAGAAGTCCCGCACCTGATTGGGACCATCTCTCATAAAGTTTGAACAATCTTTGGCTAGGGAGAAATTCCTGATCCGAAAGACCTTCTTCCATAGATGCTTTTACTATTCTGTTTTTGAGCATTTGGCCGTTGGGAAGTTTTAGTTCGGAAGATATCCCTTCTTTTGATAATGCCTGGATCATAAAATTCTCACTCAAATAGTTTCCTACCATTCGGTATTTATTGGACTTGCCTGGTCAACAATAATTCCTACCGGTTGGTATTTATTTTTAGGGATCTTGGAGAATTCGTTTGACGGGCGAAGGAAAAGTTCAGAAACAGAGGGCAGGGATGAAACTAAACAAATCGAAACCTAGCTGGAAAAAATTGCCGGAGGAGGTCCGAAAGGAATCCATCCTTCAGGCAGCTATGCAATGTTTTTTTAGCAAAGGTTTCGAAAGGACCTCTGTCCAGGACATTGCGGACGCGGCAGGTCTGACAAAGGGAGGGATCTATTTCCACTTCGAGAGCAAAGAAGAAATCAGGGACACTCTCATCCAAAACTTTTTGTCTTGGGAAAGATTCGGGTTCGAAGAACCTGAAGTAAAGGCTCTCCCTCCCCACTTAAGATTGGTGGAATATTTAGAAAGACTCGCGAATCGATTGGCAGTGGAAGGAAATTGTAGTCCTCGTTTGTTTGCAGAAGCGACAGCTTGCGGAGCGATGGAAAAAGAAATATTAAGTTTTTATGATTCTTTAGAAAAACTTTTCGCTAAGACTATTAAAGAATCTCAGGAAAACGGTAAGATCAGGGCCGATCTTTCTCCTGAACTTTCTGCCAGGACATTACTTGCTCTTTTTGACGGACTGCAGATCCAATCCGATATTTCCAATAAAAGAGCTTTGCAGACCGTAGGCAGAGAAATCCTGAAAGTCTTTTTTAAATCTATGCTATTCCTTCCTCAGGATAACTGTGAAATTTAAATGAACGAACTTTCTGCTTATTTCCTTTTTTACACAACCCTTCATTTCTTTGTTATCTCAAAATTACAAATACGAATTCAAAATGAGCAGATAAAATTAATATTCTGGCTTGTAGTTTTCCCTACTCTATTTATACTATTTGCCGTTGCCTGGTCAGTTAAAGCATTCGAAATACGACTCGAATCGGAAGAGGCTTTTTTTTATACTGCAAACCTTATTGGAATAATAATCGTTTCTGTTTTAGCCTTTATCACAGGAAGACTCATTCCAAAATCTGAGAATAAATTACATTTTAATATCTACAGATTTTTAGTTTCTATTCATAATATTTCCTTTATATTCTTTACGTCTTTCTATCTTTATCCTAATGCTGAATTAGGATCGATCGATATTCGAATCATCCTATTGATAACCAGCATTCTACTAATCTTCTTTTCCTTTAGAATGTCGGAACAAAAATTAAGAAGTAGAATGTTCCCATTTGTAAATTTAATAGGAATTACGATCGCCGCCTTTTTAGCGGGCCATCTGATATTAATAGAAATAATATTCTGCGCAATATTATTCGGTGGTAGGTTGTAGTAATAAACTAAGATCCAAGATATAAATTATTATTTAATAATTCTTCAAACCTTGATCGGAAGATAAATACTCACGAGTAAAAATGCTAAAGAAATAAGGATCGCCATTAACGGTCTAATGATCCGATAAAATTTCCATAGTCTCAATTTGAATCTTTTGTTCTTCATCTCTATTTATTAGATAACAAATGAAGAATGCAAGACGGTCAATTTTCGGAATTTTTTTTAGAGTCCCTGAAGAGCCTGTCCCATAAGGTCCAGGTTCTTGAAACCCGAAAGCAGAGATTAGATTATTTTAATTCTTTATGTCTTTTTTTGATCCAGAGTCCGTACACGATCCCTACAGCAAATCCGGATACGATTATTATGATTAGAATTGGGTCCATCTTCTCCTAGATTTGTTTCGGATCTAGGTTTTGCAAGAGCTTACTTGTTCTTGCTTGTTACGGAGGTAATCTCAGTGTTTGCGCCTGGCACCTTTAAGTATATCCAATCAGAACTCAAAGTCGGCGAAACTCCTGTTGTCCCGATAGAACCTGCGTCACCTACAGCTACAATTCGATTCAATTTCGAGCTATAAGTTGCAGAGATCCAATCTTCATATGGACTTGTCGTTCCGCAGGCATCCAATGTATTGATCGTGGTCCAAGAACTTCCTTGATTCGAAGAGTAAGCCCATTTGCAAGAATTTCCAAATGTGTAAATATTTCCTAATTCGTCGCTTGCAAAGCCATTCGGTCTATTATTCGCTCCGAATCCTACTGCAACAGATGCAGGCCATACTCCGCTCGCATTCATTTTAGAGCTAACCGCTATAGAATCCGATTCTCTGTTCCCGAAGACATAAAGTGAATTTGTTCTAGATACGAAAAACTGGAATGAATACATATCATAGACGGCAGTATTTGGAGGAGCATATACTAATGATTCCAATGCATTGCCTCCTCCATATGGTGGAAACCCAGGCATATTGGATATAGAAGTACTAGGATTATATTCTAAAGTGGCGCTATAAGAACCCCCTTCTTGAGGGCAATATAAAGTATCGTTATGAAAAGTAACAAAACAAGATCCGTTTGCAGTTCCATGCTCCGTTTCCGGAATATCTTGCAAAACTGTCCAAGATTTTCCGTTTGTACTTTGAATCATGTATAATTTGTCTGCGCTACTATCTGATCCAAACTTAGGGCCTGCAGCTACGAATTTTTTTACACCCCCTACTCTTCCATAAGAAATGGAACGAAGGGGTAGATTTCCCTCGGAAGGATATTCAGGATGATTCGGGCAAGGAATCCGAGTCCAGTTAACCGTGTCAGGACTTGTCCACAGCCCGCAATTATTTGTTCGTGAATCAAATTTTCCGGAGAGGGTTCCGACGGCGACAAACAATCCGTTACCATAGGTCACCGAATATAAATTGCCTGCACAATCCGGAAGAACAGAAGAGCCTCCCGTTGCAGCCCAGGTAACTCCATCATTACTAGTCCATAGAACACAGCTGAGACCTACCGCTAAAAATTCAGGACCAATCTCAGGGCTCGGTTGAAGTTGCTCAGATAATGTTAGATCCAGGGAAAGTCCCACTAAAGATTGGGAAGCGTCTATATTCACTTCCTTTGCTTGGTTGCAATATACGATCTGTAAGAGAATAAATAAAAGAACGATTCGTTTCATTCTGGGGCCTTTTACTTAATAACAAATTTCTGGTAAATCTTTCCCTACTTTTTTGGGATATCGAGCGTCCATTTTAAGGTTTTACTCTAGATAGTTTAGGGCTCCAACTTATAATCCGGCTCTAAGATCCGTGGACAATGGCTGAAAATGGTCCCTAAATAATGTCTGGCTAAAGAATGAAAGAGCCATTCTCCGGCAGCTTTTTTCACTTCTGCAAAGCCGATCTCTGAAAAACCTTTTTTCTGAAAGAAAGAATCCAAGCTCCAGTCTTCTTCCCCAGGGAGGACTTGCACTTTTAACATAGCGTAGAAGGAACCGGAATCCGGATCGAATCTAAACACTATCGACCTGCCCCCTAATGGATTTCGAATGGAGAAGGTGGTCCATTTTGCCTTGGGTCCGGCACCTTCGGACTTTAACTCGTACAATTCGTATTGTAAATCTTTCTCATCTCCGAAAAACTCATGAAAAGCAGAACGGAATGCACCTCCGAATTCCAATTGAGTTGGGAAATAAGAATCTTCCGAAGGATCCATAGAACTGATTCTTGGAAAGTCAGATACACCATCAAGTTTTTAGAGAAATGGATCTTAAGAAAATAAGCAAGATGGTAGTTTTTTTAGAAGATCTGACCGAAATAAAAAACATGGCCCGGAAAAAAATCCGAACGAGTTCTCTGCCGATTTTTTCCTTATTTATACTTGGGGGAATTTTTATTTTATCCGGCCCGATCTTATCCAAAGATCTTTCCGCAATTTATAAAGAATACGTAGTACAAGATTTTGAAACTGAGATCTTTGGAGAAGATAACGTAAAAGCAAAACTTGGTCCTGATTTCAGCCCGGAAGTAAGGATCTCTACTGTGTTTAGAACTCCCGAAAGAGAATCCGAAAAGTCTTTATATGTGGAACTCAGCGCAGAAAAAAACCAGTCTTTCCAGATCTTATTCAAGAAGCCTTGGTCATCTAAAGAATTTGTAAAAGAGTTTAAGTTCCACGTTTACGCGAACGATGGTGGAGGTTCTCTTTTTATTTTAGTAAGGGATTCTAGTTTGGATATGAAAAAGATACTTCTTACTCATTTTAATTTTTCAGGATGGAAGGTCCTCTCTTTGGATATCACGCGTAAAGTAAGACAAGACGATCTGGTCACTCATGTGAATTCGGAACTTGTGTTTTTAGGATTTTTATACGAAGCCCCCTTCGAAAGAAAAAGAGGCACGAGAGAAGTTTTCGTAATAGATGATATTCTTGCTAAGACAAGACCTAAATTCCTTCTTTTTCCAGGAGAGAAAGCTTTAGTAAAATAGTCCCTTCTCTCCTTGAAGCCAGCTTATAGGGACTATAGATCTGCAAGTCCCAGATCTTTTCTGGCCGGGTAAGAATTCCTTCTTCTTTCAAAATATTCCCAGTCCTGATTTTTCCAAGATTCTCTCAAATCCCGATCTTCTTCTTTTAAGAAAGTTTCCGTAGAGATCGGTTGGTTTGGTTTTAAAAATTCGGAAAGTGGAGGAAGTGACTGCTCCTTATATAAAATACATAACTTCTCCGCAAGTCTATAGGTTCCGAGTAATCTTCCCAGTTGGCTATACCCAGCAATATGAGGAGTAAAGATAGAATTTTCCAGATTAGCCATTTGTTCTGTGATCTTTCCCTTTGGAGGTTCCGGATAAAACACATCCATCACCTTGAATAGATCGGCTCTATCCAAGATAGTTTGGAAAGTTTCTTCGGACCAAACTTCTCCCCTGCTTGTGTTCAGAAGAAGTGTACCTTCTTTCAATTTGGAAATTTTTTCTTTGTCCAGTAAATTCACCGTTGGATAGGGACCATCGATAGTAAGTGGAACATGAAGACTGACTATGGAACATTTTAATATTTCATCCAAAGGTCGAGAGTGATCCTTGATAAACGGATCATTATAAATATAAGGGACCTTCTTCTCTTCTAGAATTTTAGCAAACTTCTTGCCCGTATTGCCAAAGCCGATGATTCCTACATTCTTCTTTCTCAACTCTTCTTCCGAAAAAAAATGAAGTAAGGATACCCAACAATATTCTGCGACTGAACCTGCATTGCTTCCAGGAGAATTGATGAACACGCGGGATTCTTTTTTGAGATCCGAAAAATTTACGTGGTCTGTTCCGGAACTCACTGTAGCAAAAATTTTTACGCTAGGGAACGTCCGACAGGTCTCTTTATTTACCTTGAGTCTAGTGTTTGCGATCAATATGGTAGGTTTAAATTTTTCGATCTCTTCCGGGGATTTGGCAGGATAAGATCTCACATCTAAGTTCCGGAAATGAGAAAAGATTTCCGAAGCCCCGACGGTTCCTTCCGGATAAAAAAGAATAGGAAGAGACATGAAGGAATCATTTAAAAAAGGACCGGAATCGCCAATTTATTTTCCGTAAAAACTCTTGCCTTCTCGCCCCCAATTCATAGCCTCAATGCTTTCCAACCGGTAAATATTTCAAATGTTAGAACGTTTAAAAGAAATCCCCCTTAAAATCTGGCTTTTTGCCTCTGGTTTTTTAATCCTTATTGTATTGATCATATTCCTTCTCTGGGAACCTGGCTCTAAAGGTAGAGACTTCGGTTTTGATGGAGACGATTCTCCTGGCTTTACTGTAACTCAAAACGAGAACGGCGAATGGGTCATCAATCCAGAGATCATGGCTACTTCTCGCGAATTGTACAAAGACGGCCAGTGGTTGAATTACGATGAGATCCTGAAATACGCCGCAAACGGAGAATTGGATCTGGTATCTTCTCTTTGGGAATTGAGAAGGAAATGTCCTGCAGATTATACCCCTGAACAGTGTAACGAAATAGTAAAAGCGTTTATCTTAGAACAATATCCTGGGGCGGATGGGGAAAGACTAGTCGGTCTTTTCAGAAAATATCTTTCTTACGAGATCGTATTAAGAGAATTCGAACAACCTAGAGGCAAAAGCCAGGAAGAAATTTACGAAATCATAAAGAAGAAGAGAAGAGAGATTTTCTCCGACCAAGACGCTAAATTGATCTTCGGATTGGAAGAAGCGGAGAAGGAATTCCAATTCGGCTACGACCAATTCCTAAACGAAGTCAAAAATCTTTCCGGAGACAAAAAGCTCGCGAGATACGAAGAATATCGCAAAGGTGTTTACGGAAATTATTATAATACGATCAACAAAAGAGAACCTAAGTTCAACAAATACGAAACTGAACTTTATTTTAAAGAAGCTGATCTAAACAAATTATCCGCCGCGGAAAAAGACCCTCAAATACGTGCGATCCGAGAAAAATATTTCGGAAAAGACGGAGCTGATAGGATCGAAAAAGTCCTAAAAGAAATAGAGACCGAAAAGAAGAAGGAAGAGCAGACCGCCCAAGAAGAACAGAATTGGCTCAAGTCTCATCCAACTGCAAGACCGGAAGAGAAAGAAAAGGCTCTGAATGAGATCCGAGTTAAGATCCTAGGCCAAGAAGAAGCAGAGGCTTACGCTAGAAGAAAAGCCTTAGAAGAAGATCAAAGACGTTTGCAAGGCAAATGATCCGGTTTTCTAGAAATCCGATCCGTCCTTTTTTGTGCCTGATCGGGATTGCATCCGGAATCCTTTTCGGAATGGAGCCCTTCGAGTTTTTTCCCGCCGGAGGGCTCTCCGCGTTATGTGCCTATATTCTATTTTCAGAATTAAAAGAATGGAAACTTAAGTCGGCAATCTTTTGGCTTTTAGGACTTTCACAGATCATTAATTTGATCGTATTCTATTGGATCCCCTCCTCTATTTCCGCAATTTCGGGAGCAGGTGCGACAGTTTCCTGGACATTATTCCTGGTGTATGGGATCTTCTCCCATTGCAAACTTATCATCTTTTATTTGGGATGGAAATTTAGTTTATTATTATATAATAAGTACGTTAGCCCTTCGAAAAGAAGTCCAGTATTCGGTTGGGTAATTTTTCCGATCTGGGGAGTTTTATCCGATCTGATCATGCCTCAACTTTTCCCTTGGTATTGGGGTAATTTAGCGGAAGGAAATCTTTCCTTTTCTCAAATCGCATCCTGGACAGGTATCTTTGGAGTGGGATTCTTTCTACTCTTAGGAAGTTCTTCTTTAGCATTGTTTAGAGATCCTTCTTTAAAAAAATATGGAATTGTCGGTATCCTCATTTTCGGGATTGTTTGGACCTTGGGAGGTCTTAGGCTTTATTCCGCTCCTGATTATACTGTTCCGAATTCCACTCCTGCTATAGAAGACGGGATCCTAAAACTTTCAGGAGTTCTAATTCAGCCCAATACATCTCCCGGTAAAAGGGAACTGGCTGAAAATCCTGAATTTGTAGGACAGACAATCAGCACTAGCTTAGAGTTAGGTCTTCGTTCTTCTCTGGAAACTTCTCCTCCTCCCGATCTTATATTTTTGCCTGAGTCCGCGATTCCATTTCATGGAACTATTCCGAACGAAAATCCAGGGCAAGGTGTATATTCTTCCACATTCCATGGCGCTCTGATGTATCTAACGTATAAGACCGGCGCAGATATTTTATATAATGAACTAAATCGTTTCCCTGATGGTTTAAAAAATCAGGTTACTCTTCTTTCTTCTTCCAATGGAGAAGTGAACCGTTACGATAAAAGAAGATTGCTCGCTTTCGGAGAATACATTCCTTTCGAGTCTACATTTCCCTTTTTAAGAAAACTGTTTAAGGAAACTTCTTTTTATATTACAGGAGGAGATCCTAAACCTTTGATCGGGAATCGTTCCTTGAGAAGAGAAAGAATTCCATCCTTACCTACGGAAGAAGAAACTCCTTTGATCCAAGATCCGGATCATTTTCGTCCAATTCTAACTAGCTCCGGCAAAGAAGAAACTGTTTCCTACCAGATCCTGCCTTTGATCTGTTACGAAGCGATGTTTCCTGACCTTGTAAGAGACTCCGTAAAATTCGCTTCCAAGGATACGTTTACGTTCTTTGTAAATCCAACCAACGATTCCTGGTTTTCATCCGAGGTAGAAGCTTGGCAACATGGAGGAGCGGTCCGTTTCAGAGCGATAGAATTCGGACTGACCTTGGTTCGTCCTGCAGTTACTGGAATTTCATTCGCAGTTGATCCTTATGGAAGAAGCTTAAATCATGCAACCAGATACGGAGAAAAAGACACCAGATCCTTTTTACTTCCGGCAACAAAATTGAAAACCGGTGGAAATACATTCTATTCCGAATGGGGAAATCTTCCTTTTTATCTTTATACTATTCTGGCATTCACGTTATTCTTCCTTGTAGGAAAAAAGGCAGTTTTCAAAACTAAGGGTTAATTCCAAGGGGGATCATTGTTAGAACATACATTCTGCCATCTCCCCGGCATCGACGTGATAGAAGAGGGGAAACTCTGGGACCAAGGAATTCTTCATTGGGACGAATTCAGAGAAGTATTAAAAGAAAAAGTAAAGTCTCCTTCGGATATGCATTCCAGATTACTTTTGGACTCTCTGGATTTTTCTAGAAAGGAAATGGGTAGAAAGAATTGGGATTATTTTTTCTTCGCTCTACCTAACCAACAAAAATGGAGACTATTCCCCATCATCCGAGAAAATCTTCTCTACTTGGATATAGAAACCTCGGGTTTAGGAAGCGGAGATTTTGTGACTGTTGTAGGGACTTACGACGGTAAAGATTTCAAAACATATCTTAGAGGCAGGAACATGGATGATTTTCCGGAAGAACTTTCTTCTTCCCATGTTTTTGTAACTTATAACGGAGCTGCATTCGATGTTCCTTTTTTAGAAAGAGAATTCGGTAAAAAATTTAAGAACCGTCATTTAGATCTAATGTACATTCTTCGTAGTCTTGGGATCAAAGGCGGTTTGAAAGGATGCGAGAAAGCCTTAGGCATCAAAAGAGATCTTCCTTACGAAGTAAACGGAGCAGATGCGGTTCGCTTATGGTGGCAGTACGTTCAGTATGACGATCAGGACGCGTTAGACCTTCTTTTGAAGTATAATAGAGAAGATGTGGTCAATCTGGAACTTTTGTTTATCAAGGCCTACAACTTGAAGATCAAAGAAACACGCTTTTTTGGAGAAGTGATCCCAGAGGTTTAACTCTGTGTCTCCTTATCGCCGATCCAGCGGTAGGTCTCGTAAGGCGGTTCCGTTTCTATAATTTCTACCCAGCCCTTATCTATAAACTTGCGAACCATAGAATGTAAGATCGCCATCGCAGTATTATAATATCCTGAATTAGCGACCTTTTCTCCCATTGCTTCCAATGTTAAAGCGGAAAGATCGTATTCTTTTTCCTTAAGCCTGCGGATCACACCTCTTTCCAAGATCTGTAATGTTTTATGAAGAAGTTTAATTGCCTTTTGAGGAGATTCCGGTTCCGGTCCATGAGCCGGCAATAATCTGCGGATGCTCATTTTGGAGATCCTTTCCAAAGAACGATAATAATCCTCTAAGTTTCCATCTATCTCCGCATAAATAGAAGAGATGTTTTGTAAGACTAAGTCCCCTGTGAAAAATATATTCTCTTCTAGAATATAAGGAGTGAGATGCCAAAGATTATGGCCCGGAGTATGTAGGAATCCGATATCTCTTCCGCCGGCATGGATCACATCTCCCTCTACCAATTCTATATCGAATTTTAAGATCGGATCGATACGAGTTCCTCTACTTAATGTATTTCTTAAGTTTAGGTTTCCTTCTTCTATCCTTACTAGTTCTCTCTTCCTGTCTTCCGGAACTCTATGGCCCTTGTATACCAATCGTTTGGAAGCTCTATTGAACATTTCCACATGTTCCAAATAATTCCCGATCCCGGAAGCCATTCCTTTCATCGCGTAAAGTTTTGCGTCCGTATAATATCGGATTGTAAGGACCGCGCTTAGATGGTCCAAATGATTATGAGTGTAGAAGATATGTTTGATCTTACTCAGGCTGAGTCCGATATTCCGAAGAGCCCTTTGTAGCATTCCCAAATTGGCAAGATAACCTGAGTCTATAAGTGCAGGCTCACCATCCGGAAGAATATAAATATTATTGGGTGCGTAAAACGGCTGAGGGATTTCCGTTTTAAAGATTCCATCCCCGATTTCCTTTACGTCTGGAATTGAGTCATAATGATAGATTTTCAAACTCGAATTCTCCCTTGCCTATAACGATTTGCCTAGTCCGTCTTCTAGGAAAATAGGCGACTCCTTTCTCTGCAAGCTTCTAAATTTCCTTTTCGGATGTACTCGGAAAGAATTCGAATAGAGTCCAAATTCTCTTTTGCTTCTTCACCCAAAATCCGTTTGATATGTTTTGTTTCGAAAGAAGAAAGTTTTCCGTCGAAGGAACATGCAATACATAATAATCTTAGACAAGCCTTCCTTTCTTCCTTAGATAATTGGGAAACCAAACTTCCGAACGTATCCAGATCATCCAAGGATCCATTGTAAAAATTCAAACCGAATCCTTTATGCATCTTGATAAGCATGTATTCCAAATTGGGATGGAATCCTTGTGTGAATACGACCGAGTTTCCTATCGCGGCCAAGAAGGCTACCTTTGCTTCTTTACTGAGTCTATCCGTATTCTTTAATATTTCGTCCGTGACTTCTCTTGCTATGATCCTGGAAAGTAGCCTGATCCTAAGTTCTTTTAAGATCAAATACATGACCACTCCGTCCCAGATCGCTGTGATTGGAGCGGCAATATAGTCCGCATACACTCTTAGAGAGTTTCTTGCTAAAATTTTTCGGAGGACAATCTTTGCGAGCAGGTTAGAAAGTAAAACTTTTGTCTTATAAAAGAATGTTCTTATAAGCAAACTTCTTTTGTCCGTTAGTCGTAACGGATCTATTCCTAATAGTTTTAGATCGGGATCCGGAATTTCTAAGGCCATTCTGGAAAGTAGATTTGCGTTCCCGGTTACAAGGTCGGGATCTTCTTCTAATTGGATCCCTGAAAGTTTTGTAAGTTTATATGCGGCCCATAATCCTAATTTATAGAGTAGGTAAAATTCTACTATGGTCCCGATGGCGAGCGCTCCTCCCGCATAACTCCATTTTTCTATAAACTCAGGGGAGAATACTTCAGGAGATTCCGGAAAAAGTTTCTCTACTAAGATAATAAAATAAGTAGTCCAAAATCCGATCTGCAATCCTAAGAAGGAGGACCACCAAATGACCCTAGTGCTTTTAGGAAAGAAGTCAGGGCTTGGTCCCAGTATTTTTTCTTCTTCCTTCTCCCCATTGACATAATTCCGGAGAACTTGGATGCCCCATTTTTCCAAAACACCTGGTTTATAATCTGAATAAGATTCGGCCCTTACATTCATCAGAAGGACGATCGGATATCAAAATCGGAGTCAAGTCAACTCAATGGCGGAACCTTCCGGGGAGTTTTCCGGGTCTCATGTCCAATTGGTCGAGTTTTCGTTCCCAAGATTTCATTCTTGACCATGATTTTCCGAAGATAGATATTAGAATTATGGCGTTCTCAAAACCGTTTATTTCCAAATTATTCCCTGCATTTGTCGGCCTAATCGCCTCGGTCGCGGTGCTTGTGTCTTGCAATACGGGTGATACTAATAAAGTTGATCTAACAGTTACCGGAACCGACGGCTCCACCTTCCCTATCCAGGGAGAGATCGATAAGGACAAGACCTCCAATTGTGGGACTGCAGCTCCTTATTCCAGTTCCAGCAGCGGGACTACTACAGGAACTACGACAGGCACAGGTTCCACTACGAATTTATTTACAATCAATTCCAGGATGTATTTTACTACAGGAGCATTCGTAACCTTGAAATTCGTTTACGATGCGACTCAAAACCAAGGGACTGTGGACGCTCAACAAGGATTCTCCTTCTCCGGTCTGCCTGCTTTGGGAATCTCACCTGTGGTAGCAAACTACGGAAAAATTTTCTGGGGAGGAAGCGGAGTTCCTGTGGATACTGGAACGTCTAGCACTCAGGCTCTTTCCTATTTGACAGTTACCTTGGATTTAGTCGGGAACAAAGTAACAACCGGATCTGCAGGTCTTGCTTTGACCCAATGTTATACTACAGACTTCATCAACTGTACTTCTGCAACTTCTTCCAGTATGTGTTATACCCAAGACGGTTTAAAATGTTATAATACGAATACTGCCAGCGGTCCTACTGTTTCTATCAAAGGTGATATCAACTGCACAAGTAACGCGATCCCTTCCGGGTCTTCCTCAACTACCGGCCAATAATCGAAAGTTTAGATCGGATGAAAAAAGCCGTAGTAATTTTACTACGGCTTTTTTATGTACATTTCATTTTCAATTGCGCTAAAGAAATATCCTGAATGGGATAAAAATGAAGAACAAAACTCGATTAATTTATTTTTTTATAAATCAATTCGCCCTTTTAGTCCAAAACGAATTTGACCGTTATGCGCTTTAGAAAATCATACTACTCTTAATCACCCTCAATAAGGACAAAAATGAATCGTAAAACCGCTTTCCTAATCGCTTCGGCGTTAGTAATGTTTAACTGTGCTTTCCCTGCTACCAGAGAAGGAATGAGAGTTACAGACTTTAAAGCTCCCAAAAAAGTCGGAGATAAAATCTATATCAACGAATCCGTAGGCGGAAGTACTACTTTACCTTTTTGGATGTCAAAAATATCGGACGAAGAATTTACTGCTGCAGTAAAAGAATCTGTAGCAGCTGCCGGCCTTTTCGAAACCCTCGAAGAACAATTCGGGAACAATTGGCATCTTAAAATTGAGATTGTAGATGTGGATCGACCTTACTTCGGGACAACTTTCACAGTAAAAACGAAAATCAAATACACTCTGTCAAAAGGAACTCAGGTAATCCAAGAGCTTTTAGTAGACGAATCCGGAGAAGCTACAATGAGCGACGCTTTAGTCGGGGTTAAAAGAATGCGATTGGCAAACGAAAATTCCGCAAAGGCAAATATTAAAAAATTCTTGGAAGAAGTTTCCAAAGTACAAGTAAAAACCGGCAAAAAATAATAATTTCTCGAACTAGACGAAACGGGTTTGTTTCGTCTAGTTTTTATAAAGCAGACCTGAAATCACACTTCCATCAATTTGCGGAATTGTTCTTTAACAAGAGCGCCTTCGTTGGACTCAGGATAGGATTTTAGGAAGCCCAATAGACCTTCCACATCGGAAACGAATTCTTCGTTTAAACTTTTTCGAATATTATACCTGTTTAATAAGGAGAGAATGACTAAATCGTCATCCGAACTCCTTTCTTCCTTCGCGAATAAAGAATGAGCCAGTTTTTTGTCGTTCTTGTCCGCGATTTCCAGCAACTTCAGGATAGGATATGTATACAAACCGTTGCGGAAATCTTTTAGAGGGATTTTTCCCGTTTGGTCTCCTGCCTGGAAATAATCGATCGCATCATCCTGCTTTTGGAATAAAGAACCTAAGCGGATGCCGAACTCGTGGAGTTTTTTTCTGGTCTTTTTGGGAACTTCTGCCAATATTCCCGCTGCTTCTGAGACAGCTCCGAATAATGATGCGGTTTTTCCGTAGACTACTTTATTATAGATATCTAATGTAATTTTGGGATTTTTCTCCCATTCCATCTGGATTAGTTCGCTGATGGAAAGGTCCTTGATCACAGTCGTGAACAAGTCCATAAGATCCGGAGAACCTAAGCTGTTTAGATGGTCAATCCCGCAGGCGAGAAGATAATCTCCGGCAAGGATAGAAGTCTTGTTCCCGAATTTGGAAGGAACACTTGGCATTCCTCTTCTAGTCTGGGCCTCATCCACCACATCGTCATGAAGAAGGCTTGCCGCATGGATCAGCTCCGCGATCGCACCTACGTCGGAGTATTTTTCTCCCTTATAACCCAAGATCTTACAAAGGCAATAATGTAGAATAGGACGTATCCTTTTTCCTCCGGAACGGATCGTATATTCTTTGATCTCGGCCAGAATGCGTAGATCTTCGTCTATGATATCTTTTAGTTTTTTATCGAACTTACGGACTAAGAGATCCTTCAATCCTTTTGCTTTCACGCGGGTTTCCTGTTACGACAGTATTTAGAAACGAATTTTCGGCTCAAGCAGTAAAGGAAGCGAGGAGAGAGGTTCGGAGCCAATTTATGGTCAAGGTTTCCACTTATTGTCCAGGGCAAGAAGATGACGGGAAAGGATCTTTTCCATATCTCTGTCCTCTTTTTTGCGGTAGATATGAATGAGGTTGCGAAACATTCTTTTGAGAATTGTCAAACTACTCGCATGAGTGAAATATCTTTCATGGGCCTGGAATCCGTTCGCTTTTAGAAAACGAATACAGGTAGAACGATCCAACATCACACCGCCGTGATAAGAATCAATATACGTTTGGAATTCGGAAGATTCGAAATGTAAGAGAAAATGCAGAGGCATATTGACCCCATATAAGGGGAGTTGTAATCTATGCGCCACTAACAGATAGATAACTGAAAGAGAAATTGGGATCCCTTTTTTAGAAGAGAATACCTTGTGAAGATAAGAATTGTTCGGGTCCTCGTATTGATCGTGATTTCCGCCGAAACCTTCTTCCTGAGAGAGCACTCTGGTTAAAAAATGCACCTTGACTTCGTCGGAAGCGAGGTCCTCGTTCAGGTCTACTAACTCTTCGACTCGAATCGCTATCTTATCCAGGTACGTTCTGAACTCCAAATAAGAAAGATCCGAATCAATGACAGAAGAAAGTAGAAACACACCTTCTTCAAGATCGTCATAATGATTTGGATGACCCTTCTCAGCTAAGATAGAATAACGATAACTGATCCTTTCCGAATGGACCGCAGCACTTACAGACCGTGCAAACACTCTGAGAGTCGGATCTTTTAGCTCATCTGCAATGTCTTGAACTCTAACTTGCCAAGGGATCATGCTAGCGATCTCTTTTATGATCCTAGATTTATCTTGAAGAGAAGAAAATTCCAACTGATAGAACTTATCCTCGATCTTATCGGGAGGAAAAGGAACTGTACCGAAGAAAGAATCGGAGGATTGCATATCTATAAAATCTAATTTCAAAAACGAAAGTCAATTCGGATCTGATAGATCTAAATAAAAAAAGGATGAGTACTATAAGTAAACTATGTCTTCCATCTTTTTCGAACGCACCTGTTTAAGTGATCGGAAAATGAATGAGACTTTTGTTATGTTAAGAGAAATGTTCGGGTTAGAAAAATTTCTTTTTCTAACCCAAGAGGATTAAACGGTTACTTGTTCTAATTCTTCCAATGCTTTCTTTTCTTGTTCAGCATTTGGAGGAGTTCCATGCCATCCTGGATTATTTTCCATGAAGGAGACACCTTTTCCTAGTACTGTATCAAAAAGGATAATGGTAGGAGAGCCTTTATGAGACTTTGCCTTTTCGAAAGCCGAAATAATGGATTCGATATTATGACCATCTGCTTCTAATACATTCCATCCGAATGCAGCAAACTTTTTGTTAAGAGGCTCCAGATTCATTACGTCTTTGGTAAATCCATCGATCTGTATCCCGTTCTTATCCATAAACGCAATCAAGTTATCGGTTTTATAATGAGCAGCGGATTGAGCTGCTTCCCAGGTCATACCTTCTCCACATTCTCCGTCAGAAATACATGCATATACTTTGTAGTCTTTTTTAGAGAGTCTCGCTCCCAAAGCGATCCCGACTGAAATGGAAAGTCCTTGGCCCAAGGACCCGGAAGAACTTTCGATCCCTTTTAAATAACGGGTAGAGGGATGTCCCTGTAATTTGGAGTTTATGTTCCGAAAGGTAAGAAGTTCAGATTCAGGAAAAAACCCGGCTTGGGCCATAGCAGCATAACGTACTGCGCATACATGCCCGTTGGAAAGGATCAATCTGTCCCTGTCTTCCCAATCCGGATCGGAAGGTTTATGGTTTAGGACCTTTTTGTATAATACTGCGTAAATATCCGCTAGTCCCAGAGGCCCTCCCGGGTGACCGGATTTGGCAGCAGTGACCATTTTGATCACGTTTTTGCGGATATTATTAGCGAATATTTTGATTTCTTTGGTGTCTTCCATGGTTGCAAAGGCTCCGTATTAATTAGAGCGGAACAGAAATAGTCCCGAGAGATAAACGAGTGTGTATAATGGTAGAAAAATAAAATGAAGCTTCCTATGGAATTCTTTTTTTCTAGTTAGTCCGGACCAACCCATGAGTAACATCAGGACCAGGGTAAATGCCGCAATAGCTCTGTGAATATCTATATACAGTTTATCTACTGTGGCAATCAGGCCTGCCTGCTCTATCCCTTCTCCCAAATACTTTAAACCGAGCAGATAAAACGCGGTCACCAGATTGAAAAGAATACCTCCCGAATTAAAAATCCGATGAAGTCGATTGTTCCGAAAACGAAACCAATACCCTGTATAAAAAAAGAGGATCGAGAGAGTCATTCCGGCATTTATCAGAAAAAGAGACATCTGTCCAAAAGACAATAATCGAAAGCAGGAGAAAATCCTTTTTAATCGATTGACCCGACAAAATGGTTTCGAAAACTGTCTCTGAACGCTGCCTTAGCTCAATTGGTAGAGCAGCTGATTTGTAATCAGCCGGTTGTGGGTTCGATTCCTATAGGCAGCTCGTTCATTTTTCGAATAAGATTGACCGGCCACCCTGAGCAAAAATAATGGCTTTCAACAACGGGTAGGTACTCAAGCGGTCAACGAGGGCAGACTGTAAATCTGCTGGCCCAGCCTTCGAAGGTTCGAATCCTTCCCTGCCCAAAAATTTCTTTCTTTCCCCTTAAAACAAAATCCTAATATACCAGAAGATCCGGAAGGATTCGAAGCTTGCAACCGTGAGCATTCATAGCGACCCGTAGGGAGCGTAAATGAATGCGACTCGAGCCCATGGATGGCGAAGAGCGCAAGAAAGACGCCGTGGAGCCCAGTCGAGCAGGATGCGAGACTGCGTAACGGCGAATCCGCATTTCTAATTTTACTCAATATTCCGCGAATCCTTTATTTGGAACCTCCAGCCCAACCAAGGTCTCATGTATAACAAGAGTAGCTCCATGAAAATCAAAAAAGAATTCGTTACACCTTATTTAGTTTTTATCTTCCTTACCGTCGGGGTCACGGGTGTCTTGATGTTCTTTCATATCTTGGATGATTATACGAAAGTTGTTCATGAGTTCTTGGGGCTAAGCTTCGTTGTTTTTGCGATTTTGCATATACGAATGAATTGGAGTAATATCAAAAATTACGCGAAGAAGCGGCAACTTCTTCTTCCGAGTATTGCGATCCTTATTCTTTCAGTCGCGTTTATTGTTGGCGGGAAAATACATGGGAATTTGGAAGACCAGATTTTGGAAAAATTCGCAAAGTCCCCTGTATCAGATTCTTTCAAACTATTGAACGGAGACTATCAGAAAGCAGCAGAAATATTGAAGAAGAATAATATTATTATAGATGATCCTTCTGATTCTCTGGAAGAGATCAGCGCCAAAAATAAAAAATCTCCAGAAGAAATAGTAGAATTAATTTTGAAGTGATCTCGCACATGAATTTCAACATATAAACCAAAACTTATAGATCTTACATTCAGAAAGTAATCATCGCAGAGCTAGACTCTTAATTCTTATTCCAAATCACGTAAGAAGGTTTTACCGAAACCACAAAGTATTTATCCTTTATACGGATCTCTGCGTAAGCACGATTTAGAATTTTACGATATACTATATATTCCAGATTCCAAGGACCAGGCTCGGAAGAAGGACCCAAAATTTTTGGTTGTGCGAGCTCTCCATTCGATTCGGATTCAGTTCCGTTTTTCCAGACCCATTTTACGGAAAGAGGGAGATAAGCAGGATCTGCAAATGCGAAGCTAGCTTCTTCCTCTTCTTCTGCTACGATAGAAAGTAATGTTTCCAAACTTCCTGGAGAGACTTCCTTGCAGAATTGAGGTTGGATGGAAGGAGTCCCGAAGAATGGCCTACGGATCACCTTACATAAATATTTTGCTCTGTCCGGAACTACAAGATCCGCTTCTTTATCACGAGCATCCCAAAAAGGAAATTTATTTCTGTTCTCCGGAGGAATGAGCTTATTTAAAATATCTGCAGACTCTGAATCTTCTTCCGAGTCGTCGTCTTTGTCGGAAATTTTGGCGCCTACTTGTTTTAAGAATAGATCGATCGCTTCTCTACCGCCGCCTTCGAGTGCATATGCAAATACTGGGTCTGGATTTTCTCTCATCAGAATCTTGAGAGCCGGCAAATAACTTTGAATCCAATCCCAGTTACCAGACTGGCAAATCTTCTTCATTAAAATTTCGGACTCGTCTCCTGCATTGAAAGAATCTCCGATCATTGTGCAGGCTTCTTTCTTTCTATCCATGATCAGAAGATTTTTTGCAGTCTCCCATTTTCCTCTTTTGGAAGATGCGTAGGTCCCGCTTGTCAGAAAATATCTGGTGCTTGATTCGAATTTTCCACTATGTCTGAGAAACTTCGCGTATAAGAATAATAGATCGGATTTGGATTCGTTGCTTAATTCTTTGAATCTTCCGGAGAAAAACACTCTTCTGTAAGGTGTTCCCTTTCCGGATTGGATAGAAGATCCCACCCAAAGCGGAAGCGCCTCATCTTTTGTCAGGACATCTTTGGAGAAAAGATAAAAGAATACGTTATCCCATCCTTCGAAATCCTTTTGTTTCATTTTTAAAGAATAACAAAGACGTATCAAAGAATGATTCTCTTTTTTGGACAATACTCTATAAGGATCAGGAGGAGTGGGCTGGATCAGTTCTCCAGTTTCCGGATGCACTGTCGGTTCCGGTGCTTCCCAAACTGGAGTTTCTTTAGAACATGAATTTATAACGGCCAATAAGGAGAACGGTGTGACTCCTAATCCATCCGAAAGTGTTTTTACTAGAGAGGACCATTCTCCCTTTTTATTTTTCAAACTTCCTGCTCTAGTTTGGTATTGGACCGCAGGAATGTATTTATTAAATTTTTCGTATAGAAAGTAAAGCCTGGAAGACGCAGTTTTTTTAAAGTCCCCTATGCCGGAAGATCGGACTACTTCTTCGTATAATGGGATCGCAAATATCGGAGAAAGTTTTTCTAACTCGTAAGCTTCTTCGTAAGAAACCCCGAAGCTCAAACTCGGGAATAGAGAAAATACCAGAAAGAAAAGGATCCCGATCTTTCTTTTAGAAAACATTCTTCAAAAGCTCCTGTTTTGCATCCGACTTATGGGTCAGAGGACAGGTTTCCGCAGGAAGATGGGCCGGATGAAATAATTCGCTGGTCTTCTTAGGACAATCCGGACCGGGAAGTTTTCCGGATTCAGGACAGATATCCATACTCACCGCTCTTTGGGAGTACTGGTATTTTTTTCTTTCTTCTTTATCGCCCGATTCTGCGGAATCGAATAGTTTAGCGATTGTTCCCCATAGAGGGGCGGCAATTGTTCCGCCTAACGCAGAACTTCCCATCCCAAAACCGGGAGAATCGTAACCCAACCAGACCGCCATGGAAATTCCAGGTCTCACTCCTACGAACCAAGCATCTCTATGCTCGTTTGTAGTCCCGGTTTTTCCGGCGACTTCTCCCCTATAGCCTGTGTTGCGGACGCCTGCATGATTTGCGCTTCCATGCAATAGGTCCACCATGATCTCCGCAGTAGGCGGTGTGATCGCTTTTCGAGTCTGGGGCCATTTTAAATTGAATTCGTCCTGGTCCTTTCTTTGGTAAACCACGTTACCCGCTCTATCTACCACTTTTTCGATCAAATGAGGTCGAATTATATTTCCGTCGTTTGCAAATGCAGAATATGCAGAAGCCATTTCTAAGGGAGAAAGCTCCAAGGAGCCTAATGCCAAAGAAAGATCTCGCCTAAATCTATTCTTTAATACTTTCTCTTCAGGAAAGAAAAATCTTTCGAATGCGCTTGATATCTCGCCTAATCCTAGTTTTTCGGCGATCTGGACTGCCGCAGTATTTTTGGATTTTGCTAACGCTATTCTAAGAGAAATATCTCCGTCGTATTGATTTCCTATATTTTCAGGCATCCAATTCGAAACTGAATTTTTATAGATCAAAGGTGCATCTAAGATATGTGTCGCTGGATTTGCGATCCCTGAATCAATCGCTTCCGAATACAGGATCGGTTTGATTGTGGATCCTGTTTGCCTGTACATTCCGGTGGCTCTTGGGAATTGGTTATCCGATTTGAATTCCGTTCCCCCATGTAAAAGAAGAACATCTCCTGTCTGAGGATCCACTGCTACGACTGCAGCCTGCAATCCGCTATCTCCTCCGGTCACAAATCGATCCGTGTCGATGAATAATTCCAATGCGGGAGAAAGTTCCGCCACTAAATTCCGGAAAGGATTTACATCCGCATTTTTACCGTTCTCCGTGAGCCTGTTTCGTCTAACCTGTCCGCTCTTTAAAAGATTTTCCACATGTGTTTTGATCACCTTTTGCAATTCCGCCTGAACAGGCTGAGAAATTGTGGTATAAACTGAAAATCCTCCACTTTCATAGATATTCGTATCCGGATACATCGTTTGCAGGAATTTTCTTACATGTTCCGTTACGTAAGGAGAATCATCTTTACGATTTCCATATACTGTCTCTCCCGGAGAACGAGTATTAAAAGCCTGATAGATCTCTTGGATCGTAGGCCTTAGATCTTCTTTTAATGCTCCGTCATTCTCCAGAGATCGGAGGATAGCCTCGACCCTTCCGGAAGATAGATCAGGATTTTTTAATGGAGAATAACGATTAGGAGCAGATGCCAAAGAAGCCAGAACGATCATCTCTGCCACATTCAAGTCTTTCGGTTTTTTCCCAAAATAGAACTCGGATGCACTTGCAAACCCGAATGCTCCATGGCCCAAATACACATTATTCATATAATGTAATAGGATCTTTTCTTTATCTAAGGAAGATTCGAGAGCATAGGCAAGTTGGGCTTCTTTCAACTTTCTTCCCAAACTTTTTTCACGATCGTTCAGAAGGATACGGGCCAACTGTTGTGTGATGGTAGATGCGCCTTGTTTAAACCGAAAACTAATTACGTTTACAAAAAATGCACGAAGCACTGAAGAATAATGGATTCCACCATGAGAAAAGAAACTGCGGTCCTCAACAAGTAGTACCATTCTTTTCAAATTCTCAGGATATGCTTCCCATTCTAAATTACTGGTTTTTTTACCGAAAATTTCGGAAACTTTTCTGCCATCCCTATCATAAATAACTGTAGGTTGATGAATATAAAAAATACTTAATAGACCTGGGACTTCTGCTTCTCTTTGGATGACTCCCATCCAGAAAAAGATCAGGAACACCAATGCTAAAGGTAATGGAATAACAATGAGCCAGATATTCGGGCGGAATTTAGGAAATTGGAACCTTCTTCCCCTCTCCAATAATCTTTCGGATAAGGTTTTGATCGGACGATGGAAAGCCGTAGGAGATTCGGTTTCGGTCCTGACTCTTTGGAACCAAGGACGATCTTCCGAATGATTTTTAGACCAGGATTCTTTCCAATTTTGCCATTTGGTTTGCAAACCTTCTAAAATACCGGCGAGCGGAGATTCCTTCGGAACTTCTTTTTGAATGGGATGAATGGCAGGTCGTTCTCTTTCTTGAAATGTTGGAGGTCCAACAGGCGGTAGCGGCGTCTCCTCTTTGGGAGATTGTTTTTCTTCTATAGTTTCAAGAGGAGAAGATACGTATTTGACTAATGCTTTCTGCCCGCAACGATAACAAGTGAGTTTAAAAACAGTCCCTGTAGGAACTCCTTCCGGCAGCCTGGAAACAGTTCCGCAAGAAAGGCATTCGAACTTAGTTTCTGTAAGAGTGCGGACCTTGGTTTCCAACATCTCTATTAATGTCGGAGAGATCCGCTTACCCTACAAGCAAGAAAGTGTTTATGGCACCGGTTTTCTTTCGGTGATTACCAGGAAATCCGCCAATTTCCAATCTTCTTCCTGAAAACTTTTGCCTTCTTCCGAAGGAAAAATACTGACTGTCAAAACATTCAGGCCCATCTGTTTCAGCCTATATGTCAGCCCTAAACTTCTATCAGAATGAAATCTTCCGTTCACATGCACGATCTTTCTTTTTAATAAGAAGTGTGCCTCCGCAATCGAGTCCGCCATAGAAGCGTCCCAAACATATTGGGCATCTATAAACTTTTGTTTGTCCGGAGAAAAACCTGTAGGTGCATGTTCTGCGATCATTGCAGAGAGAAGCTCTTCGTATTCTTGTTGTCTGAATAAATTATAAGTATATCTGGGCGGAAGAAAAGGAGATCTGATCTTGTACAAAGAGTCCAAACCTTGATGAGATACCAGGTTCACATATTTCCTGGGAGCGTTAGCCGCAAGCACTGGCAGATTTTTTTCTTTAGCAAAAGAAACCATCGGATGATAATCTGTTTGGTAATTCGGCCAAAATTTTCCCGAATTCAAAAAACCTCTTTCAGTGATCTCTCCTTTGCAATATTCATCCACAGATCTTTGCTGATCCTTCTCCAGCATCTCTAAGGAAAGGAGGGTAGAATATGCAGAGGTCAACTTTTTGAACGCCTCCAATTTCCAAGCATGTCCAACTTTATCGTTATGCTCTTCCCCGAATATGATGACATCTGCATCCTTCGCCTTCTCGATGATAGACGAAAGATCCACCTTGGATTTACTTTTTGAATCGTAGATTTCAGGATTAAAAGTTTGAGAGAATAATAAAGAAGGAAAAAGAAGAAGGATGCATAAAACACGAACCGACATGAAACTAGTTTGTAAATCGAAAGAAAAAAGAAAAGAACTTAAATAGGTATTAGAAGGTTGTAAATCGATCGACAAAGATACAATAGATTAGATCTTCCTACCTGTTTTTAACGAGGTGAAAATGAATACGGAAATCGTTACGATCAAAACAGCTCATGGAGAAATGCAGACATTTGTGGCTTATCCGGATTCTTCTCCTTCTCCTTGTATTTTAGTATTACAAGAGGCTTTTGGAGTAAACGATCATATCAAAGATGTCGCAGTCCGGTTCTCCAAGGAAGGTTATATTGCAGTCGCTCCAGAACTTTATTATAGGACTGCACCCCCAGGATTTGCTGGAAGTTACGAAGATTTCATGGCATTAAAACCTCATTTCAGCCAACTGACCCCTGAAAATTTGCAATCGGATCTGAATGCTGTCTTGGATTGGATCAAATCAAATCCTAAAAGTATCTCGGATAGAATTGCTAGTATTGGCTATTGTTTAGGTGGATGGGTTTCCTTTTTAGCAAATTCGCTTTTTACTTTCAAGGCTGCGGTTTCGTATTACGGATCTAGAATAGTCCAAACCTCGGAAGAATATTCTCCTAAACAAAATTCACCTTTACTTTTGGTTTGGGCAGGAAAGGACAGAAGTGTAAAACAAACACATATCGCTGCGATCTCTGAATTGTTAAAGAGATCAGGAAAAAATTTCGTGGAGTTGTTTTTTTCAGAGGCAGAGCACGGGTTCTTCTGCGACGCAAGAGCGGCGTACCATAAAACTTCTGCCGCTCAAGCGTGGGCAATCACATTAGCTTTTCTGAAAGAACATGTATAGGAACTCCTACATCTCGATTGGAAATTCAATGATCGCTGTTGGAATTCCTACATCACATACAATAAAATTACTCAAAGAGTGCGGCTCCCCTATTTTAGGACCTTCTCAATTTCATCCGTGACTTCTTTGCTATCCGGTTCTATTCCGGAACGGAATCTTGCCACGATCTTACCTGTAGGAGAGATCAGGAATTTTTCGAAATTCCATTTTACATCTCCTGGGTCCGGAGAACTAGAAGTGAGATAGGTATATAGAGGATGCTGGTCTTCTCCCTTCACGGAAATTTTGGACATCATATCGAAGGTTGCGCCCTTTTTCACTCTACAGAATTGTTCTATCTCTTCGTTGCTTCCCGGTTCTTGGGATAGAAAATTATTCGCAGGAAAGCCTACGATCTCCAAACCCTTGTCTTTATATTTTTTGTAAACCTTTTCCAAGTTCTCATATTGGTAGGTATACCCACATTTAGAAGCTACGTTTACAATGAGTAAGGTTTTGCCTTTGTATTTGGAAAGTACCACATCCTTTCCTTTGATATCCTTTACAGTAAAATCATATACAGCCTTAGGAGCGGCGAATAAAGAAGAAGAAAAGATCAATAAGGAAAGTAAGATCAAAACGGATTTGAAAGCCATAGTGGAATCATACCCGAGTCCCGGAAACAGGTCCATCCGTTTCCGGGATTTTCTTTCGGTCTTAAACAGGTTTTTTAAGAGAAGATCGTTTTATTGCAAAACGAACTCCTTGGAAGTTCCGGTGAATTTTTTGTAAGTCCAGAAAACTCCCCAGAATTGTTTCGCCAAACCGTTGTATACAACTCTGTAAGTCCCGGCTTGCTGATTACGTATCAACCAAGTGATCGTAACTTCAGATGTTGCAGAAAGATCTCCACCTGTCCTCGCCCAATCATATGCAGTATACGGATTATTATCGTTGGCGACTGTCGTCCAAGAACTTCCGTTCTTCTTTTGGATTTCCAAATATGTGTAGGTATTCGGATCATAATAAGAAGATAGAGATCCATCTAGTTTTTTATCCTGAACCACTCTTGGATGTGATCCTTGGAATTTGACTGTAACAGTATCCTTAGTTCTGTTGTAGGAAGAATTGGCATCAGTCAGAACTTTTCCAAAATCTCCTCCGTCATTCACTATACCGTTTTGGGATAACCAAGTTTGTATAAACTGTTGGCCGGAAAGATCAGGAGGATTCGGCCCGGCTGTCGTCGAACGATTTGCTACTATATCTTTTGCTATCCGATCAAACTCTTGGATCAATGCTGCGTTTGCCCAAGGACCATAAGCAGTAAAACCACCTTCGAAGTTTTGAGCGGAATATTCTTCTCGAGTAGTTAGATACTGAGCGTAAGCATTTGCCATCGCTCCTACAACCACGTTGGAGATCCCCGCCGGAGCAAGAGTACTCGTTAACTTTGCTTTTAACCTTCTTCCTGCATTCGTAGTAACTTCGAAAGGAGAAGCCACAATCGCAGTGTTTCCAATGGTAATCACTTGTAACGGAAGAACTACCGGAACAAAAGGCACCTGAGGATTCGGGAACCAGAAATTATCCACTTCTCCCACAGGAAGAAGAGTGAATTTTTCCTTATCACATGCCTCATACTTTGTGGAACCCAATGCCAATTGAGCGAGCGGCCATAGATAGCCCAGGATCTGAGCAGCGCCGCTTAAATTGGTCAAAGAATAATTCTTTTTAACCCAGGCTCCATTCTCAAAAACGAAATTGTTCCGGATCTCACCTTCTTTTGCAAACTCAACAGGTGCACCTTCTTCGTCTCCCGCCAAAAAGCCGCCGCCGATCGTTGCCACACAGGTTGTATTTCCAGTACCAGTATCCCAAGGCATGGAGAAGGTCCCGATATAAGAAGGATCTACAGCAATTTTATTATTCCAAACTACGTGAGAATGTCTGTATCCGATATTCCCCGTGAGAGTCGTACTAGCTGCATTATATAATTCTAATGCCCTACTACCTTGTTTTGTTCCATGAACGATAGGATTTTCTAATGTATCTAGACTTGGATCTATATCATTCGGTCTTAAGAAAGGTTTTGTGATATCCGTAGGATCTGGAGTATTCGGACTCACATCTCCCATCGGCCCCTGAGGAAATGCAGCCACGAAGTTTCCGCCAAATGTGTTTTCCACCAGATAAGAAGCGTAACCCTTATTGTCTCCATGAGCCCTACGATTAGTAATTCCGAGAGAAGTTCCGTGAACAGCAAACCAGTTTAGCAATCCGATCGGAGAACCATCCGTACCCTCAAAACGAAGTAAACTCATTGTTTCGTTTATATTCGTAGGGTAGTTTGCCTTGTCTAAATTCCAGTTATAAGCCGCAGAAGATCTATTATTCGCAAAATTGGAAAGATTTCCCGCAACAAACTTGATCCTTGCTTCTCTTCTATTATTATAAGCCGCCTTAATAGAATCTGCGATACCGTTCACTACTATATTATAATGAACTTTATCAAAACCGATCACTCCGTTGAATAGATTGAATAAAGTGTACCAAGAAATATTAGAAGGAGCGGAATGTGTATGTGTCGCGAATAAAAGTATATTATCATTATTAAACGCAGATCCATAACCGTCGGCCTGTAATTTTTTAACAACCCCCATCTTCACACCTTGGTACATATGGATCATATCGTTAGTAACGATAACCACTCGCCCTCCGCCGGGACGTTCTATTACAAATGCTCTGGAATAAAGCCTCATCGCCAAACCAGACATCTCGTCACCCGGACTATTATACCCGGTGCTAGACTGCACAAAAGGTCCGGTAATATCAGCCTTTGCGGCTCCTACCAAAAACACATCCGCAGGAGTAGATGTAGGTAGAGCAAGACTGTTCAAAATGGGATTAGAGCCGGACTCCTTTGATCCATTAGAAGAAACGGCCAGTTCTAACAATTTATCGTCGTCCGATTTCTGATCACAACCTGTTAGGATGAGGATCAGAGCCAATGCCAAGGTCAAAAATTTCGAATATTCCTTTTTCATTTCCCTTGCCTCCACAGTTCACGAAGTGGCGTAACCGAAATTTAAGGAAGGTCAAATAATTTTTAGAAAATATGTAAGTAAACACATACGTTCGAAAAAACATTATAAATTTTTAATTTATTTCGAACGTAGCAGCATCAATCTAAGAATATTTTATAATTCAAATATAAGTGATCGGTACATCAGTGTAAGTGGAGGTATTTTATTTCTTAGCAATGAACCAATCGAAACTAAAACTAGCAACATTCGACTGAGTCTCATCAAAAAGTTCCACCCCAACAGTGAGTCCCGCTCTTCCCTTCCTTTCAAGTTGGGCCATAAAAGCGGACCATTCTTGCTCGTCGATGACTCCTTTGGAGACCACTCTGCCTTGGGCAGGCTTCTTATATTTCACTTCGGATTTACGCACTACCGGAATGATCTCAAAAGGAAGAGAAGCTACTCTTGAAAGTAGATATTCTCCTCCACTTCCTTCTGCGAGAGCAAATAACGCAGCAGCATGTCCTGAGCCAACATGGTTTTTGTAGATTGGTTTGTCTTCCATGACTAAGAGAGCATCCTCTCCCTGTTTAGGTCTGGAAAGTTGGATATGCACATTGAATGGTATGGACAAAACGTCGAATTTCTCTGTCATATGCCTAGTTAGAAATTACGTTCGTTTTATATCAAATCGAAAAGAACGCAGATTCTTGATTTATTCTTAGATTCGTTTGTAAAACGAACTTTTGGACTACTCCATATCCAGCATTTTCATCTGGTATTGTAATTTCCCCCTGGATATCTTCAAAAGCCTAGCGGCCTCAGATTTATTACCTTTACATTTTTGTAATGCTGTTTCTATCAATCTTCTGGAATACATGGAAACCAAAGGCTCGAACCCGGCTGCATAAGATCCGTTCGCAATAGGAATTTCCCCGATCTCTTCTCTCTGGGAGCTTTTCAATTCCAATAGCTCGGGAGGAAGATCCGAAATTTTAATATGATCACCTTTTAGATCTGCGAGAGTTCGGATAATACAGTTCTCTAATTCTCGGATATTTCCGGACCAAGGAAATTCCAAAAAAAGATCCATAACTTCTTCGCTGATATTAGGTTTATCCATTTCCATTTGTTTGGAATAATGTTCCACAAATCGATTTGTAAGAAATGGAATGTCGGATCTTCTTTCTCTTAAAGGTGGAATCCCGATCTCGAAAACATTGATCCTATAATACAGATCCTCTCTAAAAGTTCCCTTTGCGACCATCGATCTAAGATTTCTGTGAGTGGCAAAGATCGCTCTACATTCCGCCTTAAGTTCAGAACGACCTCCCACTTGTTTGTATTTACGTTCTTGCAATAATCTTAATATTTTAGGTTGGATCTCTATAGGCATCTCACCCACTTCGTCGAAAAATAAGGTCCCACCGTTAGCCTCCGCGACGAGTCCAGCGTAATCGGACTTTGCATCGGTAAATGCTCCTCTTACATAGCCGAAAATCTGGCTTTCCCAAAGATTCGCCGGGACTGCAGCGCAGTTGATCGGCACAAATGGACTGTCTTTTCCTCTTCCTAATTCATGAAGAAGTCCTGCAATGATCTCTTTTCCAGTGCCTGTCTCCCCCGTAATCAAAACGGGCTGCTCTCTTCCGGAAATTCTTTCTACTCTATCTACTACCGCCTGCATACTTCTGGAAGCATATATTAAGGTCTTATTAGATAAGATCCTCTCCTGGGGAACTGCATCATAGATAGAATCCCTTTCTAAAATAGTTCTTTCTAAGTTGGAAGTATATTGTTGGAGTTCCTGCCTAGCCTCTCGAATGGATCGAACCATAGCATTGAATGCTTGGGTCAAGAGTCCGATCTCATCCTTATTGCGAACCTCTACTTCGACGGAAAGTTCTCCTCCTTCTACCCTATCCAAACCTTTTAATAAGGCAAATAAAGGATTTAAGATTGAGATCTTCATAAATATCAGAAAACCGAAAATCAATACGCAAAGACCTACGAAAAGTCGGATCGCCCAATCTAAAACATACCCATGAACAAAACTTCTATAAGAAGAATATTCAAGTCCCATCTCCGTATTATTTACAAAATTTTGATATACGATCAGAGGTTTTCCGGAAGAGGTCAAAATGAAAGATCGAACTCCTATAACTGCAGCACTCAGATCAGATTTGGAAGTATTCTCCCCTATCTTAGAAAGAAAAACGGAGTCCTTTGGAGGAGATGATAGTTTTGCATTTTGTAATACATTTGTCTGGATACTATCGTATTCGTTCTCTATCGCCTTGCTTAATCCGCCCGACATCACCTGGGTCACGGACAACGCCATTGCAAGTACTATAGTTAGTATCCGTACGGTAAGAGAAGTTCTATGTCCTCCATAACTTACAAAAAAGATATGAAATACAAAAAAACCGGAGATCACAGAGATAGCTAGTGCGTTTACGAATACTTCTGCGCTTACCTGACCGAGCCGGAACAAGGTTAGATAGATCGTAGGTATCAAAAAATTCAGGAAGAAGGAGCCCAAGATCCCAGCAAGAGCAATCCTTTTCTGATCCTTGTTCTTTAAGATCTGTGCGATTGCGATTACGATCACACTTAGAACTAAGAATAATGAAATGATCGCAACGACTCTTCCCGGAAAAGTAGCGGTTAGATCCCAGTATTGTCCGTTAAATCTAAACGTTTTGACCGAGTCCTTTGTCTCCCATACGAACCAAAGAGAGATACACGCAGCGATTCCCAATTGGATCCTAAAAAGATAAGAAGAAACTTTAGGAAAAATTACGGATGGAAATTTTAGAAAAAATCTTTGGAAGAAAACGCCGGCGAATAATGCGGCAGAAACTGAGACCCATCTATGTAATGCTCCTCTTGGATCCGTTTCGATGGAAGCATATACGCAGGCAGAATATAAAAAGACCAAACATAAAAAGGAGAGCATCAACTCCCTGATCCCAGAGATCTTATTTTTTACACTCAGGCAATACACTACGCCTAAAATACATAGCAGTACTGCGATCAAAAAAGAAAGGGTCAGGAATTGGAGATACATGAAATAAAAGCGGAGTTTAAAAAGACCATTCCGAAACGGAAGGTCAAGCGACATTTCGGTTTTCTTGGATCAAGTCCCGAAACGCCGCTTAAGTGATAGTTCTAACGTTTTCCTTTTTTATTAAAGTATTCTTCCAATCTTTCTTTTATGTTCTCTCGGATATCCAAATAGAAGAGTCCATAATCGGAGATATGATAATTTTTCTTATTCCCTCTTCTGGATTCGTAATTCGGATTAGAAGGTAGATCCACCCAAAGCATCTCCCCTTCACACTTAGTCCTAACATAAGCTTTATCCAATGCGGAGAACTGGATGCCCACTCCACCCTTATGTTCTTCTTTAGGAGTTTCGGGACTGTTCGGAGTCCAGTTCACAGGATTCACACAAACTCCTCCTATATATCTTTCGGGAGGAAGTGCAAAGTCTGAAAGTTGTGAACCCCATTTTTTAGAATTCCAACTGATATAACACCCTAGGTCTTTTGCATTCTTACAAACTTTCAGATTTTTAAACTCTGAAGAATGTATTGCCCAACCTGGGAGATATGCAGCTACAAAGTTCGGGACCTTCTTCTTGTCCAAATATTCTTTTAATACGTGAACAAGCATCATCGAACCTTGGCTATGACCTGCGATAAAGAACGGTCTTCCTTGGTTATAATGTTTTAGGTAGTGATCGAATGCAGAGAGTACATCTTTTTTTGCAATCTCGAATGCCTTCTCTCCATTTCCGGAATCATCTATAAAAGAATATAAGGCGGCCTGTCTGTATCTAGGCGCATAAACTTTTGCTGACTCATTAAAGACAGATGCTTGCATTTTTAAGGGAGAAAGTCCGTAAACGATCAAGCTGCTTCCGATCTCTGCATTCCATCCTTCTGCCTTTATAAAAGTGGTAGGATGAACGAAGAAAACATCCGCCTTCGCCACTTCCTGTCCGTCCGTCCAACCTACAATAGCAGGAACCTCATCCGGATCATCCTTCAATTCAGGAAGAGCTGCCCAGGATTCTTTTTTTGAATAATCTGGAGTAGTGGGAACATTCTCCTGGGTGAAAGGACCGGAAGGTTTGATCAAATACAGAAAGATCGAAGTGCAGTTTGAAAATAAAAATCCCCAGAACAGCAAAGAAGAATATAAGAAAAGTCTCATGCGTTAGAAATCCTCCTCTTTCCCTTTGATTTTTTTGGGAAAGATTCCAAAGAATACAAAGCAATATCCGTGCCGAGTATAGAAGTTCCGAACCTTGCAGATCCTTCATATATAACAGCGATTCTACTAGTTTGCGGAATAGAAATCGATTGAAATCAATCAATTGTCTATTTTCGGCGACTGAAAATGATCATTCGAATTTTCTTAGAACAACGATTCAGCTAATACTTTCAAAATTTTGAATCTATTTTGTAGAACGTACGCTATGCAAAACATTTTTTGCGTTAGGCACAAGTCTTGCTTTAGGAAGCATACCGGCCCGAATGAATTCGGTCCGGGGAGGAAAAAAAATGCTGAAGAGAATCACGATGTTAATGCCTCTATTGATCGGCGCTCTGCTATTTGCAGGTGCCGGAGAAGTAGACGCTTCTCGTTGTAAAACAACCGGTCTTTTGATCAAGACGACCAGTTGCTCTTACTCTACAAAAAAAATCGAAGCTAGACCAGGGATATTCAGGGATGTAAGATACCAAGTACCCGAAGGAACCGCACCTGCAGGTGGATGGCCTGTAGTAGTAATGTACCAAGGATCGTTCTTTACAGTACAGTTCTCTCGTACGCAGGGAGCACCGTTCGGTGGATATTACGAAGTAAAAGTCATCGAGAAGATGTTGGATAATGGATTTGCAGTGATCGCTCCGGACGCGGGGTTGGATCTTTTCTGGGAAACCAATATACCTACGATCTATGAACTGACAGCTGATTATATTTTCTTAAATAATCTGTTTGCTGCGATCCGCAATGGAAGTTTCGGTCCGATCAATGCGAATAAAAAATTTGCAACCGGTATTTCCAGCGGAGGATACAACACGAGTCGTATGGCGGTATCCTTCCCGGGAGAATTCAAGGCATTAGCGATCCAATCCGGTTCTTACGCAACTTGTAGCGGACCGATATGTATCGTTCCAACTCTTCCGTCCAATCATCCGCCTACATTCTTTGTACACGGATTCATAGATGCTGTTGTTCCTTGGTGGACCATGGATTTGTATTATGACAAACTCAGATCTCAAGGAATTCCTGCGGATAGATATACTGATTACCTAGCTGGGCATGAATGGGTATCTGCATCCGCAGGAAAAATATATTCTTGGTTTAACCAATACCGTTAAGTAAATTCCAATTCGAATCCGGTGTTCCCCGCCGGATTCTTTTTTTAGGATGAACCTATGAGATCCTTATCCAAATTCCGATTATCAATCTTCTCATTTCTTTTTACTTCAGTAATATTCTGTTTTTATTTTATATTCTCCGGATCAGATCCAGAATTATCCACTACTGCTAAAGCCCACGAGCCAGCGGAAGAACCCCTCAGCTTTGCAGAAAGTTTTACCGGATCTATTTTTTCGGAAGAAACTTCGGAGCCGGATCTCGACAAAAATTTTACGGACTCATTCATATTAGTCGAACTAGCAGGCTTTCCTTTTTTGTCCAAGACAAAAGAGATCTTTGAAAATTTAGGAGAGAATATATTCCGTCCTGGTCTAGACCAAACGGAAAAAGCAAAATCCTTCCATGAAAAACTGGAATATTTGGAAAACAAAAGATCTTTTGCAGGCTTAAATACTTTCGAAGAAGAAGATTATGTTCTGTTGCAGTTGAGAAAAAAAAAGGATCTGCGAGAGATCCTGAACAAAACATTCGAAAAGCTTAAAGAAGAACTTTCTGAGACCCGGAGAAAAGAATTCAGAACGGAACTAGAATCTTTGGATCGATCGATTTCCGAACTTTCTAAAAAGTCCGGAAATCATTAGTCTTATTTACGCATCAGGTCGATCTTTCCAATCGACTTTTTTTCTATTTTCCTATCCAATAACTATCTATATATTTCCTTTTTAGAATGTAGTAGTGAATACCGGTCCGATTGCCCAGGATCTGTTAAAACTGAACAAGATCTCAGGTTCCGAGTATGCATAGTTCGCCATGATCCCCATATTCGGATGTAGGAATACCAACAAGGTAGCGGAAACGTTCCAAGCGGCTTGGGTAAAGTTCCGTCTCGCGTTGATCGTAAGACTTATGAACTTTTTATAATCCATAAAGAAAACAATCCCTGCACTTCTTGCCTGTCTGGAGACCTGGGTCATCGAATCCACTGTGCTAACAGAGCCTACCCCTTGGTAATACCAAGCATCCAACATTCCATTTGGATCGGCAGGATATCCATTCACATTATTTTGTACAGTTCCTGCAGTAGTTCGTACGTTGATATGGTATTCGTTACCTGCATATTGGAAGTAAGGAGTGATGTACCAGCTTTGAATAGGTAACTTGATACGAAGTCCTGCCTTACCCACATCGGAACTATATCCATCGTCTGCATCTATTGTAGGAAAGGATTCGTAGAGCCCGTTGCCGACCGTCGTTCCAACAACGTTACGTGCCTTATAATACGCTCCGAACGCAGCGTATCCTATCCCCACCATGGGTTGAACATAACGACTTATATTCATATAATAGTCCAAGTTGGTAGAATAGACATTCCCTCCTGCATTTCCCTCCGCAGTATTCACGCCTATCGGAGGATTTCTAAGAGGAGCAAAATTTACATCCACTCTTGCGTATGTCGCTTGGAAAACCAAGGAGTCGCTTAGGATCATGAACTGTAATCCTTTTTGTGGACCGATCCCTTCTACTCCTAAGTCCATGGCTCCATTTTGTGTAAGACCACTCGCTCTGCCTAAAGAAGGAATTTCTCTTTGGCCGGAGTTTGGATTTACATAGTTGAACGGAAGTTTCGTCTGTAATTGTAAATCGAATTGGCCGGCAAAGGCTCCAAGTAAAATTCTCCATTTATCTTTAGGCGGTTCCGCAGTTTCTTTTTCTTCTGCGGAGATCGGTAAGACCATAAGTGGAAGAAATAGTAAGAGAATAAAGGCCCTCACTAACTTCCCTTTCCATCCGTATCGCATTAACATTCTCCTCGTTTTTTTATACGAGCCTCCTGAATCCAATTTGAAGTTTTCAGGAGACTAACCTCTCTAAGCAGTTTTCGTGCCAGAAAGTAATTTATAAAACTTTCCCGAGAAACACGCGTAAAACAAAGAGATAAAGCATTCTAATAGGAAACTGATTAAAATCGATCGACCGTTCTTTGCCATACTGATTGAAAACAATCGATGTTTTGGGTTCTCAAACAATCGGAATAAATTAAATGAAGAATTGATGCAGGATACGAGGGATCATCCAAAATAAAAATCTAAACTAGGATTGGCACGCTTCCTGCTAAAAGTCTTTGGGGGCTTTATGAGCTTGCAGCTGACTTTTTTTTCCTTTGGATCTTTGATCGTTTGTATATTCACCGCGGTGCTTGGAAGCTTTCTGGCCGCCATCCGCAATAGGTCCAAGTCCAGTTCTTATTTGGCTGGAGCATTTTTTCTATTATCAATTCATGCGTTCGCATTCGTGATCGCATACAGTATAGATTCCCCTATGGCAGCTTATCATAGATGGTTAATCTTGGCTGTCATCCCTGCATTCTCTTGTATGGGGCAGTTCTTTTTCTTCTACCCGAATCCAGTAAAAGAAAAATTTGCATTTCGTTTTTTAAGCGCTCAATTATTCGTTTGGATCACATTCTCCGTATATTATATTTTCTGCACATTTAGAAAAGAACCCGTATTTGATTTTACAGAGCAGATCTGGACCTTCTCTCTTCCGTTAGAAAACAAAATCTTAGGTGTTTTGGTATTAGTTTATTCTTTCCTAATGATATGTACAGGCATATGGAGAAGTTGGACTACTTCCAAAGAATCCAATCGTTTTACAGGACTATTCGTTCTATTCTTCTCCTTACTCATTTTTCCTCCAGTGATTGCAAATAGTATGAGCCGAGCCGGACTGATCTCTAGAACGGACTTCTTGACTGTGTATACATTCTTCATGATCCCTGGAAGTTTTGTGATCCTGGTGCTTTATATCAATACCACTGCGGACCAGACTCGTTTTCTGAATAGGATCACCGGGATTTGTTTGGGAACATTCTTACTCATACTATATTGGATAGGATTAGCTTCCGTTTCCAGACAAGAAGATACATTCGATCTAGGTAAATTGAGAGAAGCGGAGAATTCGATTTTTATAAAGAAGGCTGTTCCGGGATCAGATTCGGTATCGCATGTGGGAATTCCAACAGACCGAAATTCGCACTCCACCTCACGTGTAGGAACTCCTAAAAACCCAAGCACCCGCAAACGATTTTTAAGACAATCTTCTGGATATTATGGCTCCGTATTTCCATTAGAAGCAGAACGTTATTTTATAGAAGGTAACGAAGAAGAACCAAGATCCGTACTATATAGATTCTCTCTCCAGAATCGAGATCATAAATACGAGGCAACATTTCCATACGAAGAATATAGGAGCTTTCTCCATATAGCGATCAGACCTTACTTCGCAGTTTTATTTATTACTGTACTTGTAGTACTTTTTGGATTTAGGCTCTTCTTTAGAGGAGCGATCTGGAATCCTCTTAAAAATTTATTGATAGGAATTGGAAAAGTAAACCAAGGAGATCTGAATACAAAGATACAAGTTCGTATCCAAGACGAGATCGGTTTTCTTGCAGATTCATTCAACGGAATGGTAAGCTCAATCCGAGAAGCAAGAACCGCTCTTTCCGTATATGCGGACACATTAGAAGATCAAGTAAAGGATAGAACTTCCAGGCTCACGCAATTATTGGAACAACAACAGGGAGATTATTTTTTAACGTCCCTTCTTCTAAAACCTTTCGGAATAGAGACAATCCGGAACGGAAGTGTCTTTGTAGAATCGTTCACTCGCCAGAAAAAACAATTCGTATTCAAACAACAAAACCACGAGATCGGCGGGGATCTTTGTATGTCGACCAGCCTCAAGATCGGAGGAACAAATTGTACCGTGTTCATGAACGCGGACGCAATGGGAAAATCTATCCAGGGTGCGGGAGGCGCGATCGTTCTAGGCTCCGTATTCGGCTCCATCTTAAATAGAACAAGGCTATTTGAAGATAAGACGATAGAGTTTACTCCGCAACGTTGGTTGAGATCAGCCTTTTTAGAACTTTCTAAAGTGTTTGAGATTTTCGAAGGGAGTATGCTCGTCACCGCTATCCTAGGTGTGATAGAAGAATCCACAGGCAAAACTTATTTAGTAAACGCAGAACATCCTTCTCCCATCTTATACAGAAATGGAAAAGCAAGTCTGATCCCGACCAAACATTTTTTTAATCGGATCGGATTGCCTTTCGATTCATCTACAACGTTCACGGTTCAATCCTTTCAACTCAGACCGGGCGATTGTTTGTTTTTAGGTTCGGACGGCAAAGACGATCTGATCGTAGGTATCCGAGAAGACGGAACTAAAGAGATCAACGAAAATCAGGAAGCTTTCTTATCCAGGATAGAAGAAGCGCAAGGAGATCTATATAAGATCTACCAAGACATGGAGGAATATCTTACAGACGATATTTCTTTTTTAAAGATAGAATACTCACTTTCCAAAGAGCCGGTCAGAACGAACGGACAAGCTACAAGACTCGTATCAAAAGAAACGAATTAAAAACAATAAGGAGAAAAAAATGCAAAGTGGATTTTTACTGGAGATAGTTCTTCCGATCTCACTTTTTATAATTATGTTCGGGATGGGATTATCTTTGACGCTCAAAGATTTCGAGAGAGTCGCTCTATTCCCTAAGGCAGTATTGGTAGGACTTTTAGCCCAACTTTTACTATTACCGTTTTTAGGATTTATGGTTGCTACAATGTTCCATCTGGAACCGCTATTGGCTGTGGGATTAATGGTTTTGTCCTGCTGCCCATCCGGCCCGACTTCGAATATGTATTCGTATTTGTTCAAAGGAGATGTGGCTTTATCAGTAACGTTAACCGCTCTCATTAGCGTGATCAAACCTTTCACTCTTCCGTTCTTAACTTACTACTCCATGGTATACTTTATGGGAGAGGGGAAAACGATAGATCTTCCAATAGTAAAAACCATTTTGCAACTTTTCATTATTACGGTCCTGCCTGTAGGGATCGGAATGGCAGTGAAAAATTATTCTCCAAAATTTGCTGCTGCTTGTGAGAAGCCTGTAAAAGTTTTTTCAATGATCATTCTATTTGCGATCATTGCAGGCCTAGTGAAACAGAACTGGGAAAAAATGTGGGGATTTTTTGCTCAAAGCGGAGCTGCTGCTTTAACTATGAATTGTATCTGCATCAGTCTTGGATTTTTACTCGGTTTACTTTTGCGTTTAAGTAGGACCCAAGCGGTTACGATCGCTTTTGAGTTGGGGATCCAAAATGGAACCACCGCACTTTTGGTGACAGGGACCATTTTACAAGTTCCCACTATGACTGTGGTGCCTATTACTTATAGCCTGCTCATGTTTGTGACTGCATTGGTATTCGGACTATTCATCTTAAAAAATAGAAGATCCATTTTGGACCAACCTTCTTTAGAAAGAGCAAGTTAAAGTTTCTATATAAAAAACCCCGAAAGAGTTTCACCTTCGGGGTTTTAGTTTTAGAATTAGCTTTAATATTAATATTAACCTTTATATCTTTCGATCAACATAGATCCTGCAATTCCTCCATGAGCACATGCGGTGAGTAAGACCTTGTTCGCATTGGGGTCCTCTTGTAGATCCATGATCGCATTATTCACCAAGCGAACTCCAGTAGCACCGAACGGGTGACCGATCGCAATAGATCCTCCATTAGGATTGATCTTCTTCTCATCGAATTTTTTCTCCCAATCCCAACCAGTATCCATTTTCAATTGTTCCATAGCTGCGACTGCAGTGGCGGCGTAAGCTTCATGGATCTCAATGTAATCCATATCTTCTAATTTCAGCTGTAGGTCTTCCAACAAACCTTCTGTGGCGACTGCTTGTCCAAGTCCCATCAGATTCGGATGTACACCTTTCATTCTCCAGCCAGAAAGAAGTCCTTCTATCTTTAATCCTAGAGCATTTGCCTTTTCGACAGTGGTAATGATCACCCCCGCGGCCCCATCTGAACGAGGACTTGCATTGAAGATAGAAACAGTAGGTCCATGAGTTTTCTTCAGATCTTTGCCGTATTTTTTCTTAAAGTCTTCGAACTTACTCTGAGGATTATCAAAAAGAAGCATCGCTCTTCCCATACGGCTTGGATTTTCTACGAGACCTTTTCTGAGTTCCACTGCTTCGTCAATTTTTAACATGTTACCTTCTTGGTCTTTTACAGGAATGATAAACGACTCATATTTTCCTGCCATAGAAGCGTCGTAAGTACGTTTAAATGATTCGAATGCAACCTTATCAGTAATCTCACGAGACAGTTCATAATTCTGTGCAAGTATCTCTGCGGTGACCTGCATGCCGTAAGAATTCTCTCCATCATCCAAACCGTCTTCCAGAGTGTCTCTCAGCTCTACGCCTTCAGGAAGATTATCAGGCAGAAGTTTATTCAATTTCTCTAATGATCCGGTTTTCTTATTCAATCTTGCGTTTTTTACGATAAAGGGCATGTCCGTCTGGGACTCTTCCCCTATCACGAGAAATACTTCTCCTTCTCCCAAGATAATCCTTCTTGCTGCCTCCGAGACAGCTTCCAATCCGGATACACAATTATTGGAAAGAGTGATGGAAGGAATTTCATCCCTGAGCCCGATCAGATTTGCGATTACGCGGGCAGGATTCGGAGAACTTGGAAACCCTTCTCCCACTATGATACCGTCTATTTCTTCTTTTTTGATCCCGCTTTTCTGAATGATACTTTCCGCTACGATCTTTCCTAAGTGATGAGCTGGGTAAGCTCCCAATCCTTTTGCGATCTGCGCGAACGGAGTCCTAAGAGGTGTGCAAATTGCGAGTTTAGTTTCGAGTTTCATCGTTTTTCTCCCGATTTAATTCCGAAAATTTTCATTGGTGCATATACACTATTTAGACCATAAAAAACGAAACATTGAAAGTAAAATAAATTCCGAGCGACTAAAACAAATCCGTACAAACAAAGAAATAAAAAACCCCGAAGAAGTTTCCTTCCCCGGGGCTTGGATACAATTCAAAAAGCTAAGAATTAACCTTCGAATCTTTCAATGAGCATTGCTCCTGCAATTCCACCGTGAGCACAAGCAGTGAGAACCACTTTTTTAGCTTTAGGATCTTCTTGAAGATCCATGATCGCGTTGCTTACCAAACGGATACCAGTAGCTCCGAATGGGTGACCGATCGCGATAGATCCACCATTAGGGTTGATCTTCTTCTCGTCGAATTTTTGCTCCCATTTCCAACCGGTATCTTTTTCGATCTGAACAAGAGCTGCAACTGCAGTTGCTGCAAATGCTTCATGGATCTCAACGTAGTCTACGTCTTCGATCTTCACTCCGGTGTCTTTAAGAAGGGCCTCAGTAGCATAAGCTTGTCCGATTCCCATCAAGTTAGGATCAACGCCATACATTTTCCATCCGGAAAGTACTGCTTCGATCTTTAATCCAAGAGCTTTAGCTTTTTCAACAGTAGTTAAGATAACACCAGCTGCTCCATCAGAACGAGGGCTCGCGTTGAAGATAGAAACGGTTGGTCCGTGAGATTTTTTAAGATATTTGGAATACTTGGTTTTGAATTCATCAAATTTCATTTGAGGGTTTTCAAAAAGAAGCATTGCTCTTCCCATACGGCTTGGGTTTTCAACAAGTCCTTCACGAAGTCCAACTGCCTCATCGATAGTAAGTTCGGTTCCATCTTCGTCTTTCATCGGAATGATGAATGGAGCGTATTTTCCTGCTTTAGAAGCTTCTAATGCTCTTTTGAAAGATTCGAAAGCTAATTTATCAGTGATCTCTCTAGAAAGTTCGTAGTTCTGAGCAAGGATCTCAGCAGTTACTTGCATTCCGTAAGAAGTTTCTCCGTCGCCAAGTCCGTCTTCCAGAGTGTCTCTAAGTTCAACACCTTCAGGAAGATTATCAGGAAGAAGTTTTTTCAGTTTATCCAAAGATCCTGCTTTCTTGTTCAATCTTGCGTTTTTCACTACGAAAGGCATAGAAGTTTGGGACTCTTCTCCGATTACTAGGAAAAGTTCCCCTTCTCCAAGAATAATACGGCGAGCTGCTTCGGAAAGAGCTTCGATCCCGGATACACAGTTATTGGAAACTGTGATCGAAGGAACTTCGTCTCTGAGTCCGATCAAGTTAGCGATCACTCTCGCAGAGTTCGGTGCGTTAGAGAATCCTTCTCCGACCACGATCCCGTCGATTTGATCTTTTTTAACTCCACTCTTTGCAATGATGTCTTCAGCCACTATACGACCTAAGTGATGGCCAGGATAGGGTCCTAAAGCTTTCGCAATCTGAGCGAAGGGAGTTCTTCTTGGCGTACAAATCGCCAATTTTTTATCGAGTTTCATTGTCTTTCTCCAGACCTTTTATTTGGTACGTTCATTAGAATAAGATAATATTTCATTTAGAGCCTCCTTCAGGGAATTCGGTGACTCTTGCGAATACTTTCAACAAATCCTCTCCAGGTTTTTTAGGTCTAGATTTGCTTACGGATACTACGAGTAGATCATCCATGGATTCCGCCAGAATCTCTCCAGTTTCGGAGTCGCTGACCTCTTGTCTCATACGGCTCCAGATCTTATCAAAACTATGAATCCAGGTTTGTATCTTCGCTCTTCTGCCCGCGGCGAGAGGTTTACGATAACGGATCTTTCCACCCATATAGAAAAGTGTGGTGTCCATTGCGACCAGATCTTCCAGGCTCAGTCCACATTCTGCAGTAAAATTCCAGCGACCTTCTTCCAATAATCTCCAATAGTGAGAAGGGTTGTAGTCGCCGAATGGATTTCTTTCGCAATAAAATAGATCTCTCTCTGCAAGTGTGCGCTCGCAAGATCCGGAAAAAGAAGGTATAGATTCGAAAGAAGAGATCAGTTCTTCGGAAGTAGCTTCGGCCGCGATGAGTTGGAAAGGTTTTCCGTCCTTCTCAGTTCTTGCTAATGTTTTGATCTCTGCTGCAACTTTTCCGTTCGGATCCAAAACTTCTTGAGAAAATGTTAATAGGCCATCTTGGCCGGAGCGATAACTAGTGCGTATGGATAATTCAGTGTTTTCCATTTGTTGGGCAAGAAAACGAATATCACCCCCGACGGTTTGTAATCGAACTGATTCTTCGATCATTCTTTTCCAAGAATAGCCCGCTTCTTCTAGGATACGATACCTGTCCCCTAGGCAAGAGTCTTCATAAGTCCTGCTAGTAGTGTGTCTTTGTGTATCTAGATCCGAAAATCTGGTTCTGACTTGTTCTTTTTCCGTAACAGACATTTTGAACCGTCCTGACACTAGCTTAGACCCCTAGGAAATCGGGGCAATAAAAAAATACAGAACGTTCGTTCTGGTTTTTTATACGCTAAACCCAAATTCTATTGACGAAACGAGGTTTTTAGGGCAATACTGAAAAAATAACGTATTTAAGCACATGACCGCTCAAAGAAAAAAAAGAGATTCCGGGGCCAGTGTCCGAGAAAGAATTCTGGATACTGCGACAGATCTTTTCTACAAACAGGGATTTTCCAATACCGGAATGAGACAGATTATCCAAGAATCCGGGTCAGTGGCTGCTAGTCTTTACGATCATTTTCCTTCTAAAAAAGAACTTGGGATCGCTTACCTTGCTCGTCAGGAAGAAAAGACTCTTTCCGATCTTGGTTCTCTCATGGAAAGATATCCTGAAGTCCAAGAATTTTTAAGAGCTTGGGTGATCTTAAAAGAAAGACAGATCCGCCATCATGAATTTTTCGGAGATCCGTTTGCTGGTTTTGCAAATCAAGTTATGGATGCGGATCCTGAATATACCGAATTTCTAAAAGGTATCGCCGAAAAATGGACTAAGATGATCCGAGATTATCTCAGCCGCGCAGTTGCTTCCGGACAATTTTCCAGAACGATGGATATACAGTATGTTTCCAGAAGAGTGTTAATGGCGTATCATGGCTCCATCACTCTCTGGAGAATGACCAAAGATCTGCGTTATATCCGAGAAATGGAAGATAGCCTTAGGGAAATTTTCGAAGAATATACTGCGAAATAAATCGTATTTATTTCCGAGCTTTGGATCCAAATTTGATCTTGGATGCCGATTTGGTTTTTTGGGGCTCTTCGATCACATCTCTTAATTCCGTTTTTTCTGCCTGTAAAAGTTTTAAAGGACTTTCTGCACTTACCCTACAATCTTGCATATGCGTAGCAGAAAAATTTGTAACAGCTAACATCATCTGAGTCCAAGCAGTCATAGTTTCCGGATTTCTTTTAGCACTTTGTAATCCGTACAAAATAGGATCCTTCATCTTATCCATCAAATTGCAGGAAGGAAAATAGATCCCCCCTCCCTTCTTCAAAAATCTAGAGACTGGAATAAAAAGGAAATTTCTAATATGACTCGGTTTCCCTTTGGAAGCCTCAGCGAATTTCAAATAGATGATCAGGTTTTTTTCGGCAAGAGTTTCTGCCTCTTTGATGGACGCTAGATCCTTTCTTACGATGGAAGAAGATCTTGCAAACCCTCTTTCTATTTCGTGTCGAATGTGACGAGCACATAGATGCTGGATCATCTCCCATCCTCCAAGCACAACCGCTTGAGGACGATAGTAAGCGATAGAGTCATCGCTTTGCAGATAAAAATGTTTTCCTTCCTTCTGGTTCAGATCATAATATAGGTCCCCGATAATCACACTATTAGAGGCGTGCTCTTCGGCAGAATGTCGTAATTCCTCCAAGGCGACCGCATCCGTCAAAGGAACAAAAGAGTCGTTCCCGGCCAAAAAATCCAAACAACTCCCTATAAATTCATGGTGCTCACTATGCTCCTGATATGCGGTTACTTGGGGAGAATTACAAGTGAGCAGAAAGAATAAACTACTCAGAAAAAAGAACAGGGTTCGAGTCATAATCTAATCGACCGAGTATTTCAGAATCCTTGAATTTTGTCGGTCAAAATCTCAGATCCGGTTTTAGAAATATTGGGATTTAGATCGATTATAAAAGTCTGTTCAAAAATAAATTTCCAGCTTTAGGATTTTAGATTTGAAATAGGCGGTTCTATAACTAATCTTCGTCCCTCATGAAAGAGAAACTAGGCATTTTCAAAAAGCTCCGTTACCATTTCGATAATTTTATGTCTAGGGGAGGAGGTTCCGTCTTCGTAGCTCTGATGACCCTTTTCTTAGGAGCGTTCGTACTCTTATCCTTACTACGGATCTCCGGGGCATTCGTCTTTCCGGATGAATCCATCAAAGAGTCTGGCGATTTTTTATGGAGAGTATTTTTACAGATCTCAGATGCAGGAGCAGTTGCAGAGGATGGAGAATCCAACTGGTTCAATAAATTCGTAGGGATCTTAAGCGTATTTTCAGGTTTAGTCCTATTCTCCAGTTTAGTTGCATTCATAACAAACCAATTCGATCAAAAGATACAAGAACTCAGAAAAGGTAAAAGTGAGGTTTTAGAAACGGATCATACATTGATCTTGGGTTTTGGAATAAGGACCATTGAAATATTAAGAGAATTGATCGAAGCAAACTCTTCCGAATCCGGAAAGGCCGCGGTTATACTTGCGGACCAAGACAAGGAAGAAATGGATGATTTTCTTTCCGAAAATCTGGAGGATACAAAGACCACAAAAATTATCACGAGGTCCGGACTACCTTCTCATCTTCATTCATTAAAAAAAGTGAATGCATCCAAAGCAAAAAGTATCATCATACTCAATCCTTCAGGTTCGGAGGAATCTGAAGAAGGTAAATCCATAGGAGATGCAAAAGTATTAAAGTCCATTATGGCACTCGTAGCTTTAAAGGGAGAGTCCGGTCTTCCTCCTATCGTTGCAGAACTTCATGGATTAGAAAATCGGAATATTGCTTCTGACCTCTCCGAATCAGTCCAGGTTATGGACGAAAGAAGTATTCTTTCTAAATTGCTTGTTCAAACTTCCAGAACTTCCGGTCTTGCGATTGTGTATTCCAATTTGGTCGGTTTCGAAGGAAATGAGATCTATTTTTATAAACCTAAGAACGGTTGGAGAGGCTTAAACTATTCCGAAATTTCGTTTAGATTTAAGGAATCTGTCCCCTTAGGTTTTAGAAAGACCAGCGGGCAGATTATTTTAAATCCGGATCCTGAATATTTACCGGAGAATGAAGAAGATGCAATCATTCTTGCAGAAGACGATTCTAAGATCAAATTCGACGAGAAGCCCTTGGTTGTGACTGCTGCGCTTTCTTATCCGAATACTACTCTTTCACGGCCGATCGACAAACAATTGATCATTGGTTGGAATTCCAAAAGTAAGATCATCGTGGACGAATATGCAAAATTTTCCTCTCCAGACTCTCAAATTGATCTTTTAATAAACGAATCCAACGAAGAGATCAAAACTACTCTTGCAAAACTCAAGAGAAAATATCCTCAGATCAAGCTTAGATCCTTGATCGCAAATCTTTCCCAAGAAGGTATTTTGGAGAAACTTTCTCCTGAACAGTATGATTCCGTAATATTCCTGGCCGAGGAGAAGGAGAACATCGAGGAAGTAGACGCAAGGACCATTTCTCTTTTGTTGAGGTTCCGACAATACTTTAAGAAGAAACACCGATCAGGCGGTAAAAAAGCTGAGACCCAACTTATTACCGAGATCATGAATTCCGAAAATACGGAATTAGTTTTAGAAACTGGCGTAAAAGACTTTTTGATCTCGAACCAATTCGTTTCCAAAATGATGGCGCAAGTTTCCCAAGAACCGGATGTAATGAGAGTATATGAAAGTTTATTCGATCCGGAAGGAAGCGAGATCTATCTCAAACCCGCATTTTTATATTTCGAGGATTTTCCAAAACGTGTGAACTTTGCTGATTGTATGTATGCTGCCCAACAAAGAAAGGAAACCTGTTTTGGGATCAGGATCGTTTCGGAAGAAACGGATGAATCCAAAGGTTATGGAGTGTATTTGATCCCGGATAAGTCTGAATATTTTTCCCTGCATGAATCCGATTCTTTGATCGTTTTATCGGAAGACCAGTCTTAGTTTATTTCGTCTCTTCTTAGATAAATCGGGAGAAATACATTGAGACTAAGAATTTTTCAGATCCTAGTTTACACTCTGATTTTTACCTCCTCGTTTCACGCACAAGTCCAAACTCCTAAAGTGGATTTGCTAAACGGTTCCAATTCTCCTAAGTTTATTCTATCGAATTGGAAAACCGCTCCTTCTAACTGGGAAGAATTGGATAAATTTACTTTTCCGAATGGTAAAGATTTTGAATTAAAAATTCCGAATACAGTCGGGTACTACACAGGGCCGGATGGAGGAACTGTTTATCAGTGGAGTCCCGGAGTTTATAAATGGGATCTAAAAGACGGCACTAGTTTTATGCATAGATCCTCTGAAGAATGGGGATTAGAAAAAGAAGGAGTTAAGATCTATTCCTTTCCTAAAAAATGCCCGAACTGCCAATCGGAGCAAGTGCTAACCTTTCCCGACAAATCTCAGATCACAGTTTCTTTTTATACTGTGTCGGGCAAACTGGAATACCTGTATGAGAATACTTCGGAGAAAAAATTCTTCCGATTTACGAAACCAGGAAGATACGGAAAACTATCAGAACAGAAAGATCGTTTTTATTTCGAGTTCGAACCTAAAAATTCACTTTTCGTACATGCGTTTACGGAATCTAAAACTACGAAAGATTTTTTCAAAAAAGCGGAGAATGATTTCGATCTGGTCCCTTCTTCTAAGATCCTGGTAGCTTTTTTCCAAGATGCGAAATCGTTCAGAGAATTTAATAATCTAGCCGGGATTGCTTGCAGTGGTGGTAGAGGTGGGATTTACGGGATCAGTTTCTGCGATCCAAGTTCTGAAAAGGATATGATACCGGAAGATGCAGATCCGGAGATCAGAAGACATCAATATTCTACCCAACCTACTCATATGATCTATCATGAGATCACTCATCATATGCAGCAGATCAGATGTGGCGCGATCCGAACTGGAAAAAACCAACCCCCCATTGTTCAACCTGCCTGGCTTGTAGAAGGTCACGCCGAATTTATTGCACAATACGGGTGGCCAAAATATAAAGGAACCAAATATAGAGAATATTATGAAAACTTTATTCTCAAAAAGAACAAATTGCAGTTGGAAAGATCGGATCCTTATCTTGCTGGATTTCTTGCAATGGACTTTATCTCCCGAAAATACGGGATTTCTAAGATCAAAGATCTTTGGGATAAAACTTGTGAAGGAGAAAGTATAGATTCCGCATTAAGATCCGTGCTCAATTCGAATGTTTCTAAATTGCAATCGGATCTGTTAAGTTATTTAGATTCGGAAACCAAAGATCTTCCGACAAAATTTTTGGAATGGGAAATCGTCGGAACTATCACTTTACCTTTTACTTCCTCGGAAGCTTCTTCTTTCAATACGGAAGAAATTGCTGAGTTAACGAATATTACCGATCCTTCTTCCATTCCAGATATTCGAGTTCCTTTTTCGTTGAAGATAGAATCGCTGATAGGGAAAGCAGAAGGTGTGTTTCAATCTCCTAGAAAGGAAAGAGTTTTCCTTTTTAAGAATGGAACGTATCGACTGGAGACTCCTAAATACCAGGTGAATGTGTTCCCGGATGGGACAACAAGTTTCACTTCTGAAAAAAATTCGATTACTGTTTGGGGAGCCGGAACAAGGAAATGGGACTCCGGCGGAAAATCTCTTACGTACTTCCCACCGAAACAATAAAGGAGTCTAACGTTTCTTTTTAGGTTTTGCTTTTTTAGGAACTGGCTTAGTCGTTTTCTTTTTAGCAGGACTCGCTTTCTTAGTCGCCGGTTTTTTAGGAGAAGCTTTTTTGGAAGCAGAAGTGACAACGTCCTTCTTAATATCTTCCTTAGCAGCCGGTTTTTGTTTGATAGGAAGTGGATCCTTCTTCTCTTCGGAAGTGACCAAGGAGCCAATACACTCTATTCCTAGAGGTCCTAAATATAAATTCAGATGTCCATATTCAGGGATCTCAACATCGTCAAAATGGCCCAGGGTAGCGCTTTCCCAAGGACGGACTATACCTTCTCCTTTTGTAAACACCGCTTGTACATTATGAAATTTTGAATAAGTTTCTACAACTTCCTTCACTAATTTTGATCCAGGCATCATTTGCCAGGTGCAAGGAAAGATTGGAGCAAGGTAAGCCATATAAGTTCCATTCATAGGAGAACCTACGACGAAAATTTTTCGGACCCTGTCTCGTCCTTTATAAGTTAAACCTGCAGCGATCAATCCACCCATGGAATGGCAGATCAAATAACAGTCTTTGATATCCTTCTCTATTAGGAAATTCTCCAGTATCTTACTTTTTTTACGGATGTTTCCTGTTTGGAAACCAAGAGGGACTACATACACAGGATGTCCAAGAGAGATTAGATGTTTACGCATCGCCGACCAGGTCAGACCTCTTCCTAAAAATCCGGAAACACATACGATAGGTCGCTTGTATCCTTCGGTATGGTCCGGAAGTTCTATAAAGATCCCCAGGATATGACAGAAAAAATAATATATATGGTGATAGATCTCAGCTAAATGTTGTACGAATACGGGACGGATATTCCCTTTTTCAGGAAGGTAAGTAAGATGGTCTCTCTTCATTCGGTTTCTGCCGCGGGCGAAAATCCCGCCCTACGGTAGAATCCATTCTCAGCCCCGAGGCGCAAACAGAATTTTATGTCCTTCTACTCTGTGAAAAGTGGAAGAATGTCATTTTGTTTTAGCCTCGTATTCCGCAAAAAAATCGCATAATTCTTTTTGAGAATACTGATGATCCGCATAGGTAAAAGTGCCTGAGTTCATAATTTCAAGCGCAGCCTGACGGATCAGATGAAAACAGGCTCGAGCGAGACTTCCGCCTATGCTAATTCTTCGAACCCCAAGAGATCTTAATTGTTCAACGGTGAGTTGGTTATGACTTAAACCCATTACAACATTCAATGGACCATTGATAGAATTTACTAATGTGCCAATCGTTTTAGGATCTCCTATCCCTGGTATAAAAAGGCAATCCGGCCGCAAAAGCGATACCGGCACTCGTAGTTCCTATCGCAGAATATCCCGCACCTGCTAACATACGAGCGCTTCCGGCATCCCATGCGTTAGGCATTACAAAAATATCTTGAGAATGTAGGTTTCGGAATATTTCGCCTAACCGATCTTGAGTAGAAGCCATTCTTTCCTTTGAATATTAGTCTTTTTTAAACTTCAAAGAAGCTGAATTGATGCAGTATCTTAGCCCGGTCGGTTCAGGACCGTCGGGGAACACATGTCCCAAATGTCCGCCGCATCTGGCGCAAAGAACTTCCGTGCGCGTCATTCCAAGGCTTGTGTCCGTTTCAGACTGGACCGACTTGTCCGCTGTAGGTTTATAAAAAGAAGGCCAGCCGCTTCCGGATTCATACTTAGTGTCCGAATTAAATAACTCGGCTCCACAGGCAGCGCAAAGGTATTTTCCTTTTTCCTTATTGTAATAATATTCTCCGGTAAACGCTCTTTCTGTCCCTTTCTCTCTGATGATCCGGTATTGTTCCGGACTTAGGACTTTTTTCCATTCTTCTTCCGACTTCTGCACTTCGTATTTCATTTTACCTCCTTTCTTTTCTTTCGGAGCTCCTTCAGATTCGGAGCACCCTAATAGAAAGCTTCCTAATAAACATATAAAACCGATTCCTAATCCGATCCGATACATGGTTCAATTCCTCGTCAGAAACTTCGATTTCTCTCGGAAAAGGTTACTTTATGAGTTAAATTATTATATTGTTCTAGTTGTAAAGCTCAAACATTATTCCAAACACCTGTTCGGTTCTTCTCCTTTGTTCGCATTACAAACCAAAGTTATCAATCCAAAAACAAAGCGATCGGGTAATACTTGACACAAGCTTAATAAAGCAGTACACCTAATACCTCTAAGCGACAGGGAGTGTACAAATGATTCAAGGAAACTATTTCCAGGATAATGCCGACTTACAAACTCATTTTGATAATCTTATAGATTGGAAGGAGATCGTAGCAGCATACGAAGGCGATTTCCATGACGCCGCCAAATACAAGCAGACGAACGACGAAAGATATGCATATGCACCTTCTAGTGTCCAGGAAGCGATAGATTATTATAAATCTACCGTGGACGCATTGGGAGAAATTATGGGAGACTTCGTGGCTCCTCGTAGTAAGGAAATGGACCAAACCGGTTTAAAATATGAGAACGGCAAGGTCACCTTCCCAAAAGCACAAGAAGAATGTTATAAAACCTTAAAGGATGCAGGTCTTATGCCTATTTCCATCTCCAGAAAATACGGAGGTTTGGGTCTTCCTGCGACTGTACAATCCATGATGTGTGAGATAGCTGCCAGAGCAGATGCAGCATTCTGTCTAGCATACGGAAATATTAATATAGTCGAGATCATGGAAAGATATGCTTCCGACGAAATGTGCAACGAATGGTTGCCTCAGATCGCCGCAGGAAAGTTCAGCGCTGCCATGGCTTTGACCGAACCAAATTACGGTTCCGATCTACCTAATGTGCAAACCAGAGCGACTCAAGATCCGGATGGGATATGGAGGATTAACGGGGCAAAACGTTTTATTACTCATGCCTGCGGTTATGTGGATTCTCCTTCCGTAATTCTTACGTTAGCAAGAACAGGAAGCCCTGAGAGTGGAGCAAGAGGACTTTCTTTCTTCTTAGTACAGGGAAAAGACGTTCATGTAGCAGGGATTGAACATAAAATGGGATTACATTGTTCACCTACTTGCGAAGTAGTCTTTGAAAATTCTCCAGGAGTGCTCATCGGAAAAACAGGTTACGGTCTTGTAAAATATTCCATGGGGATGATGAATGCTGCGAGACTTACGATCGCAACCCAATCCTTAGGGATCGGAACTGCCGCCTATTTCGAAGCAAAAAAATACGCGTCAGAAAGGATACAATTCGGCAAACCTATAGAGAAAATCCCTGCAGTCCGAAAAATTTTGGACAAGATGGAAAGGGAAATTTTGGCCACAAGATGTCTAGTTTCCGAAACAGGAAGAACTATCGATCTCTATCATTGGAAAAAAGAAAGAATGCTCAAAGAAGAAGGTAAGAGCGAGAGAGATGTAAACCAAGACGAGACTATCCGTCGTTGGGAAAAACTCGCAGACTTATTCACTCCGATGAGCAAATATTACGCCTCCGAAGGTTGCGTGGCTCTTGCATCCGACGCGATACAGATCCATGGCGGAAGTGGATACACCGAAGATTACGATGTGGCAAGGATCTACAGAGACAGTAGGATCACCACAATCTACGAAGGCACCACTCAATTGCAGATCGTAGCGGCAATCGGAGGAGTGGTCTCCGGGATGGCAGCAAGCGGACATCTAAGGGCTTACGCAGAAGAAGAAATGTCCAAATTTTCTCCTTCTACAGATCTAAGATCTCTTTGGGAAAAATTGGAACAAGTAGTTCATTCTTACAAATCGATAGGAGACAGTTTTACAAAAGACGAACTCGCTTTCGAAACCGTGGAGATCGCAGCTAGATTCGTGGCAGGGATGTTGTTAGAAAAATCCCTTACTCAAGTAGATGGGGATCTGAAAAAACAAAGGATCAAACATTCACAAGATTATAATATAGATTCCTTAGCTATCGCAGAAGGAAATCTATTGCGTCTAGAAAGAGCGAACAGGCAAGCTGCAGCGGCTGTATAAAAAATAACGGCCGGCAATCGTCGGCCGTTTGTTTATTCTTCCTTTTTTTCTCCGGGAAGATGAGGAATTTCTCCTATTGCAACTCCAAGAGCAATACGATTTAGAGAATGTTGATGCAACATTTTTCGATAAGTCATCTCTGCATTTAACATTGCTATCTTGGAGGCAATCGCTTCTATCCTACTATTTCTACCGGAACGATAACCGCTCGCCTGGCTTTGAGAAGTTTCTTGAGCGGATACGAAAGCCTTTTGGTAGATCGCTAATATCTTTTGGGAATTCTTAAAACTTTCAAAAGCATTCCGGATCTCCTGAGTAGCAGTTCTTCTAGTTTGAGAAGCAGTTAACTTTGCTTGCTTCTTTGCAGAGTCCGCCGCCTTTAGATCCGCCATTTGAGAGAATGGAGTTAGAGGCATAGTAATCTGTAGCTGAGCAGTGATATCTTTGGAATGAGTCGTGCCGGGATAAGGAAAAGAATAATAATTATTTAATGCGATCGTAGGAGCAAAACCCACCCATGCCTTGTCCTTTTGTGCTTCGGCCACCTTGACACTTTGGTGGGCAGAAAGAACATCGTATCTTCTTGCTAAATATTCTTCAGGCTCCATACCGGTAGGAACCGGCTCCAATTCTGCCTTGAATCCAGCAACAGAGATCGGTTTTTCATAACCAACCATCGTGGCCAATGTGATACGCACTTGCTCCAATTGGAATTTTGCATCCGCAAGAACAGCCTCGGCGTTGGAAAGACTGGTCTCAGAATTAAGAAGATCCGATCTCATGATCCTTCCTACAGCATACATTCTTTTTCTTTCCTGCAAGGAGTCCTGATTCAACTCGTATGCTTCTTGGGAAATTTTCACACTTTCTTCCAATTGTAGAAAGTTGAAATAGGCCTGTGCAATTTCTAAATACATTCGACCTGCTTCATGTTTTGCTTCTAATCTTCTTTGCTCCGCCAAACTTTTGGAGGCTCTATAATCCTGGTAAGAAGATAGTCCCGCGGAGATCGGAATACTAAGTAACAAACGAGAACCTGCTCCAACAGTAGGAGGAAGATTACTTCCGGTACTGGAAGAAGGTAATAAACTGAGAGGATCCCCGCTCTGAATGGCCTTATATGTTTTATAATTATCTACTATAGAAGGCTGCTGTGTATGACCAGGGATCGAATAGAACTTGTTGAAAACATAAGAAAGAGTAGGCATAAAACCTGCGAATGCCTTGTCTTTCTGTGCTAGTGCTTGTTCTGTCGCCTCATTCTTTAAGGCAATCCTTTCCGTTCTTTCTACCGCAAGAATATAAAGATCATCCAAGCCGAATGTTTCTTTCGCGATAGTTTTCTCCACATCTTGCGTAGTGATCCCTGTAATATTTTTTAAACTTTCTTCCACTACTCCGTCTGCGACTTTCACTTCCGGACTGGAAGCGCATTCCCAAAACAGGAGACAAGCAAGAATGAAGAATATTATATTTTTATAATTCTTAAGAGTATCTACGTACTTCATCTTTCTCATTTTCCATAAGATAATAAGCGGCTGGGACGACCACCAAAGTGATCAATGTAGAAACGATCAAACCGCCTAAAATGGTGATCGCCATCGGGATCCTGGTTTCCGCTCCAGGCCCCAAGGCCAAAGCGGGAGGAATAGCAGCCGCAATCGAAGAGAATGTGGTCATGAGGACGGGTCTTAAGCGAACAGGGCACCCGATCCGGATCGCATCCGCAATATTCTTCCCTTCTCCCCTGACATGATTCACAAACTCCACAAGAAGAATGGAGTTTTTCTTAACGAGTCCCAAGAGTAGGATCAATCCGATAAAGCTATACATATTGAAGGACTGGCCGGCTATCCAAAGAGCGATTAACGCACCCGAAAAACTAAAAGGCATGGAAAGAAGAATGTAGAAAGGCTGCTTTAAACTATTGAACTGACTAGCCAAGATCATGAACGACATTACGATCCCTAAGACCAAAGCTCCCGACAAACTGGATTGTGATTCGGAAGCAGTTTTTGCAGAACCGGTAACATCTACATTATACCCTTCCGGGAGCATTTCTCTTGCGATCCGAATTGCTTCGCTGGTAGCCCAGGTTTGTCCTTTTTCTTTCGGTGGGTTCCCGAAAATTTTAATGGATCTATCTCTGTTCACTCTGGTGATATTTTTAAGAGTGTTGGTTGCTTGAAGAACCAGTACATCCTTCAAACGAACGATCTCTCCGTAAGTGTTCCTGACCCCAATATTCGGAATGATGTCCGTATTTTCTCCCATGTTCTTGTCTATCTTGACTCGAACATCGAAACTTCGACCATTCTCGGTAAAACGACTTACATTACGTCCTCCCATCAGAGGCCCGATAGTATTCCCGATATTCGCCATACTCACACCACGGAGTGCAGCCGCTTCTCTGTTTGGTAGAATTTTTACCTCCGGTTGTCCGGAAACATAGTCTGTGTCTATATCCAAAATCGTTTTAGAAGAATCTAATTTTTCACGGATAGAATCGGAAAGTTTCGCAAGTGTGGCCCAATCAGGTCCTGTCAAAACCAACTCGACGGGATAACCTCTTCCCGCGCTGAAACCTCTTTGGGAAAGATCTTGGACGGAAAACTTTGCTTCCGGCACAAGTTCTTTCAGATCTTTTCTGAATTCTATGAAAACTTCCGACTGAGTGATCTCACTTCCCGTTTTTTTACTCTTAGGACGGTTTCCCATATCCTTCATGGTAACAAAGAACATTCCGGTATTGGATTCGGTGCCTCCCATTCCTCCAATATTGCTCATATATTTTTCCACAATAGGACGAGAGCTGAGATAATTCTCTACCTTCTTCATCGCTTCGTCAGTGCGAATGATAGAAGAACCGATAGGCATTTTTGCTCGAACGATAAACCTTCCCATATCCTGAGGAGGAATGAACTCCTTTTTGAGTAAGAATAAAAAGATAAGAGAAAATGCAAAAAATAGAATAGAAGAGACAATCACTGTTCCGGGTTTACGTATTACAAATTCTAAAACTCTACCGTAAACTCTCTCGGAGAACTGAAGGAAGTTCTCTATCACAGGATCCATTCTTTTGAAAAAAGAAAAACGATCCGCGCTGTTCTTTAGTTTGGAAAAGAATGTGTCCGCAGGTAAGGTAAAAGGTGACTTCGATTTTTGTTTTTTCTGGGCTTCTTTACTTTCCCTATAACGAGAGGCTCTCATCGGAGTAAAACTCAATGCTTCGAATAGAGAAAGAGCAACCGCTACGGAAACCGTAACTCCGAATTCCAAAAAGTAACGACCTATGATCCCGGACATAAACGCAACCGGAAGGAAGATCGCGATGATCGCAAGTGTGGCAGCTAACGCAGCAAATCTAATCTCGGAGGCACCATCCAAGGATGCCTGGAACCAAGTTTTTCCGGATTCTCTATGCCTACTGATATTCTCCAATACCATGATGGCATCGTCCACGACGATACCCGTTGCCAAAGAAAGACCGAGCAAGGTAAATGTGTTTAATGTAAAACCTGCAAAATACAGTATTAAAAAGGTTCCCATTACGGAAGTAGGGATTGCAAGAAGAACGTTCCAAGTACTGCTCCAATTTCCCAAGAACAATCTACATACAATTCCTGTAAGCACAGCGGAAAGTATAAGAGTAAAAACTAATTCGTGAACTGAATCTCTGATAAAAGTAGTGTTATCATTGGAAATATTCATTTCGAATCCGGGAGGAAGACTCGGCCTAAGCTCTTCTACTTTTTCTTTCACCAAGTCGCCGACTTCTACTGCGTTTGCACCTTTGATTTTTTTGATCCCGAGACCTACAGCTGAGACTCCGTTAAATCTAGAAATTCTTCTGATCTCATCCAGGCCGTCTTCGATCTTAGAGACTTCTCTCAAGCGGACTGGACGGAACATCGCAGCCCCACTTCTGGAGTTGATATATATATTAGAAAATTGTTCTACAGTTGGAACATCTCCAACCGCTCTTAAAGAAACTTCGGAGAGTTTATTCTGCACTCTTCCGGAAGGAACTTCTATATTCTGTTCCGTTAATGTATTGATGATATCGGTGACTGTAAGTTCCGCTCTCAAAAGTCGGATCGGATCCAAGAACACATTGATTGTGCGGTCCACGTAGCCGCCTAGGATGATCTCTCCTACTCCAGGAACTTCTTGAAACTTATCCTTGAGCCTGGTCTTAACGAAGACCATCTTTTCTTGATCGCTTCTATTCGGGGCAGTCAATGCAACCCAGATGATCGGTTGGTCGTCCGGATTGGACTTCATGATGATAGCAGGGTCAAGATCATCAGGAAGTTTATTACTTACCTGAGCAATTTTGGTTTGGATCTCTTGGACTGCGACATCCACGTCCCGTTTGAGCTCCAACTCCACCGTAATCGTTGCAGAACCGTCCGTGGAAACCGAACGAACTTCTACCACACCTTGGACTGTCATAAGAACTTCTTCGATAGGATCGACTACGTCGGTCTCCATGACCTGAGCATTCGCGCCAGTCAAGTTGAGAGTAACGTTCACGATCGGAAAGTCCACGTCCGGCATCTGAGAAAGTCCCATACGAGAGAAGCCTATACTTCCCAGCAGGATGATAGCAGCCATCATCATCCACGCAAAAATCGGATTACGAATAGAAACCTCGGAAAGCTTCAAAGGAACCTCTTTCTATATATATTTGTAGGGAGGAATTTTTGTTTAGTTATAGGACCTGTCTTTTTCGCACAAGTGCCAGATTTTTTCTTGTCCGAAGGATCGGAAAAGGGTACTAAACAGAACTCATGTCGTTTCAATTATTGGATCCCGAAAAAGGAATATTTCTCTCGGAAGCAGGTTCCACGAATACCATCCTAAAAGGAAAGGAATTCCCACCAGGGTCTTGGATCCTAGCGGATTTTCAATCTTCCGGAAGGGGTAGAAAAGGAAAAACCTGGAGTATTTTGGGAAAAGAGCCTTTTATCTTTTCCGGCAAATTTTCCTCTGATTCCAACTTATCTTCACCCGGGCTATTCTCTCTCTATGTTGGAGTCGCGGTCGCTAAGGCGATTTTGGCCGTATATCCTTCTGCCAGCAAAAAAGACCTTAGGATAAAATGGCCGAATGATATCTACCTAAATGGAAAAAAGGTCTGCGGCATATTGATCGAAACGGAAAAAGAAGGAGAAGTTTGGGATTGGATCCTAGGGATAGGGGCCAATCTGTATGGCACTGAAATTCCGGATTATCTAAGCGACGCAGGATTTATCACTGACGATCAAAATGAAAAAGGAAGAAGGAACCGGTTTTTAGAAACATTACTTCCTCTTCTGAACGATGCAGTGTTAGCAATTTCAGATGGAGAAAAAAGAATAGAATTCATAAATGAAAAACTTCTCTGGAAGGGAGAGACCATTGCTTGGACGGAAAGCGGAGAACAAAAAACCGCAACTCTTCTAGGAGTTAATGAAGAAGGAAAATTATTAGCCCGGACCTCGGTCGGAAACATGGTCGAATTCATTGACAGCCCCGAGGATTTTAGGTCCCTGGGATAGAATGATCCTAGTAATCGACGTTGGAAATACCAACACGGTCTTCGGTATTTATAAGAACGGTTCCAAAGAACCGATTTTCCATAGACGAACAGTCACTCGAAGAGATAGAACCTCCGATGAGATGGGGCTTTATCTCAAGGGCTTCCTCCGAGAATTCGAAATAGATAGCGGCCAAATCGTAGGCGGCATCTATTCCTCTGTGGTCCCTCAATTGAATCCGATCATAGAAAGAATGATCCATGATTGGTTCCAAATAGAACCGATCAGAGTTCAATACCAAATGAAGTTGCCTTTCGGGATCAAGTATCCCAGACCTTTTGAGATAGGCGCAGATAGATTGGTAAATGCTGCTGCCGCCGTAAAGGATCATCCAGGAAAATCAATCATCATAGATTTAGGAACAGCTACCACATTTTGCGTAGTGGATGATACTCCTGATTATTTGGGCGGAGTGATCGCACCGGGACTTAAAGGTTCCATGGATGCCTTAACCAGAAACACAGCGCAATTACCTCCGATAGTATTCCAAGCACCTACTAAAATATTAGGAGATTCTACTATAGAGTCCATACAGGCAGGATTTTTCTTTGGATGGATAGGACTTCTGGAAGGGATCATCAAAGAAGTCAGAGCGGCTCACGGAAATGATTACAGAGTGATCGGGACTGGGGGACTTGTAACCACCATCCACGCAGCAAATCCTAAAATTTTCGATAAGATAGAACCCCTACTCACTTTAAGGGGACTGCAAATATTATACGAAGATAATACGAAATGAATCTTCTGATCGTAGGACTGGGAGGATTTTTAGGATCAGTTTGTAGATATATATTATCCCAAACAATCTCGAAAGAATCCGGTTTATTTCCGATTTCCACATTTGCAGTAAACATCCTAGGCTCTCTATTGATCGGAGTATTTTACGGACTATCTCAAGGAAAAATTTCGGAAGAAATTAGACTGTTTGCAACTGTAGGATTTTGCGGAGGATTTACGACCTTCTCCGCTTTCGCTTTAGAAAACCTAAAACTTCTACAATCAGGAAGCTATTTTAGTTTTTTTGCATATATATTGCTTAGCACGACAATTTGTATCACCGCGGTGCTGTTAGGCGTATATCTAAGCAAATAAAAAATCGATCGATTCTATCCTAGGGTTAAGGCAAACGGATCTGCGTTTTTGCGCAAAAGGTAAAAATTTCCGATCCATAGATTCTCCAATATATCACTTTTTTTTAAAAGAGCCGCTCATCGCGAAACCTACATAAGCAGACGCAATAGCATCCCAAGAATCATCATGCCCCGTTAAATTTTCCAGGCCTAAAAGAAGTTTAAGAGCAGCTTTAATATCTTTTTTGTCCGCGATCCCGCTGCCTGTAGTTCCCTTTTTGATTTGGGAAGCAGTCGGCTCGACTACAGGAATATTATGCTCTCCTAATGTTAAAAGAACGACCCCCCTCGCCTCGTAAACCTTAGCGGCAGTCGTTCTATTCTTAGCAAAAAACAATTCTTCGACAGAAGCGAGATCAGGACGATACTCATCCAAGATCGCGTCCAACTGTCTACGAATGGCAATCAAATTAACTGGACTTTTCGTTCCACTTGGAACTTCTATCGTGCCGTACGTAAGAACACGGATTACAGACTTATCTTTCTGAAGAACGGAATATCCTAGACGATGGGACCCAGGGTCTATTCCTAAAATTTTCACCAAAAAGACTCCTGAGTTAAAATCTTACTCTAAGTTGTAGGAACTCCTACCTGGGTAAAAGGGCGCCCCCGCCCGGCATCGGGTGGGGGGAGTGGCTTGTGGGAGAGCCAATTCCCCACTATCATAAATCCTTCCAATCAGCAATAGAATTTTCTCGCGCAAAACCTTGTAGGAATTCCAACAAAATTCTGCCAATCACCGATCTCAAGAAAAGGAAGAAGAAGCCGAAGAAGAAAACCCCCGCGACTTCTAAAAACTCTCAGCCGAATTCTTTTTCTAATTCAGGAGACAGTTCGAAATTGGAGTTCACACCTTGAACATCGTCGTGACCTTCCAAGTTATCGATCAACTTCATTACTTTTTCCGCAGTTTCTTTGTCAGAAACTTCCGCACCGACTAAGGCCACGAATTTGATCTCGGATTCTTCCGACTTGATCCCTTTGTCGGTCAAAGCAGTTTGGACAGCCTCATAATCATCCGGAGAAGTCACTACTCTGAAAACTTCTCCCTCGTTCTGCACATCTTCTGCGCCTGCACCGACCGATAATTCGAATAATTCCTCTTCGGAAATCTGATCGGAAGGAATCACGATGATCCCTTTTCTTTCAAAAAGACGACTAACGCTACCTGTAGTCGCCAATGAGCCGCCCAATTTAGTAAGAATACTTTTGATCTCGGGAGTGGTCCTAGATTTTTTATCTGTTACCGCTTCCACCATGATTGCGGTTCCACCAGGGCCGAAACATTCATAAAGGCATTCTTCGTATACAACGCCTTCCAACTCTCCAGTTCCTTTTTTGATCGCTCGGTCGATATTGTCCTTGGGCATGTTACTTGCCTTTGCCTTCAATACCGCGAGTCGAAGTCTCGGATTGGTGTTAATGTCCCCTCCGCCCATACGAGCCGCAACTGTGATCTCCTTGACCACCTTGGTGAAAATCGCCCCTCTTTTAGAATCGATAGCGTCCTTTTTGCGTTTAATCGTTGCCCACTTACTATGCCCGGACATCGGATTTCCCCTTACATTTAAGAATAGATCGGTTTAAAAAATATATAAGATCAAAAACAGGAAAGCCGGTCAAAAACCGGTCCCACTTTTTCAACAAAACCCGGTTTTTCCAGTCTGTCCATCCTTTTTGGCCTCCCCTCCCGTCGGAGAAATCCAACCCAAAAGCCGGACCTTTATAGCAAATTCGAAACTCCAAAGCCATCACCCTGAAAAAGATAAAAAGTATATTATGAATTCATAAAACGAATGGGCGGCTCCCTCGCAAACAACCGGTAGTGGGTGAGCGAGCCTATAAAGCTCGGGCAGCGCTGCTACGGGAGAGGTCTCTATTTTAGAAAAAGACCTCCCCACCCAATCGTAGCGACCCATAGGGAGCTATATTCCCGAAGGGTCACTGAGCATAGCGAAGTCAAATTTGTAATCAGCACCATAAATTTCACGCCCCACCCTACTTTGGGTGGGGGCCGGACGGTGGTACACAAAAACTTTCGAGCAAACAAATTGTGCCCATATCACAAATCTCTGTAAAAATCAACCGAATTTCATCTCCCTACACCTGTTGGAATTCCAACAGGATTTTCACTTGCAGAATAAATTCTGCATCCTCTTCCGACCTCCCATATTTCGCATAACGTATAACATCTTGTCACTGGATTTATGCTAAAAATCCATGCGTTATTAATAACGGTTGTTTTACATAAAACGATCCATTCGTCCCCCAATGCGATCTCTTTGTCCCTAATAAATTGACTAGTTATAGAACCTAGAGTAAACTCCCGCTTATGCGAATCCTAATCGTAGAAGATGATGTATTGTCCTCTCGCTGTTTGGAAATTTTAGCGAAAGAATTTTTGAATGAAAGGATACAAAGTATCCATGTAGTTTCAGATCCGGAATCAGCAGCAGAATTTATACGCAAAAATCCTTTGGATCTATTATTCTTGGATATAAATCTCCAAGGAGAAACCGGCTTCAAACTTCTGGAAATCGAAAGCAGAAGTTTCTTTCAAACGATCATTGTATCTTCTGAAAGAGATAATGCGGTAAAAGCTTTTGAATTTTCCGTGTTGGATTTCCTACCAAAACCGATCACAAGAGAAAGATTCGGGATCTCCATCCAAAGATATCTTTCATCTCATCCGAATATGTTCTCTCCGAAAGTAATTCCTCTAAAAAAAGAAGAGGGGATCAATTTGATAGAACCGGAGAATATAGTATTCGCAAGATCGGAAAGAAATTACACAAGACTCTTTACTAAAGATGGAAATGTGGAGAAGGTCAGAAAAACCTTGGACCAACTCCAAAAGGATCTGGAAGCATATGGATTCTTCAGGGCCCACCGAAGTTATCTGGTCCGATTGGAAGAAGTCAAAAAGATCTTATTCAAAACACCTACTACCTATCGACTACTTCTCCATACGGACCATAGTATTCCCGTTAGTCGATCCCAAGGAAGTAAACTTCTCTCATTATTCAAAAATTCGAATCATAAGGTATTAGGTCTGCCGTGAAACATTTCTATGTTGCAATTCGATTTAGGACCAAAAACTTTATACTATCTATAAAGAAACATTTTCAGATCTTAAGAGAAGTCAGAAGTAACGAAGAATTCATCCGATCCGCGTACTTTGAAGTCTATCTGATCCTCAGATATCTTTTCCCATTTTTATTCGTTGTTTATATCCCTTTTGCAGTCCTGGATTGGGCTGACTTTCTAAAAAACTCCGGGTATTTTCCCCTCTTAATTTATAACTCTATTTTTATTCCTGGCTGTTTTCTTTTTACAGCTCTTCTAAATTTTCCCATTCTAAAAAGCGAGAAAAGCAGAAGATGGATCGCGATAGCCGGAACCTTATTCTTAACTTCCGCAGGAACAGCGATGAACCTGTTGATCTTCCAATTCGGGACGGATATTTCTTTATTTGCATTCACTCAACTAGGGATCGCAGTGCTTCTTCGCTATCCGGATAAAGCAAAGAAGATCATCTATTTCACAAATTACGCAGTATTCTTCGCGGCAATGTTCTGGTTGGGAAAGAACTCATCTTTTTTGATACAGAATTTTTTCTTCACAATGGTTATGACCATTCTATTGGATCTTATCAGTTTCCTTACCAAGGTGAATTCTTTTCACAAAGAACAATTTATCCGAGATCTGAATCGAAAATTGGTGATGGAGTCTATTAAAAAATCTGAAATTTTAAGAATTGCGATCCATGATCTAAAAAGCCCTGTCACCGGGATCTTAAGTTTGGTAGGACTTTATACAAGAGAACCAAGTCATATATCCCCTTCGAATCGAATCGCTTCTTCTTATGTCGATCCTCCTGAAATTTTAGATCATATCGACAGGACTTCTCGTAAAATCCTAGAATCTATCGAAGACGTTCTATATCTAGCAAGTTCCGGTGACACGGAAACTATCGTGAATCAAACCCAAAAATTAAATCCGGAACTATTATTAAGATCCGTTGCCTGCAATCTAAACTTCTTATTCTCCTCAAAGAATATAAAGATAGAAGATAGTCTCTCAGAGTATAATATTTACTTCCAGGCAAATCCTCAGATATTATACAGAGTATTCGATAATCTATTAAGTAACGCCGCCAAATTCTCTCCTGAAAATTCTGAAATTTCTCTCAAAAGTGAACTAATTTCCAAAACGTTTGAGAAAACCCTAATTATCAAAATAGAAGATTCAGGACCTGGATTCCAACCCGAAGACGAAAAAAACATGTTCAGGGAATTTTCCATTCTCTCCGCAAAACCTACAGGCTCCGAATCCTCCAGTGGGATCGGACTGGCACTGGCTAAAAAATTATTAGATAGAATGGGGATCCGTATTCGCCTAGGTAACTCCGAAACACTCGGAGGAGCCCAGGTAATATTAGAATTTCCGCAATCAAAAGCGAAATAGGGAGTTAAGAACTGGAGGCAAATCAAAATGAAAGATGTGAAGAGAATATGGTTAGGAGGAATAGTATTAGCGTTATCCGTGACGTCATTCTACTGTAGTCCCGACCAAAATACGAACAATACACAGGACCTGGCTTTATTAGGAGGACTTTTAGAAACTCCTGAGAAGGGTGCAGGAAATCTAGCCGGATTAGATAACGCGGATCCGAAAGCGCAAAATGTTTTGGACGATCTAACAAGCGTGGTCTATGGCTCTTACGACGTAGTGTACATTCCGGGTGCTGTATGTAGCAACGGAACACCGTACAAAATATTCGTAGATCGCGCAGATGGGATCTTAGATTGGATCTTAGGATATTCCAGCAGATTATTAGTATACCTAGAGCCTGGAGGAGCTTGTTGGGATTACGAAAGTTGTACCGGGCAAACAGGTATTAGAGGAGCAGCAAATCCGAACGGTATTCCGGATAACCATATGAACTTCGGAGCGTTTATAGATCCGAACGTTCCAGGAGGAAGTCCTAATGCTGTGATCTCTCCGATCATATTAAGAAACCATCCTACTGGACAAAACGTTAAAACTTCCAATTGGAATAAGGTCTTTCTTCCGTACTGCACCGGAGATGTCTACGCTGGTAATAAGGTAGCGACCTATTCCGATCCAACCGGACAGAATCCTCCTATCACTTATCGTCATGTGGGCGCTAAGAATATGGAGCTGGTCATCAATTGGTTGAAAAATAACTTTAATAAGCCGAAAGAGATGCTTGTTTCCGGATGTAGCGCAGGCGGAGCTGGATCTTTGATCAACTATCACTTCATTAGAAAAGCTTTAAGTCCTTCTAAAAGTTATCTATTGAATGATTCGGGACCGATTTTCCCTGCTCCAGGGTTTGGGAACCAATGGCCCCTGCACCAAAAGATCAAAGACGCTTGGAATACGGAGTATTTTATCAGCAAGGCTCAACCTGATTTCCCTTCCATAGATATTCGTGCGGATTACGGAAAGATCAGCGAGGCACTGGCCCAAAAATACCCGAGCGATAAATTGGCGATCACTCTATTCAGAAGAGATGCCAATTATTCCATGTATTCTTATGCAAGATTTTATGGGTTAGATGAGAACAATCCAGCTGATAAAGAATACATCATTTCCACTCTTTGGGGTCAGGACATAGAGAATTTAAAGGCTCAATATGATAGATATCCGAATCTCGAATATTTCATACCATATTACAGAAGTATAAATGATAGCCATTGTACTTCTATCGTGGAATTTACCGGAACGGAGATAGAAAATACCGGAATTACGCTTGGGACCTTCATTAACGATTATCTATTGGGAAGCTCTACTTTCAGAAGTTTCTTCGAAAGTGTGAACCCGAACGATGCAAACGTAACGAATTTCTGGTTCGCGTTAGTTAACCTTTTACTATGATCTCTCGGAAGAAGGCGGTGAATGCCGCCTTCTTCTTTTTTCATTCTTCTTTAAGCCGCTTTTTCTTCTTTTAGCGGAACCACATAACCCCAAAAAAGAGCCATCGCAATTCCTGCAATATACATCCAAATACTGAAGATCGCAGAAGGAAGAGCCACCTTAGGACCAAAAAACTGGATCGCAAGAGTCATACCCAGAGTGGTATTCTGGATCGCAACTTCGATAGAGATCGTTCTCGCCTGCTTCTCCGCAATCCCCAGTACTTTAGGAAAAAGATAACCTGCTAAAAATCCGAAAGTGTTATGAAGAATGACCGCAAGTCCCACTAAAAGGACCATATCTATAAAATTTTCCCGGTTCTTATAAGTTACAAAGGCGACTACAAAAACCAAAAACAGAATGGAGAAAATTTTATAAGGAGTTTCTATCTTCTGAGCGATGTTAGGAAACTTATGTTTTACCGCCATACCGATAGAGATCGGAAGCACAATGATCACAACAACAGTCTTAAGCATTTCAACAAAAGAGATCTGCATCACACTCGACCCGGCAGGATCTAGTAAAGAACCGAAGAATGTAACGATCACTGGAGTCAACAAAGGACAAAGAAGTGTAGAAAGTGCGGTGATCACAACTGCGAGAGCCACATCTCCTTTTGCTAAATAATTGACCAAATTAGAAGTTGTTCCGCTAGGACAAGATCCCACGAGAATGACGCCTAACGCGAGTTCGTATTCCAAACCTAAGATCAAAACAACTGCATATGCAGCCAAAGGCATGATCACGAAATGGCCCAAGGTACCGACCAAGGTTTGGAGAGGAGTTGTAAAAATCCGTTTGAAGTCCCCGATTGCCAGCCCGAAACCCATTCCGAGCATTACGATTGCCAAAAGAGCCGGAAGAAGCCCCTTTTCGACTGCACCTAGTTGCATGATTCACTCCTTAACATAACACCTGTTTTATTATTTTTATATCCGAGAATGATCACGGATTTTCTTTCCGGAACCGTATCTTACTGGCCGGAAAGCCCTTGAGTGAAAAGCTTTTTTTCTCTCCGATCCGAGCGACTTTCTACTCCCAAAACCTTAAAGTTTAAATCAAATCGTCAAAGGGATCCGATCCGGTATTTTGGTTGCTGAAAGGTTCCGAATCCAAACTGACCCATTTAGTTTGACATAAAACTATATGCTTTCAAAAAAAGGGCATTCTTATACAACTGGAGGGAAGAATGTGCACTTTATCCTTCTCCGTTTCCGAAGCTGGCCTTTTCAAAAAAATATTAGAAAAATGGAAACTGTTTAAATTTAATAAAATGATCCGCAAAAATTGGCCTGTCTATCATAGGCTCGGCTCCAGATTCGAATTTGTATCCGAAGATCTTTTAAAACTAAGAGTAAGATTCCCTTTTAACAATAAAACCAAAGGTTATAATGGGCTTCATTTTGGCGGCGCGATTTACGCATTCGTAGATCCATTGTATGTGTATTCTATTTCAGAGAACTTAGGTCCGGAGTTTCTTGTTTTGGACACAAAAGCGGAGATAGATTTTCTAAAAGCAAGTAATCAGGATCTAATCGTAGAAACGGAAATTTCTCCCGAAGATATAGGATCCATCAAAGAAGAATGTAATAATAAAAAGAAAACGACCCGGATCTATTCAATAGAGATCTTAGATCCGGGTCGGCAGAAAATTGCCATCGTCAAAAAGACAATTTATATTAGGAAACTGAATCCTTCTTTTCCCATAACTTCAAGACTATAAATCCTGAGATTACTCCAAATATAAGGAAAACGCCACCTAACGTATATTTCAATTGTAGAACATAACCAATTCCGAAAAGCCAAGCGTACAAGGAAAATATCGCTAATAACCAGATCCGAACTCTATAATAGAATTTTTTGCGAGCGGAAACTCCGCCCCATTTCCCCCAGAAACCGAATGGTTGCAGTTTAGCCACAAAGGTATCTAATACTTTGTCCGGAACGGGAGCAGTCAAAAAAGTCACTAAAATAGAAACAATCACACTTCCCAATGCAGTGAAGAACAGTAGATAGTCTGCATTTACGTCCGGATATGCTTTATATAAAATCAATGAAAGAACTAGAGCAGTTCCCATTCCGGACAATTCGGTCCAAGCGTTTGTCCTCCACCAGATCCATCTTAATATCTGAGGCAAACCCAGACCGGAAGCCATCGCTAAGAAAAACTTCCAAGCGGATGCAATAGAATTCATCTGAGTTGCAACTAAGATAGCAATCCCTGCCATTAAGACTACTGCGATCCTTCCTGCGATTACAGTTTCTTTATTCCCTGCATTCGGTTTTAAGAATCTTAAATATAGATCGTTCACCAAATAACTGGCACCCCAGTTGATATGTGTATCTGCGGTAGACATGAATGCGGCCATCAAGCTCACGAATACTAATCCCAAACATCCTGCAGGCAAAACGATCTTCATGAGCACCGGATATGCGATCTCTCTGTCGGATTGAACGACCACACCTTCTGGCTGGAATAAGTCCGCGTCTTGCAAAGGGAATACGACCAAACAAACCAATCCTGTTAAAACCCAAGGCCAGGTGCGCAGAATAAAATTAGCGATATTAAACCAAAGAGAACCTAATTCCGCGTCCTTAGGAGTTTTTGCGGTATGTAACCTTTGGGCCAAATATCCTGATCCGTCGGAATGGTATTGGATCCACCATTGTACTCCGATGAATATTAGAAAAACTTGAAGAGGAAGTCCATGTTCATCTTCTCCTATCCTTGGCCAAAAAGAAATAATGGATTCGGATCTTCCCGGATACAGAATCTCTAATTTGGAATACAGGCCTTCTAAGCCGCCCACATACTGGATTGCGAAGATCGCAAATACGATCGCGCCTCCTATTCCCAAAGCAAATTGAAATAAGTCCGTAAAGATCACACCTTGGATCCCGCCCATACTGCTATAAAACACTACGACTGAGAAAAGGATCAGAACAGTAACTGTAGTATTCAAATCTCCTAATATTAGAAAGCTCGGCCAAGCTTCTGAGATCGATCCGAATACTTCTGCACCAAGCAATACATTCCAATCCAAGAAGGGAGCAGTGATCTTGGACATCGCCTTAAAGACCCAACCCAATATGATCGAATTAAAAAGAATACTTAAGAAAAAAGCCTTAGAAGCTCTGAGTATTGCGGCGCCTGTTCCGGAGTATCGTAATTCTACGAATTCTACGTCCGTAAGAACTTCTGCCCTTCGCCAAGAGGCCGCGAAGAATACCGTAATGATCAAATAGCCGATTGCCCAACTCCACCAGAGCCAGTTTCCGCCGACTCCGTCCAAGGCAACCATTCCTGTAATGACCAAAGGAGTGTCCGCGGCAAATGTGGTCGCTACCATGGAAGTTCCAAGCCACCACCAAGGTAGTTTTCTATCCGCGACAAAATAGGAACTCAAACTTTCTCCGGCCTTAGAGGAAAGAAGAAGCCCGGCCGAAAAAGCGAAAATGATATAAGCTAAGATCAGATACCAATCAATAGGAGAAAAAATGGGGCCCCCCTTCTCCCAAAGAAGGGAGAACTCTCCATAAAGATCGGCCGACTTTCCTTGAAAACAAGGATTCTTTCCCTTGCTTCTTATTTGATTTCTCTTGATCCCCTCTCCGAGCCCAAAAAGATGGTAGGCAGCGATGGCAAACATAATCGTCCAAAAGTATGGGGGAACATCTGTAGGATCTCCTGATCGCATCCGGAACGTAGCCGGTAGAATCAAACGTTATCATGAAGAAGGCAACCATGTTGTCGTAGTCGTTTCCGCAATGGGGCATACGACTGACGAGTTGGTGGATCTTGCAGATAAGATCACAAAAAATCCTCCTAAGAGAGAGATGGACATGTTATTGTCCACAGGCGAGCAGGTCTCTATTTCTCTTTTAGCAATGGCTCTCTGGGATATGGGAGTTCCTGCAAAATCGTTCACTGGTTCTCAGATCAAGATGATCACCGACGGGAACTTCTCCAATGCAAAGATCCAAGGAGTGGATCGTTCTAGAATCGATGCAGCATTAAATGAAGGAAGCGTTGTGATCGTAGCCGGATTCCAAGGGATAGACCAAAACGAGAACATCACTACCTTGGGAAGAGGCGGTTCGGATACTTCTGCGGTAGCGTTAGCCGCTGTGCTTGGCGCAAAAGAATGTGAAATTTATACGGATGTAGACGGGGTATATACTGCTGACCCAAGAGTGGTTCCCCAGGCCACGAAACATTCTCAAATCACTTATGAGGAAATGTTGGAACTTGCAAGCCTAGGTGCAGGGGTTCTTCATTCCAGAAGTGTGGAGTTGGGAATGAACTATGATGTGGTCATTCATGTACGTTCCAGCTTTAATAATAATCCGGGGACTTTGGTTGTAAACGAGGACAAAATTATGGAAAAATTGAAAGTAAGCGGAGTTACCGCAAAAAACGACCAAGCCAGAATTACAATCGCAGATGTTCCTGATAAACCTGGACTTGCAGCAGTTCTATTTGGAGACTTAAGTTCCAAAGATATTCTTGTGGATGTGATCGTTCAATCTTCTCCTTATAACGGAAGAAACACCATCTCCTTTACCGTTCCTAAAAAAGACCTGGGCCTGGCCCTTCCTATTCTGGAATCCTTCTCTAATTCCCAAGGCGCCAAAAAGCCTGAGATCAATGAAGAGATCTCTATCGTTTCTGCAGTGGGGATCGGAATGAAATCTCATGTAGGAGTGGCTGCTCAGATGTTCAAAGCTTTGGCGGAAAAAGAGATCAATATCGAAATGATCTCCACTTCAGAGATCAAAATCTCCTGCGTAATTCCAAGAATTCATGCAGAAACTGCCGTAAACAAGATCCACGAGACCTTCGGGCTTTCGAAAAACAGTTGAACAAGAGAGGATCGGGAGCATCCTTTTCCCTGTGTTAGGAATTTTTCCCGGATCCTCGGTTTCATTTTCGCGTAAAATCGCCTTATTCTCCGGTATAGTTTCTCTAAGTGTATTCACTTCAGAGATCCGTCCCGCCGAATCCTTAAATAAGATCATTGCAACCGTTGGAAACCAATCCATCAGCGAATTGGATTTCGACGATGCTCAAGATAAATACCAAAAACTTTCCAATACCAAGTACCTCAAAAATGAGGACATGAGAAAATCTCTCCGCACCAGGATTATAGACTTCCTGATCGATAGAGCCGTAGTAGATTCTATCGCAGAAGACGAATCCATTCAGGTGAACGAAAAAAGACTAGAGAGCGAGATCGAAAAAAGAATGGAGTTTATGGGGATCACTTCCCGCAAACAATTCGAAAAGGCGGTCGAGTCCAGTTCCGGAATGTCTTACGAGTTATGGTATACTGAACTTCCTTACCAGATCAAAAAAACGCAGCTTATGCAATACAAGGTGCCAAACCACCCTCCTTCGGATAAGGATATCCGCGCTTGGTATGCTCAGAACAGAGAAAAAGTAGGATTCGAAGTCCAATACAGACAGATCGCAATTGCTCCTAATAATGATTCCATTACGGAAGAATCCAGGATACATAAAGAAGCAAGTGAGATCAAAAAAAGCGTTTTATCCGATCCAGCTTCCTTCGGTTTGGTCGCAGGTTCTCCCAGAAACACCGACGCAGGCTTAAGAGCCAGAAAAGGACTTATCGATTGGATCTCTTCATTCGAATTATATAAAACTAACCGTTCCGTTGCAGTGGCATTATCCACAATACCTGTTGGTTCCGTTTCGGAAGTTTTCAGAGACGAAAGAAAACGTTATTGTATCGTCAAGGTAGAAGGTAAAAGGCCCACTCCTTTGGAAAACGTACGCCAAGGTATTGTCAATCTTCTCAGCCGGGAAAAAGAAGACGAAAATTTTATGAAATGGGTAAGAGAATCCAGGTCAACCGTGCCGATACAGATCTTCGACGAAATATATAAAAAAGAGAATAAGATCCCGGACCAACAAGAGACCTTTACCTTGGATTAAGTTCGGAAATTCGAAGCAAAACGGATCTCGAACAGAATATGAAATATCCCCCCCAAGCAGTCGTATTTTATCGTCCGGAAGATCTTATTTCCGTAAAAGGAAATATAGATCAGCAGACTTCTCTTCTCTATTTGGAACTTACTCTTAAAAAATTATCTTCCGTCTTAAAAGGGGTCCCTGTCTATTCCAATCGAAACCTCGGAACCGCCGACGAAGCCAAAAAGATCTGCAACAAATTAGAATATTCTGATTTCATAATATTTGAATCCGGATCGGAAGCGGATTTTTTCTCCAAGATCTGCGAAGCACTTCCTTCCTCCAGGACCGGAGATCCGGAATGGGACGAGACCTGTTTTCTGGTTTTTGACGGATTTGCGCCTATATTAGATCATACTCTTACTGAAGAATTGATACTTCGCCACGAAAAATATCTGGCCCAGTATTCTTACTCGGAAAATCTTCCTCCTGGTATTGTGCCCAGAATTCTTTCCAGAGAATTTGTAAGAAGTCTTCCGGCAGGTTATGCAGGAGGGACCCAAGACTTCTTAGCCAAAAACATTAACCAATTCGATACTGAAATTTTTTATACCTCTCCGGATCTGAGACAATGGAGATTAGACTTCTCCGCAAATAATCCAAGATCTTTCAGACTCTTGTCTTCTTTTTTAAAGGAGAAGGAAAACTGGAAGTATGATGAGATCCAATCCTTCCTGATCTCCCGTCCTGAAATATTCCGCTCCGCTCCCAGTTACTACGAAGTGGAATTGTATAGAGGATGCGAATACGAATGCAATTTCTGTCCTAGGCAAAATCTAAAACCGGAAGAAGACAATATAGTTTTAGATCCTCAGATCTTGGATAAACTTTTATCCCAAGCAGAAAATTTAGGACTCCCTTATAGTGTATGCTTTGGAGGCTTGGGAGAACCTACACTCCATCCTAATTTCCCGGAATTGGTCCAAAAAGTTTTGGCGTCTCCGAACCTAAAAGAGCTATTCATCGAATCCGCTTTATACGGCGACCTTTCCGATTTTATCAAAACTGTTTCTTCCTTGAAAGAAGAAGAAAAGAAGAAGATAGCATTGATCGTAAATCTGACCACCAGAGATAAAAAAGTTTATTCTAAACTTTACGGAAAGGACAACCTGGACAAGGTTTTACAAAATCTAACAGCAGTTTCTCAGGCCTTGCCTAAGTCTTCCATCCATTTACAATTCCTAAAAATCCAAGAAGTGGATTCTGAATTGGATTCCTGGTATGAGCAGACCCAAAAAGAAGGATACGAGATCATTTTACAAAAATATAATTCTTACTCTGATGTTCTTCCTCAGAGAAGAGCCTCGGATCTTACACCTCTAGGTAGAGATTTCTGCTGGCATATTTCCCGAGATCTATATTTGAACGCAGATGGAGAAGTTTCTATCTGCAAACAAACTCCCGGTTCAAAAAAACATTCTATCGGAAATCTAAACAAGGATCCCTTGGAACAAATTTGGGCCAAAGGAAACCCATTCTTCACTTCTTCCGCGAAAGGAGCACACGATACAATTCCGGCTCCATGTATTTCCTGCGATGAATGGTATACATTTAACGCCTAAGCCTAAGATCCGTTCTTTATTCGCTTTTATACAGGCGAGGACCGGATCCACAAGATTCCCCAAAAAAGTAATCCGTCCAATTCCTCCGAATTCGGATAAAACGATTTTAGATCATATTCATTCTAGGGTCCTGAAGATCTTACCGAATTCTAGGATCGTATATCTGGTCCCGGAAGGAGATTTGGAACTGGAATCTTTTTTGGAAAAGAAAGGAATGTTTCACTTCTCCGGACCTTTGGAAGACGTGCGAAAAAGGTATATTCTTGCTTCTGAAAAATTCAAAGCGGACTCGATCCTAAGATTAACCGGGGACAATCCATTTTATGATACGACCCACTTAGATCTACTCATCCAAACATTCATAGGATCGGATTCGGATCTGGCTTACTTCAAAGGACTGCCTCTCGGAACCGGAGGAGAAATTTTCAGGACTTCTGCACTTCTAAATCTTTCAGGCTCACAACAAGAAGAAAGACATAAAGAACATGTAAGTCTTCATATAAAAGAAGATCCGAATCTATACAAGATCACCGCAATCCCAAGCCTGTTGACAAAAGAAGAAGGTCCCAGGCTGGCAAATTTCAGACTGACTGTGGATACACCTGAAGATTTTGAAACAATCTCCGATCTACTTACTCAGAGATCATTCGAATCCATTTGCAATTTTAATACAAAAGAATTCCTAGAATGGGAGAAGGAAGCACCTTCACTATTCCAAAAGAACTTAGATGTTCCACAGGTAAGATTTGCTCTTCCTTCTCCGAACCAAACTAGTAAAGGAAAAGTGGGAGTATTGGTCGCTCCTGCGAAAGAATTCGGTTCAGGACATTTTTCCAGGACTTCTCTTTTGTATTCTTTCTTACCCTATAGAGGTTGGGAGCCTGAATGGCTTCCTACATTTCCTAAAGACGGAGAATATGATATTCTCCTAATAGATTATAGAGATATAGAAGTTCCGATCTCTTACCGAAAAACGAAAGTCCTGCTCTTGGATCATTTCGGAAAAGACAAAAAGAACTACAATTTTTGGGACCTTCTTCCCCATCCTGAAAACGATCCTAATTTTAATTGGGAGCAGATCCTAATTCCTCCGAATCTAATCTCAACGGCTACAAGTGAAGAAAAAAGTCCCACCAAAGAGTTTGAGATCTTTTGTTACGCAGGAAACTTAGGAGAAGAAGAATCCGAGAATCTGGATCAATTCCTCATCCAAAATTCTTCCAAAAAGAAAATTAGGATCGGAGGAACTCCTCCTCAAGCGGATGGAATAGAATATTTTCAAAGACTTTCACGAGTCCAATACTTGCAGACATTGAGATCCTCTGAAAAATTTTTAGGATATTTCGGCCAAAGTGTGTTCGAGGCCCTGTTTTTAAAAATACCTTCCGCAACATTTTCAATTTCTCCTATTCATAGAGAACTCTCTCATGTTTTAGAAAAATATAATATTCCATACACTGACCTGAGTAGTAAAACTGAATTCTCTTTAGGCACAAAAACGATCGGAGAGAATGGATATAAACTTTTGTTAGATAAAATAGATTCTCTTTAAGACAACTAACGTGCCTATGCGCGGGCATTGCAATCTGCGGAATGTAGATTTCGCGGGTCCATCTATTCAAACTTCACGCTCACAAACAACTCGACCGACCGTCGGATTTTCCGCCAGAAAGTCAGGAAACATTTTTCATTTTATTTGTTTCCTTTGTTGATTTTTTCGCCCGATGTTTTGAAATGTGTTTGACCGACGCATAGTCGGATGTATTGTCAAAACCGACTAACGGTCTATACCGACCGTCGGTTTAGCAGGAGGAACCACAATGATCCCAGCAAAAATCTCCACAAAAGAAAGAATTCTCAACGAATCCAGACGGCTATTCTTCGAAAAAGGGTACGAAACAACTTCCATTCAGGACATTCTATCCGCTTTAGATATAGCTAAAGGAACCTTTTATCACCATTTTCAATCCAAAGAAGAACTTTTGGAAGAAATCGCAGTGCAATTCGCCAAAGAAGCACATACTGCGATGCAAGCAGAGATTGGAGACTTGGGATCAGAAGGCACTGGCCTGGATAAACTCCGCCGAGCACTCATAGTTGCAAGAAACTGGAAAAAAGGAAAAGCAGAAGAAGTTCGGTTTCTTCTAGAATCCCTTTTCTCAGCCAGCAATCTTCAATTGAGAGATAAGATCAGACGCAAATCCGTGGACCTAAGTTTTCCGTTATTTGCTTCTTTAATCGTAGAAGGCCAGCAGGACGAATCGCTCAAAAGTGCATTGAGAGCGGATCACCTGACTTCCATCATTTTTGACCTAAGCGATGCTTTAGGCGAAAAAGTTGCTTTCTATCTTTTAGGAAGAAGTAAAGAATCCGAAGCCGATATCTACGACTTGATGCTTTCTTATCACAAAACGATAGAAGATCTGCTCGGTTGCCCAGAAGGCGGATTAGATTATTTTAGCAGAGAAGATTGGAGCGAACTCGCTCAACTTTTCAAAGGCGGTGGTGCGGTTTCTGTCCCAAGCTTGGAACCCTTACCATTGGTTGCGAACGCAGGTTAAGTGAAATAGGGTCCTGCCCCTAGGACAAAATATGTTACTTTATGCTTTAGTTCCTACACTCCCCAGATTGGATTCAAATTCAAATCCGGACGTGGAGGACTATTTAGAAAAAACTCCTTCCGTAAGGAGTGAAAAATTAAAGGATTTGGTGGATTCGATCCGGGAAGAATTTTCCGATCTGAGAGAAAGTCTGAAATATGGAATGCCTACTTTCGAAAGGAATGGGCGATGGGTCGCATTCTCGAACCATAAAAACCATCTTTCAGTCTATTTCTGCGAAGAATCTTTTGTAAGGGCATTTCGTGCCAAGTTTCCAAAATCGGAAAACGGCAAGAACTGCGTGTTGATCAAGGATAAGGAGAAGTTCCCTTCTTCTTATTTGAAAACATTGCTCAAAAAGACCTTACAATAAGGAAAGATCAATTCTCTAAGTATCTCACTAATAAAAAGATCTTTAGGTTTGCTAGGCCATAGAATCGACTCTATGGCCTTTTTATATTGTTTCCCGCCTATTCCTAAGGCCAGTACGACTTGACCTCTTCCTTCTACGGAAAATTCTATCCGAACGAAGGCTATGAAGAAACAAATCAGCGATCGTTACGAACCTACCAGCGTAGAACCGAAATGGATCTCTCTCTGGGAGAAGGAAAAAAGTTTTGAGCCCGACCTCAAAGCAGGCCAATCTTTTACGATAGTTCTTCCTCCTCCTAATGTGACCGGAAGCCTTCATATTGGTCACGCACTCAATCATACTATCCAAGATATTCTGATACGTATTGAACGTAAAAAAGGGAAATCCGCTCTTTGGGTCCCGGGCACAGACCACGCTGGGATCGCTACTCAAGTAGTTGTTGAAAGAGAACTCGCAAAAGAAGGCAAAAAGAGAACCGACTTCACCAGAGAAGAATTCGAAAAAAAAGTTTGGGAATGGAAGGAACACTCCGGTGGAATGATCCAAAACCAGCAAAGGCTTTTGGGGGAATCGGTAGATTGGTCCCGTTCCAGATTCACTATGGACGAAGGATTGTCCAAAGCTGTATTCAAGGTTTTCAAAACATTATATGACGAAGGTTTAATATACAGAGGGGAAAGGATCATCAACTGGTGTCCTAAAACTCTCACTGCAATTTCCGATCTGGAAGTGGAGCATAGAGAAGTAAAAGGTAAACTTTACCATTTACGTTACCCTATCGTCGGTCAACCGGGCAAATATCTGATCGTTGCTACCACAAGACCGGAAACGATGTTTGGGGACGTTGCAGTTGCCGCTCATCCAGATGACGAAAGATATAAATCCTTAAAAGGTGCGGAGTTGGAACTCCCACTTACAGACAGAAAAATCCCTCTATTATTCGATTCTTTTGTAGATAAAGAATTCGGATCCGGTTTGGTTAAGATCACTCCTGCTCACGACCCGAACGACTTCGAAGCGGGACAAAGATTAGGGCTCAAACCTTTACTTGTAATGAATCCTAATGCGACTCTGAACGAGAACGCAGGCAAATACGCAGGGTTAGAAAGATTCGTAGCTCGGAAAAAAGTAATCGATGATCTGCAAGCTTTAGGCCTAGTAGAAAAGATCGAAGAGCACACTCATTCTATCGGCCATAATTCTAGAGGTGGAGAAATTATAGAGCCTTACTTATCCACTCAATGGTTCTGCAAAATGAAACCTCTAGCTGAGCTAGCCGTCCAGGCGGTTCAATCCGGAGAAACCGAATTTGTTCCGAAACTTTGGGAAAAAACTTTCTTCGAGTGGATGAACAATATTAGAGATTGGTGTATCTCTCGCCAATTATGGTGGGGACATCGTATCCCTGCGTATCATTGCAAAAATTGCAAACATATAGAAGTTTCCGAAACCAAAGTAGACAACTGTCCTAAATGTAATTCCACAGAAGTGGAACAAGACACTGACGTTCTAGATACTTGGTTCTCTTCTCAGCTTTGGCCATTCTCCACTTTGGGTTGGCCGGAGAATACTGAAGATCTTAAAAAATTCTATCCTACATCTGTACTCGTAACCGGATTCGATATCATATTCTTCTGGGTAGCCAGAATGATCATGATGGGAAAGAAGTTCACAGGTAAGGCTCCTTTTGCCAAAGTGATCATCCACGGATTAGTAAGAGATAAAGAAGGTAAGAAGTTTTCCAAGTCCATAGGGAACGTTATCGATCCTTTGGACATGATGAATAAGTACGGAACTGACTCTTTCCGATTCTTCTTAGCAGCTACTCTGCCGGAAGCAAAAGACGTTCTTTTTGATGAAAGCAGATTAGACGGTTATCGTTCTTTTTGTAATAAGATCTGGAACTCCAGTCGTTTTATCCTTATGAACTTGGATGCGGATTGGAAATTAGAAGATCTGGAATCGAAATACGGTCCTAAACTAGACCCAATGGACAAATGGATCCTCCATAGGTTCAACGAAACTCTTGCAAATTACGAAAAAGCATATTCCAAATTTCTGTTTTTCGAAATGGCTTCTCAAATTTACGATTTTGTTTGGGGAGATTTCTGCGACTGGTATATCGAATTAGTTAAACCCAGAATTTATGGAAAACTGGGAGAAGAATCCAAAGAAGTCGCGAAACAAGTACTTGCAAGTATTCTAATTAAAGCATTGGGACTTCTCCATCCTTTTATGCCGTTCTTAACCGAGGAAATTTACGAAGTATTCAGCGAAGGGGACTTCCTGATCCAAACTCCTTTCCCAAATTCTTATAATGTTTCTCCAGAAGACGAAGGTGTTCTAAAAACTATTATTCTGCAAGATGTAGTGACTCAGATACGTGTGCAAAGAGCGGAGAACGGTGTTCCTCTGGATAAAAAATGTAAAGTGATACTAAAATCTTCCGAATCTTTAGTTGCTTCGGCAGTAAAAGATTTTGAATTCTCTATCTTACAATTAGCTCGTTTGGAAAGTATCGAAGTCAATACAAACTATGCAGGAGAAAAAACCGACTCTGTAGGAGCATTCCGTTTCGGAGAAGTGATCCTTCCTTTAGCAGGAATGATAGACTTCGAAAAAGAAAGAGCACGTATAGACAAAGAATTGCAGAAGTTGATCCAAGAAGAGGAAAAACTCGCTTCCAAATTAGGGAATGAGAACTTCATAGCAAAAGCGAATCCGGACGTGATCGAAAAAGAAAAAGAAAAACTGAAAAACGTCCGTGATAAAAAAGAAGTTCTCCAAAAAGGTTTGGAAAAACTAGGTTAATTTTCGGATTTCAAACCGCGGTAAATATTATGTCGAAGATCCTTTTAATCGGCTCTGGAGGTCGCGAAAGCGCTATCGCTTATAAGCTTCGCCAGTCCCCTAAACTCAGCAAATTGCATGTTTTTCCGGGCAACGGAGGCTTTCCAGACTCAGAGGTTTTAACCCCGAATTCTTTCGACCTAAAGAACAAATCTTCAGTCCAAAGCTTTATTCAAAAAAATGAATATGATTTAGTAGTAGTAGGTCCCGAAGACCCTTTAGTGGATGGGATCGTAGACTGGCTAGCGGAGATAGGAGTTCCTGTTTTCGGACCTTCTGCTTATTGTGCTCAAATTGAAGGTTCCAAAGAATTTGCAAAATCCTTAATGATAGAAGCGGGAGTCCCTACCGCAAAGTACGCTTCTTTCGAAGACTATGAGTCCGCACACTCATATGTTCAAAAAGAAGGAGCGCCAATTGTAATTAAAGCAGATGGTCTTGCCGCAGGCAAAGGTGTAACTGTTTGCACCGAACTTTCTCAAGCAACACAAGCCTTGAAGGAGATCTTTTTAGATAATAAATTCGGAAAAAGCGGATCCAAAGTTGTTATAGAAGAGTTCATGGAAGGACAAGAAGCTTCTATCTTTGCGATCAGCGACGGAAATACTTATTTCACTCTTCCTGCAGCTCAGGATCATAAAAGAGCGTATGACGGAGACCAAGGACCGAATACCGGTGGAATGGGCGCTTACTGCCCTGCCCCGATAGTTACTAAAGAAACATTAGAAAAAGTAAATACACAGGTCTTTCAACCAGTATTCGAGATCTTTCGTAAGAAAGGAAATCCTTATAAAGGCCTCCTATATGCCGGATTAATGATAGATAACAAAGGAAATCCTAGAGTTGTAGAGTTCAATTGTAGATTTGGTGACCCTGAGACACAATGTGTGTTACCCATGTTAGAAGGCGACTTACTGGAAATTTTCCAAGCATCTGCCAAAGGGGCACTCGGAGAAGTAAAAATAAGTTTGAGACCTGGAGCGTCCACCGTAGTCGTTTTGGCCGCGGAAGGTTACCCCGATTCTTATGAAAAGAATATTCCTTTGAATTTGCCTGAAACGAATAGTAAAGATCTAGTAGTTTTTCATGCAGGCACTTCAAAAAAGGATGGAAACTTAATATCGACGGGTGGAAGAATTCTAGGAATCTCTTCCTACGGTAAGGACTTAAAAGAATCTGTGGATAAGGTTTATTCTTATCTCGGCAGTTTCAAAATTTCCAAAACCTTCTTCCGTAAGGACATAGCGAGTAAAGCTCTTTAATTATGCCCTTTCTAGTTTCTGGAAATATCGATTTAGTCGAAAGGTCCAACCTTCGCAAATTAGAAAAACATTTAGGGATCATTCTATCTCCTCATCAATATCCTTTAGAGCAGTACAATCTAATTCGCGCTGCCTTAAAACAAAAACTGGATTCGGATACTCTGGTCCGTTCCATGACACGTAGAGAACTATTATCTTTTATTTATATACTCACTCAATTCGGGGATGTGGTCCAAAAGGAAACTCCTGACGAATATCTCGATGTAGAGAATGTTCCAGTAGTGATAGAATGGCAGGCCGGTCATTACATGATCCCTTACGAAGTTTTGGATTTTCTGGCTCAATCCAGAGTATTCCGAAATCAAAACTATCTTTTCGCATTAATACCAGCGCTTCCCAGCAAAGAAAAGAAAGCATGGTTAGAATGGATCGGCGCAGGTTACGGCAGGACCTTTCCAAGAGAGATCAATCACGAACTATACTTCCAATGCAGACATCTGCAAAAACCTTTCCAAGGCAAAAGTTTAGTCCAAGAGGAATCAATCCGATTGGAACAACTCTGGGCTCCGGGCAAAAATGAGACCGTAGATTGGTTCTATAAAGGGATTATGCCTTTTTATTCATCCATGAAGGAACTACAACGTTCCGAAAGAGATCCATTCCTACTCCATGTTTTGGATCTGATCCGCTCCGGAAAACTTGTCCTAAAACGACTTCCGGAAGAATTTGGCAGAAAGGATGAATTCCAGCTGGTCTCCACAGTGGAAGGAAACACTCCTCAACTCAGAGACACAGTGTTTAGCTGGGAAGAAGCCAGAGAAGAAAGAGAAGATTTTCTCTTTCGATAAATTCTCCTTTTACATTCAGATCTCGGATGCAAAGCCGGAAATTTGCAAATTAAATTAATATTATATATTTTATTGGACCGAAATGGAAGTTAAGAACGCCAAGGAACTGAAGCGCCTCTCTAAAGAACTTCAAGAGAATTTTCTAAATCGCTGGAAACTTCTGAATCTAGATAAGGACCAGGACCAACTCAAGTCTTATAATGATCGTATCGCCGAGCCCACTTTTTGGGACAACCAGGACCAAGCGAAATCGATCAGCCAAAGAAAGACTGAATTAGAAAGAAAATTAGACCCTTGGATCAAAATCCGAAGAGATATATTAGATTTTCCTGATTTAGTGGAATTGACTTTCGACGAGAAGGGCGAAGCCGGAGTAGACGAACTCAGCTCCGAATACCAAAGATTAAAGACTGAATTCGAAAGACTGGAACTTTTAGGCGCTCTAAACGAACCGGAAGATATGAAACCCGCTTTCTTGAATATCCACCCGGGTGCAGGTGGAACGGAGAGCCAGGATTGGGCGGAGATGCTTTTCAGAATGTATCTGAAATACTTCGATAAAAAAGGATACCAATACAGCGTTGTGGACTTCCAAGAGGGAGACGGCGCTGGGATCAAGAATGCCACCATACACGTGATAGGCGATTTTGCTTACGGATTTATGAAATGCGAGAATGGAGTGCATCGTTTAGTAAGGATCTCTCCATTTGACGCGAACAAACGAAGACATACTTCCTTTGTGTCCGTTCACGTTAGCCCGGAATTAGACGACGATATAGATATCAAGATTGAAGATAAGGATATCAGAGTGGATGTGTATCGTTCTTCCGGAGCAGGAGGACAGCACGTTAACACCACCGACTCTGCAGTTCGTATCACACATATTCCGAGCGGGATCGTGGTCGCTTGCCAGAACGAAAGGTCCCAAATCAAAAACAGGGACACTGCTTTTAAAATGTTAAAAGCAAGACTTTACGAACAGGAACAGGAAAGATTAAAAGACGACCTTGAAAAAAAGTCCGGAGAAAAAAAGGACATCGCTTGGGGAAATCAAATCCGTTCTTATGTATTTCATCCTTATAATATGGTGAAAGACCATCGCACAGATCATGAGACTGGGAACGTGCAAGCGGTCATGGACGGTGATATCGAGCCGTTCATCATGGCTTACTTAAAAACTCTTTAATGTTTCTCCTGAACTCCTTCTAAAAAGATGGTAACGATCGCATCGAATGCCATCGTATTAGAATAAGGACTTTGGAATAAGTAAGTCGGATTTAAGATCCCGTCCACTGCTGCCAGTAAAATATCAATCGTCAGCTCCGGTGTGACATCTTTCCGGATTTGTCCCGCTTTTTGTCCTTCCCGGAGAAGGTCCCCTAAACTTAATATCCTTTGTTTTCGGAACTCTCTCATAGTGATGAAAAGATCAGGGCGGACCATCTCAATATCTTTTGCAAATGTTTTGGACATCTTAGATCCCAGATCCGAAATGAAGAATAGGATTTCTTTCAGACGATCGATCGGGTCCTTAGTCTTATCCTGCAAAACCTTATCAAACTTTGCCTGGACCTTGGATCTCATTAGTTCGAAAACGGAATCGATAAGCTTATCCTTAGTATCATAATATTTATATAATGTTCTTTTGCTGATACCGATATGTTTTGCAATCTGGTCCGTATTCGTTTTCGCAAAGCCAGAAGACAAAAAAAGTAGAAAGGTTCTTTCTAAAATTCTTTCTATCATTTCTCCCCCTTTCCGTTGGAGATCATTCCATCCACAAGTTTGATCTGCTTTTTAGCTGATTTCGCGAAATCAGCGTCGTGAGTGACCATGATCACAGTAGTTCCTTCCGTTTTATTGATATCCTTAAAGATATCCATGACGATCTTTGCATTCGCGGAATCCAGAGCGCCAGTTGGCTCATCCGCAAAAAGATATCTAGGCTTCATCACCAAAGCTCTGGCAATCGAAACCCTTTGCATTTGTCCTCCGGAAAGTTTGGAAGGAATATGATCCAATTTATCTCCGAGATCGAATCGTTTCAAAAGACCGATCGCATATTCTCTTTTTTCTTTAAGTTTTCCCGCTTTTAAAGCAGGCATCAACACATTCTCCAAAGCGGTAAACTCAGGAAGAAGATAATGAAATTGGAATACGAATCCCATATGAAGATTCCTAAAAGAGTGTAGATCCGTTTGGGATAAAGAGCTGATATTTCTTCCATCAATACTGATAATACCTTGGGAAGGATCGTCTAAACTGCTGATCAAATACAAAAGTGTACTTTTACCGGAACCTGATTTTCCTGTTAAAGAAACAAACTCTCCTTCCTGGATCCCAAGACTGATCCCTTTAATCACTTCAGTGGGGGGTTTTCCGAAACTCTTTTTAACGTTCTCTAATATGATCCCCATTATTCCCCCCTAATGATCTCGATAGGAGAAAGTTTACTCGCCGATCGAGCAGGAAAAATGCTCGCGATCAAAGTAGCAATGAACGCAAGGAAGAAGGCCTGAAAATAAATAGAAGGAGCAAAAGACACCATCATCATACCTGATTTGGTCTGCATAAGTGGATTGGAAAAAGATACATGCTCCAGCCTCCTGCAGATCAGGTTTCCCAGAAGCATTCCTAAAACTCCACCAGCTATACCTAAGATCAAACCTTGGATCAGGAATATTTTCAGGATATCATTTGCCTCATATCCTATGGATCTAAGAATGGCGATCTCCCTTCTTTTTTGTCCGATCACAATGTTTAAAATATTATAAATTCCGAATGCTGCTACAAGCAGAATGGTCCCGACCAAAGCATAGCGAATCGCGTCCTGCATTTTAAATAAGGAAATGAATGTAGCATTCACATCTTCCCAACTCTGCACTTTTACATCTCCAAATTCCGCCCATTCTCTTGCTTTGAGAGTCGCTTTAGAGACATCCTTAAGACGAACTGCTATATCGCTGATCCGATTCGGAGTTTGGTTTAAACTTTGGGTATCGCCCAAATTTGCGAATACAGTGGTTTCATCAATCGCCTTGTTTCCCATTTGGAAAGAAGCAGCTATTTTAAAAGGAATCGGCTCCGATTTTCCGGTACTGATATAAACTGTATCTGAGATCCTGGCTCCGAGCAATAATCTCAATCCTTCTCCGATCACAAGTTTGTTTCCGCTTTCTTTGATCTCTAAGAAGTCACCTTGGATAATATTCTCTTTGATCCTGGCAACCTTGGATTGCAACTCTGGCTTAACTCCGATAATCCTACCTGCTTCAGCGATCTTCCCCCTTCTAAATATTACTTTTATCTGAAGTTGTGGAGAACTTGCTTCTACCTCCGGATCGGAAGCCACTTTTTTTTGCCATCCCGCCTGGTTCTCGATCTGTTCTGTGTCCCTTCTACCTGAAGGAGGAACGGACCAAAAAGGAATTTCCTTAGAATGGAAAAGTACATGGTCCAAGTCCTTTTCCCCTATAATTTTTACCTGAGAAGAGATCCTTATATGAGCATCGTTATTCACGAGCTGGTCGATAAGATATTCTCTTAAACCTAACATGATCCCTGAGATCACTATATAAGCGGTTGCCCCTAAAATAATCCCAAGTAATGTAAGAATGGTTTGTTTTTTACGGGCAAACATCTGCCTAAGAGCGATAAATAACATCTATTTATCCTCCTGGACAAGCACCTTATCTCCTAAGCTAACCTCTCCAGATACAAGTTCGGCGTATTCTCCATTCGTCAGTCCAGTCTCGATCTCTTTGACATGAACTTTGCCATTTTCTAATACTTTAATTTTTCCGGATATGATCCCTTTGACCGGAACTAATATTACGTTTTCCTTACTCGAAGTCTCTATCGCAACATCTGCAGTCATACCTGGAAGTATCTCAGGTGGAATTCCTATCGGAGTGATATGCACTTGGAATTGCCCATCCGCGGGATATACTGACTTTACCTCTCCCTCGAAGTTTTTATCACCCAAAGCTTCGAAACGGATGCGGACCCTCTGCCCTTTTTTGACCCTTACGGCACCCTTTTCCTCTAAAGAAACAGTCAGATATCTTTTTTTCAGATCCATCACTGTGACGACAGGGGTTTGGGGAACCACGGTCTCTTTAGTTTCGTAAGCAACGTTAGTCACCACTCCGGCAAAAGGAGATCTCATAGTCCCAAAGCTGTCGAACTCCACAAGAGGAGTTCCTTCTTGGACCTGGTCCCCTTCTTCCACATGAATTTTTCGGATGGCAGAAGGTATCGCGACCCTCAGATGATACACCTCTGAAGAGCTTACCGTTGCAAGACCATAGACGGATTCGATGATGGAGCCCCGAATGATCTCGGAGGTATCATTGTTGGAATTCCTATCTCGCCAAATAAAAAGAAGTATTAGTAAGATTATTGGAAGAATGCCCCAAACTAGAAGCTTAGGTCTCTCCTTGAGCTGAAGGATCCAACGATCAAATGGAAGAGAAATTTTCATGGCCTTGTCCTACTCACACTAGGACGGAATGAATTCCAAAAGTAAACTATTTTATTGCATTTCAGTTTACCAATTAAGATGCCATAATGACATGATCCTCTTTTTCAAAAACCGAACTTCCTTGGACTTCATGACTGAACCGCAGAGTAGGAACTCTAACAACAAATGACCAATCAACAGTCCCACTCGATTTATATTTACAACTGAACATATATTAATAACTATATCGAATCTCGAAATCAGAGGATCTATATGAACAAAACTGTTATAAAAGTTTTATATTGGGCAACCACAGGTCTTATCGCCGTTGGAAATTTGTTCGGTGCTTATGCGTACACAAGCCAAAGTCCACAAGTTTTAGAAGGACTCGCTCATCTTGGCTATCCTGGATATTTAGCTTTAATATTAGGACCTGCGAAAGGTCTGAGCGCGCTCGCTCTTCTTTATCCGAAATTTCCAAGACTTAAAGAATGGGCTTATGCAGGCGTCACCTTCAATGTATTAGGCGCTGGGCTTTCCCATCTTTTAGCAAAAGATCCAAACTTTGCGACTCCTTTCATTTTCTTGGCCTTGGTAGCTGTTTCCTATATCACTTGGAGAAAATTGGAAGCTGAAAAAGCTTAAGCCGTCCCCTTCGCAGTGACTCATAGAGAGCAAGAATAATTCGAATGTAGGAATTCCAACATAAATCGAAGCTCGCCCCCACCCTGCATTGGGATCGGGGGGAGTGGCTTGTGGGAGAGCTGCCATTCGCATATCAGAAATTTATAATTCTGGCAAACGAATTTTGCAACTTTGTTGGAGCTCCTACATCGCAAATTCGCTTGCGCTAGGACTGCCCTCTCCGTTACCCGCGAGGGATCGAGCCGTGGTCAAAAAATCGCGAAGGCTGTTTTTTGACCGGAGGTGAGAGCCCGGCCCGAGCAAAGCGAGAGGCGCGGCCAAAATATTTTTAATAAGAAATTATTGGCTCTCTTCTTCCGAATCGTTTGCCGTATTCTTCCCAAAATTTTCCGTTTGGGTTTCGAGGATTTTTTCGATCTCTGAATTCCGGTTTTAATCCTAATAGAAAATACATCGCTGTTTTTTCTTTGTTCTTCACTGGGAGTTTTCCTCGGGACTTGAATTGGAAATATTCGTCGGTCAAGTCCACGATAGATTGGGTAACGTTCACTTTGCCGGGTTCGCTATTGGATTCCATTCGGCTCGCAAGATTGACCGTGTCTCCCCATACGTCGTAGGAAAATTTTCGCGCACCTATTACACCTGCGACCAAGGGACCGGAGTGGATCCCGATCCTTGTCTTCCAATTGGGACCTTTTTTTAGTTTAGATAATTCTTCCAAACGTTCTAACATTTCTAATGCAGCGAGTAGGCTATCGACTGCGTGAGACGATCTATAAGATGGAACTCCGGCCACACACATATACGCGTCTCCGATCGTTTTCAATTTTTCTAATCTATGTGTTTCGGTCACCGAGTCGAAATGTCTAAAACAAAAATCCAATTCTTTTACAAGATCGTTAGGCGTGAGTTTTTCCGCAATGGAAGTGAACCCATAAAAGTCCGTAAATAGGACTGTGGCTTGAGTGATCAGCCTGGGTTCGGAACTCCCAGTCTTTTTAAGTTCTTCTGCGGTTTCTCTGGGAAGTATATTCAGTAAGAGTAATTCTGTTTTTGCCTTTTCTTCCTTGAGGGAACGATCCGCTTCCCAGGCAGCCTGTGCCAATTCTTTTCCTATGAAGGAAAACCATGCGACTACCAGGATCAAACTAGTAAAATAGAAGTAACTTCCGTATTTAGGATCCAAACTAAGTATAGGATCGAAAAAATATGGTATAATATGCACGGAAACGAACAAAAGTGCAAGTGCGGTTTCCATCATATAGATGTATTTCTTCTCTTCCGGAGGAAAGATATAAAAAGGAAATGCAAAACTTGCAAGAATGTATAGATCCAATCCTGCCTCCTGGGGCAAGATCCTTGAGATCATCAAAAGTTGCATTGTCCCTACGAATGCAAGTAGCAGTCTCGCTGCCTTATGAGAATGTATAAAATTCAAAAATAGAACGAACGCATATCCGAATATATTTACCGTCCAAAGCAGATATAACCAGATCGGGAACATCAATCCGAAACTAGTAAAGATAATATAATATACTACTGTGAATAGAGCCGTTATCAATACGACTGCATTGGTAGCGACTATATATCTGGCTCCGGGGGCATCTTCTACTCCGATCGATAATAGTCTTTTCCAGATCCTTTCAGGGATCCGACAATATTCGAACCAGGTCTTGAAAACGCTCATAGGCGACTATTTCATCGGGATTTTCAGATGTTGGAAATACTTATTTATTTAAAGTTATAAAATTCGAAACCATCGAATTCGGATCGTTTTACGAAGGGGCTTCGACAGAGTTCCGGATATGGTCCAAGACCCTATAATGTATTTTATGCAAGATCCAATGGATCCAAACATTCCAATAAGTAGTGGGACCGAATTTATTTTGGAACCAAGTTCTTCCTATCAAAAGTGTCTCATTCTTTCCTAAAGAGACGAGTTGGAAACTTCCTTTTTTAGAAGCGAAGTATCCGCTTAGATGAGTAGGTCTGATATTTTTATAAGGACTCAACTCTTTCATTGCATCCGGCTGACGGACCACATCAAACGCCAAGGAGGAATTTTCCTCCCATTTGGTAATGGCCTCTACAAACACTCCGTTATTAAACTCGCAGTATCGAATTGCGCCAATTCCCTTTCCTTCTACCCTGGCACGAACCGGATACGAGACCCCTGCATTAAAGATAAGTTCTTTTGGTTCGGGTATATCAGAAAATTCGAATAGACCTTTCCAGACCTTTTCTTTGGATGCAGAAATTTTCAAGCTGGTTTCCACCATATACCAATCGGATTCCTTATCCAATGTGGCTTCTAGATAGGCTATCGAAGGTAAGATCAAAAACAAAAATGGTAAAACGGAAGATATAAGCTTGGACTTTGCCTGCAGAAGATAAGCGATTCCCCCACCTAAAAATCCCAAAAAATAAGCGAGTGGCGCTGCCATTATAAGACAGATGACTCCTTCCATAGCGACTATAAATGTCAAAAAACCAGCGAGGGAAATAGAACTTGCGGAGACTAATAATGCTTGTTTAAAACTGACAAATTCCGTTCGGGAATATAAAGCGACGGAAGTGAATCCAATGATAAATGGTCCGCCAATGAACAAACTAGCTCCGTAAGTCTTTAATATATCCGTGGAAAAAAGACTGAATAAAAGAGTTATACTCGCAGTGATCAATATCGACCAAATGGAAACGATCAATTTGGATTTTGGGATAAACCCGTCAGAAGATCCATTGCCTAAGCTTTGGGAAGGACGATAAAGATCTTCTGGAAGTAAGGACAAAAGAAAGAACATTAGAAAGTTCAAAACGGGTACAAAAAATAAAAATACCCAGAAAGGACTCAGACCTACGCTCCTCAACCTCTTCAAACAAAGAACTGTTCCCAAATATAAAAATGGAAGCGAGAACGCAATCAAGGTGATATAAAAGGCGAAATCCTCCGATGAAGGATCTAAAGTGAACAAGGCCGTCGGATTTTTTATATAATCGATCGCCCACCATTCTCTATTAAAAACAAAATAGGATAATGATCTGTCGATTCCGTATTTGATGAAGAAAAGGATTACTCCCGATATAAAGAATTTTTTACGATCTATCGGGACCGATACTTTTAGGAGATCTTTGAATTGAGAGTAAAATTCCATTGTACGAATCGTTCCAGTCTCAATCCAAAGAGAACATATATTTCATCTTCTTCTCGACGATCGGCTCGTAAATCTCAATCGACTCTTTTCCGCCCATGACGCAACCTCTTTCGATACAAACTTTTGTCAGCTCCGGATAAACTTTAAAAATCCCGAGAAAGATAGAAACAAAACTTTTCAATGGGAAATCGACCGTTAGATATCGTTTCTTTTCGATGATCCTGTATTTTAAAGGAATCGATAATCCAGAAGGAATTTCAGTGACAGGTTCCGAAAACAATGCTCCAACTTCGCATCTCAATTTTTCTTCCGGAACAGTATTCGGGTTATCCTTATAGATCCCGAAAAGTTTATAATTTTTAAATCCCTTCTCCGGAAATTCCTTTTGAATAGCTTCGAAAGTTTCCCCTACATTCCTGTAATTCCCCACTCTTTCATGCGACAGAACATAGAATGGTCCTAATGTTTCTTCCTTTACTTGGATCGTGTCGAACGCACCCAAATAATAAAAATAGCCGATCCCTGAAACGATTAAGGCAAGAATAACGCCTAAGAAAATTTTCAACTTCATCATAAACTCCGGAAGGGAATTTTAATCAAAGAATCATGACGATTGCAAGAAGGATTTTGACCGATTAAAATCAGTATAAGTCGATTTAAACGAACAAGTAAAGAATCTATCGGACGCTAGGTTCCAAAAGACCGTATTTCTCTTTTACTTTTTTGATCTGAACTTCCATATCTTTCCAAAGTGTCTCTTTTTGAGGATGGAATGTGGCGTATACGCCTTGTCGGATCAGATCTACGATCTCATCCAAAGAGAAATCCAAAAATCTCCAAAGTTTAAAATATTCATAAGTCAGATTGACGTTAAATATTTCAGGGTCGTCGGTATTGATACAAAGTGGAAGACCTTGGTCGTAATAATAGCGAACAGGGTGATTCTGTTCTTTACGCACATATTTTCCGGTAAACACGTTAGACGTAACACAAACCTCTATCGGGATCTTGTTCTCTCTTAAATAATTCACCAACTCAGGATCTTGGATGGCAGAAGTTCCGTGACCGATACGCTCCGCTTTACAAAGTTCCACAGCTTCCCAAATCGCCCAAGGACCGTCGTCCTCTCCGGAGTGAGCAACCGTTCTGAGTCCTGCTTCTTTAGCTTTTTTGAATACTTCTGCGTAATCTCTGGCAGGCCCCATGAGTTCCGCTCCACCCAAACCGATACCGATCACTTCCTTATGTTTGAGTTTCAGTACCCTGTTCAGGTTGTTCATCGCATTTTCAGGACCGAAAGATCTGGAAACGTCTACAAGAAGTCGGATCTCTATGCCGTCCTTTTCCTTTTCTTCTCTAATACCTTCCACGAGTTGGCTCACCATTTCGTCGAAGTCCAAACCGTTTTGGATAAACTTAGAAGGAGCAAAGAATACTTCGGTGTACAGGATCCTATTTGCCCTCATGTACTCCGCTAGGCTTCCCACAAAATAATAAAGGTCAGCAGGCTCTTTCACCAAACTTTGGATAAAGAAGAATACTTGGATAAAACCGTTTAGATCTTTAAAATTAAACTTAGCTTCGAACTCTTCGTCGCTGAGTTGGATCCCATTTTTGGCCATGAGTTTTTTCATGGTGTCCTTATTAACACAGGCTTCTAGATGAAGATGGATCTCTGTCTTAGGTAACTCTCTAATCAGATTAATAACATCTTGATCTTGTAATTTTTTGGACGAAAGATCCGCAGGTTCCAAAAACGCAGAAGCGGTTCTTTGCCCGGAATCGTAAGCGTCCGTGTCTCCTAAAAGCCAACGAGGTGGATCTGAAATCTCCAGATCCAAAAGGCGTATCCTTTCGTTCAGAAGATTATTGATCTGTTTGTCGAAAGAGATTTGAAGGGAAGAAGAATAAGGCCTATCAGCGGGAAGTCTGCTTTTCAGACGGTTCAATTCGGAGACATCCCGGTCTAAAATCCGGATTCTTTCCAAAACTTCTGAGAAGGTCACGCCCACGGGAGCAGGGTAAGTAAAACCCCGTCGGATTTCAATTCGGAAAAAGATTCCGAAGGTTTTCCCCTTATCTTTTCTGAAAATCTTCCGATCCTAAAAGAAGCGCCGGAGGATTTTGTCTCATGATCACAGCAAGAAAAACGTTTTTACCTTTCGCACTCCCCTCGATTTCCGAAAAAGCAATCGAAGAAGTAGCGGCGGTACTTCGCTCCGGCTGGATCACCTCAGGACCAAAAGTAAAAGAATTCGAAGAAGAATTTGCTAAATACACAGGGGCAGAATTTGCCCTGGCCATGAATTCCGCGACCGCCGGGCTTCATCTCGCCTTAGAATCCATAGGACTCTGTTCCGAGGACGCAGTACTTGTTCCTACAGTAACATTTACCGCAACCGCAGAGACAGTCTGCTATTTCGGCGCCGAGCCAATCCTGACCGACGTGGATCCAATCTACAATCTAATGACCGAGGCTACCTTAAGAGAAACCATTGAAAGAGAATGTGTGTTTTCTAAAGGGAATCTGGTCCATAAAAAGACCGGAAAGACAGTGCGTGCAGTGATGCCAGTACATCTTGCGGGCGCAGTCTGCGATATGGATTCAATCAATTCACTCGCAAAAGAATATCATCTTTATGTAATTGAAGATTCTGCACATGCCTTCCCTGCGGTTCATAAGGGAGAAAGGATCGGAACCCATGGGGATTTTACCGTATTCAGTTTTTATGCTACTAAAGGGATCACCACCGGAGAAGGTGGAATGGTCACCACTCGTCATGCTCACTTCGCAGAAAGAATGAAGTTGATGAGACTTCATGGGATCAACAGAGAAACTTACGGACGTCCGGGCTGGTACTACGAAGTGGTTTCTCCAGGATTCAAATACAATATGAGTGATATCGCTGCGGCTTTAGGTCTTGTGCAGCTTGCAGAAGCGGAGGATCTTTGGAGAAGAAGGATCCAAATCGCCGAAATTTACCGCTCCGAATTTGCAGATTTGCCTTTTTTACATCTTCCTCTACCTGCGATAGACGGAGAACATTCTTGGCATCTATTTAGAGTAGAAGTGGATACTGTTCCAGGAAAGATCAATCGAGACATTCTTTGCTCTGAATTACAAAAACGAAATATAGGCTCCAGTCTTCATTTTATTCCCCTATACGAGCATCCTTTCTACCAAAGATTCGGATACGAAAGAAAAAATTATCCGAACGCGGACGCGATGTATAAGAGAACTCTTTCTCTTCCTCTATTTGCTGGAATGACCGACGGGGACATCGAAGATGTTGTCACTGCGGTAAAAGATATTTTTACAAATCTATAAGAGTAGAAATTAGAATCCGCCGGAACCAACATTCCTGCGAACCTTCTACTTAAAGAAAATATAAAACAAGAAAACCTTTACAAAAAGAACTAAAAAACCATCTTCCAAGTCGGAAGCCTCTTCTGCTTTTTCGAAAGAAGAAAGTGCGATGATCCATTCTTCGACTTCTTCCGCAATATCGGAATCGTCAAAAGCAGAAAGATCTATTTTTTTATAACCTGCTTTCGGAATCTCTACCCCGCAGACCAAACAAAGATCGGAGATAACATCCAAGGATTCTTCTCGGACAAGTTGGGAAAATTCTCCCATTTCTTTGCTTTCTATTAAAACCGCTTGTCCGAGCTCCAACACATCTTCCATTACGGATTCGGACCCTTCTTCATCCGCTAAATCTCTCCAAGACCTCAATGCTTCCAGAAGAAGGTCCGCAAGTTCTAAAACTTTTTCAGAAGCTTCTTTCTTGTCTTGTTCCGACAAATTCTCCGGAAGGCCTTGTAACCAGGAAGTCTGGACTGCTTGGATGGCCCCTTCTCCGCTGCTTAAATATCTCAAGAGCAAATAAACGAGGGCCCAAACATTCTCCTTATGTTTTTTTTCGGAGTAAAAGGTTTGGATGGATTTGAATTCTTTCAGGGCGAATGCCATAACTTCTACTAAATTTTGCGGGGAAGGAGCTTAGACAAGCAGAATGTAACGAATATCATTTTGCATTTTGTCGGAGGATCTGGAATACTGAGCCTATGCACCGTTTTCTTTTAGGACTGGTCCAATTAAACAGCGGATCCGATGTGGATCTGAATCTGCAAAAATGCGAGAACTTCATCCGTGAGGCAGCTTCCGAAGGTGCAAAGCTCGTCGGTCTTCCTGAAAATTTTCCTTTTTTAGGATCTGAAAAGGAGAAGTTAGAAAGAGCAGAAGAGATCAGAAATAAAACCGTAAATCTTCTTTCTGATATTTCAAAAAAACTGAATATAACAATTCTTGCCGGTGGATTTCCAAACCCCGCTCCGAACGGAAAAGTTTTCAATACTTCTATCATCTTCGGACCGGATGGAAAAGAAAAATTCGAATATCATAAGATCCATTTATTCGATACCGATCCCGGTGACGGGATAGAATACAGAGAATCCAGAACTGTGGAATCCGGCCAGACCATTCCGGAAACATACAAAAGCCCGGAACTTGGAAATATTTCCTCGGTGATCTGTTACGATCTGCGCTTTCCGGAATTGTTTCGAGAGATCGTAAAGAAGGATGCAGAAATAATTTTTGTTCCTTCCGCGTTTACTAAGATCACCGGACAGGCTCATTGGGAAATTCTATTGAGAGCAAGGGCTATCGAAAACCAATGTTTCATATTCGCACCGGCCCAAACCGGAACTCATCTAAATGGAAGAGAGACTTACGGACATTCTATAGTCGTGGATCCTTGGGGAAACATTCTCGGAGATGCAGGAGAAGGGGAAAAATTGCTATTAACGGAAATAGACCTGGAAGAAGTGCAGAAGGTCCGTAAAAAAATACCCGCACTAAAACACAGGCAAATACATTCTTAAATTATAATATATGAGAACTACCAGAAAAACTGCGATCATCACCGGGGCAGGAGGAGGCTTAGGAGAAGCATTAGCGATCCAACTCTCCAAAAGAGATTATGATCTCGCTTTGGTAGATATCAATTCCAAAGGACTTTCCAAAGTAAAGGAGAAGGTCAGAACCCCCAAAAACTTTATCAGCACCCATATCGCAGACGTTTCTTATCCTTCTCAAGTGGAAAAAACGATCCGAAGCGTGGAAAAACAACATGGAAGAATCGATGTATTGGTCAATAATGCTGGAATCTACATTGCCGCTCCATTCTCCCAATTGGATCTAACAGATTTCAAAAAGGTAATGGATATAAATTTCATGGGAACGGTTTATTTTACTAAATACGCTCTCCCAATATTACAAAAATCGGATTCTCCTTCTGTGATCAATGTTTGCAGCGATTTCGGATTGATCGGTTTTCCGAATAAGATCGCGTATTCTTCTTCCAAGGCGGCAATGAGAGGTTTTACAAATTGTTTATGGACAGAAGAAGGAGATAAAAATCTGCATGTGATGATCGTTTATCCTCCGGCGATCGATACAGGACTGATCAAAAACGCGAAATTCTGGAAAATAGAAAAAAGGACCTTAGAATTCGAATTTGTTCGTAAAAATTCCATCTCCGCAGAACTGGTAGCAAAACGTATTCTGGAAGGAATGGAAAAAAAGAAGAAGGTCTTAAAGATCGGATTTACGATCCGAGTGATCGATATCGCCTCCAGGTATTTCCCGGAGACGACTCATACAATTCTTACAAAGTTAAAGAATAGATTCGATTTTGTTTGAAAAGCTTATTCTATCCAATGAGGATATAAGCCCAAACGATCTATTACTTCTCCGTCATGAGCGGGAACAACTTCCAGATTCGGATAAGCTTTTAGAAGAGAATGTACTCTGTATATTTCTTTGCCTACTAACTCCTGATCCCTGTCTACGATAGATCTCAAAAGTCTAGTTCTATGAGATGGAATCTCGAATCCTTCTTTTGCCCAGGTTATATCTCCGGTAAAAAAGAATCTTTTTCCGGAAGGCAAGTTCAAGAACATTCCCACATCTCCCGCAGTATGACCTTCCATTGGAACAAATACTACAGAACCATCCCCGAACCAATCTAGACTTTTGGAATAGTTCTCATAAGGTTTGGAAGAAAAACCCAGATCCTTCCATATAATGTTTTCTGAATCTAGTTGCTTAGGCAAATAACCCTTCTCCACTCCGAAATCTTTCAGATGTTTTCTGCCTGCTTCGGTAGACCAGATCCTCGCTTTAGGAAAATCTTCTACCCCACCCGCATGATCCCAATGCAGATGAGAAAGAACGATGTCCCCGATTTTTTCCGAGTCGATCCCGTTCGTTTTTAACTGGGAGACCAAAGGATTCGGATTTTGATACGTAACCATAGGTTTTACATAAAATCTATGGTCTTTGTATTGTTCCTGGATCTGGGTCCCAAGCCCCGAATCGAATAGAAACGTTCCTTTGGGATGTTCCACATAAACGACACTATGATAGATCTGTTTTCTATGAAATAAAGGTCCGCCCTCGAATATCACTGCGGAAGACGCTTTCTTTTCCCCGGTCTTAAAGATCGTGAATTTGAGTTTGGTCAATCCGGAAGGATTTTCCAATCTTGGATCCTTGGATAATTTTTCCAACTCGGGTACTTCTGAAACTGCTAATTTAGGAATTCCTAATGCAGTACAGAATACTAAAAGTAAAACGGCGAGAATCGCCAAAAATGTGATTTTAAGTTTCATAATTATTTCTCCGAAACGAGAAGTTTTGCCGTTTTAGAAGCGGATCGTATCGCATTCGTATTTCGGCTTGTCCTGGAAATCAGGATGGCTCCTTCCAATAAGGAAAGAATTCCCACTGCGAGTTCCGAGGCTTTACTCTCCTCAAATCCGTTCTTCCGGAAAAACGAATCCAATATGGAGATCCAATCTTGGAAAACCGCAGCACAAGTAGAGTTGACTAAAGAAGGCTCCGAAGCGGTCTCGGAAGCAGTGGTCATGATCGGGCAACCTTTGGAAAAACCGGAAGATACTAGCCTATATTCCAAGGCGGAAAATATCCTTTGGATCCCGGAAGGAACTGATTTGGCAGAATCCAAAACCGCCTTCAGTTCTTTGGCCAATTCGTTGCCGGATACAAGGAGAGCTAAGGAGGCCAATTCCTGCTTTCCACCAGGAAAATGGAAATAGATCGATCCTTTGGGGGCCTTTGCGTCAACTACGATATCGTTTAAGCCGGTTCCCGCATATCCCCCGGTTTCCAGACGTTCCGCCATTGCACGGACCATCTTTTCCTTAGCAATTTCTCCCTTCTGACCCATAGGATCTTTAGATCAGATAAAAATAGACCGGTCAACATATTTTTTAAAGAAAAAACAAAATCTTAAACCGAGGACCTAGAATGGAGATTTTTAGGTTTTGCCTTCCAGAATTCCGGCCATATGCTCCCGGACTTCTACGATCAATTCTTCTTTAAGTTTTTGTTTGATGGCGCTGATCTTCTCTTCGAATTTCAATTTTTCACCCATTTGGCGGTACTGTATATCTCCCAGCTCTCGGAAAACGTCCGTTAGCATGTTTCCCTTAAATCCCAAGAAGAAGGTCAATCTTCTATACCAAGGGAATGTATGAGAAAGACAATTATAACCTACGTTCCGGAAATCTTCCGCAGCAGATTCGTCCGAAAGCAAAGGAAGAAGTTTGTCCTTGTTTTTAAATAACATCAAGAGGAAGCTCAGGCTGGTCATATTATTAAACGCAAATTTTTCTGATAATTCCCTGAGCATATTTTTAACTAAAACCTTATCCCAAGGGCAGATGAACAATTCAGGACCTTCCGGGCCGTAATACACACAGCTCAATAAACTGGAATCATATTGGACAGACTTAATAACTTCAGAATCAAACGGCAGGTCCCTTCCGATTGACAAAGACATATAACGTGCCATGGCGCCCTTTCCGCTCAGCACTACTTTTTTGAGTCCGTTCTCCACACTCTTTTCTCTGGCTCCCTTCAGGAACATATCACTTTCCAAAGACTTTTGAGAGATCACTCTGGATAAACGGAAGAAGTCGGAGTAGGCTCCTTTGTTTCCGGAAAGCTGAGTTAGCTTGGCAAATTCTTCCGAGTAAATGGATTTTCGGATCAATAGAGGATCGTTGTTTAATAGGCCGGATTCATCGGAAAGAATAGTTTCTCGAATTGAGATCAATTGTTCCGCTAATTTGGGATTTTCAGTTACTAATTTAGGGATCACCTTTTTTTCGTACAATTCAGATACCTGGGTGAATAAGGTATCAACGTCCTGATCCGGAACATGTAAATACCCGCAAGTAGAAGTTCTGGTTAGGATCTCTTCTTCCTGAATAAAGGAATGGATCAGTTTATAATAATCATCCAGCAATTCCTTTTGTATTAGATTTTTATGATATATTTTCCCCAATAATTCTTTTGCTTTGTCGGTATAGGCGTATTTAAAATGAGGAGTATTTCCATCAGCCAAAGAATACAACACTTCGTTCAGAACTATCTCTCTGTCGTTTTGGGAGGAGATCTCAAAATTTCGGATCGTTCCTGCGGATTTTCGGGTGATTTGGAAGAATATATCCCTCACAGTTTCCGGACTTCCTTTTTTGGAAGATTTGGCTCCTAATACATGAAGAACTATGTCCAACTCCCCTGTGTTCTTTTTGGCATAGATCCTGGGAACAACTAATAATAAACCTTTGGAAATCAGTTCACTGATCTCCTCCACAAACTTGTAATCCAGCTCCGTGGTTGCAGGATATGTGGGGATCTTACCGGAGTTTAAACCTTCGCCATTCGTAGATTCTCCAGCGAGTAACAAAAGCCTTTCCATTTCAGGACTGAAATATGGCCTTTCGTCATTAGGATAAGAGTCTTTGGATTTGATCTGTAAATATACCGGCCTAAAAGAGGCGAATTTTCCGAACTCATTCGTTTGTTGGTTTTGTTGATCAGGTGTCGTCATCGTGTCCATTTGAACATCCCAGAAAGAAATCAATAAATTTCTTCCTAAAATAGGAAGACGAAAATAATGAAGGGATTATTCGGAATTTTAAGATAATATAATAAATCAAAAAGTTATTTATGTTAACTAAAATTTTATAACCATTCCAAAATTAGTTCCAACGCATTATTCCTCCTAAAAAATATGTCTTATTATATTTTCCGAATAGACACAGTATACTTACATAAATAGAAAATATAAGGACCGTTCGTTTTAAAACGTTTTGCTGATGGCTTGTTGGAATTCCTACAAAATTATGGTAGGAATATGCTTGCTATACATCCATCCGGTTCCAAGATCTCCGCATGATACAACATCCCTGGCACGAGGCCAGTCCCGGCCCAAATCCTCCTAATGAAGTTCATGCACTGGTAGAAATTCCTTCCGGAAGTAAGGCCAAGTTCGAAGTGGATAAGGAATCAGGTCTTATCAAATTAGATCGGGTGCTTTTCGCTTCCGCACATTATCCAGCTCATTACGGCTTTATTCCCCAAACCCTGGGTGACGATAAGGATCCTTTGGATATTTTAGTTCTTTGTTCGGAAGAAGTCCCACCTCTTTGTTTGGTGCCTGCCAGAGTGGTCGGAGTCATGAGAATGATAGATAGAGGAGAAGGTGACGAAAAGATCCTGGCCGTCGCCTCGGGAGATAGAAGTTTCGACGGCATAGAACATGTCTCTCAGCTTCCAAATTCCTTTAGAGCGGAGTTGACCCACTTTTTCTCTGTTTATAAACAATTAGAAAAAAAAGAAGTCAGGGTAGAAGAACCGGAAGGCCCCGAGGTAGCGAAAGAACTGATCCTCAGAGCATTAGATTTTTATAAACAGAAGTTCCCTAAAAAGTGAGATCAGCCCAAGACCTCGTATACTTCGCTGGACTTGGATTTTCCCTTCACTTTCACTTTGCCTAATTTTTTAAAGGAATACTTTCTGCGATTCTTCAACTTGCGGTATGTGCTTTCGCTAAGTAGAAGATTCGCATGAAACTCCTTTGTCAATCCTTCGATACGAGAAGCAAGATTAACCGCGTCCGAGATCACTGTCCCGTCCATTCTTTCTTCTTCTCCGATTGTTCCGAGCATCAACGTTCCCGTATGAAGTCCGATACCGATTTGGATCGGTTCATAATGTCGATCCGCTCTGGATTGGTTTAGGCTTTCCAGTTCTCGGAGCATTTCCATCGCAGCATCCAAAGCCTGGTCAGGAAGACTAGGAAAGAGTGCCATGATCCCATCGCCCAGATACTTATCTATAAAGCCACCGTGCTTGCGGATAATAGGTCCCATCTTTCTCATATAAGAATTCAAGAAATCGAAATTATCCTTAGGAGTCATCTTTTCGGAAAGCTGGGTAAAGGATCTGATATCAGAAAATAGGATAGTCATTTCTCTTTGGACCTGATCTCCCAAACCGATCTCCGTGATATCGCTCTTATTCAAAAATTTCAGAAATGCCAAAGGAACAAATCTACTGTAGGCCTTGTTCACTTCTAACAAGTTGTCGGACAGACGTTCTATGTACAAGAATGCCTGGGAAAACCGGAAAGAGAGCAGATAAGACTGCACGAATATAAAAACGAATAATCCCAATGGAAGATAATATCCGGTATTGATCACGGCCTGAGAATATAAACTATCGTTGATCGCGGCAGCAGTTAAAGCGATCACTCCCCCGATCGCCATCAAGGAACCTTCTGCTCCATTTCTTACTAAACGAAGTAATACAACAAAGATCCACAATATTACGAAAATCAAACATACTTGAAAAGGGATCAAAGTATGAGTATAAATACTCGCAGGAGTGACTACCACCATCGCGGAGACTATTAGGTTAAATCCTATAAAAAACTTTCTTAACTTTGCAGAGAATGAATGCGGATACAATGCATCCAAATAATAGATGAAGAAAGGAACAGCTAAGTAAAAGGATATATACTCCAGCTTATTAAAAAATTCCCAAGGCAAATGAGGGAATTTTTGGATCAGGAATCTTTCTCCTGTTACAAAGATCCTAAGACAGATGCTCGCACAGAATGCTCCGAAAAACAACCCGGTCATGTCCCTTCTTCTTAAAGAATACAGACCGAAATGATATAATGCCATGATGATAATACTTCCGAACAAGAACATCTCGCTGAAAGAGCTATTGTCTCTGAAATTCAGAAGGTCCGTTTCTGTTCCCAATCTAAGAGATTCCCAAAGCCCTCCCTTATAATGATTAAAATTCGAGATCTCTACTTGGATTAAGATCTCTTTGTTAGGTTGTCCGATCGCAACATAAAGAGGAAGATACTGAGGACGAGATGAGTTTTCATCCGGACCCACCACTCCATTTCCCATGATCTTCTTTCCATCCACATAGATAGAAGCAGCAGTTCCTGCACCTTGGAAGTGCATCATGAGCCTTCCTTGGTTTTGGCCCGGAATAATTTTTAAAGTATATGTCCCGTAACCGAAAGCCATCAAAGGATTCATCCCTTCTAGTTTAGGGATTTGGTTCCAGTTACCCGGAACATTAACTATATGAGTTTGTGCATCTTTCAAACCCAGATCTGGCCTGGAGACCCCAAGTTTCATCCATTGGAATTTCCACTCACCATCCAATTTTACGATTCCATCTTCTGTGAAGTTCCAATCTCTCAGATCCAGGACTCCGTTTTCCGCAAGTGGAGAAATTTTAGCGGAATTTTTGCTACGACAAGAGAATAACGTAAGGACCAGAAATAGAAGGAGTGGAATGACTTTAAAAGATTTCATATGACTTTGATTCGAAATTTGACGATAGAACTGCTCTGTTTTCCTCGGTTCAGAGAATGAATTTCCCGGTTCTTCTGCGGAAAGAGGAGTAATACTAATAAAATTCCGAAATCAATTAAATCAGAAATTAAGAAATTCCAAGGGATTTTTGAAAAATTTTTCCAGTAAGAATCTATAACTCTCGTTCGATGAAAATCTTTAGAGATCTCCCGGACGAATATCCGGGAGTTTTTGCATCTTAGAATTTTTGTAAGAAGGTTTCCAAGATATTGCGGAATTCTTCCGGTTGGTCCAATTGCAACCAATGCCCTGCATTTGCAACCACAGTATGAGGAAATCCTAAATGTAGTCTATGCAATGCAAATTGGTCGTCATTTTCAGGAGTGACTATCGCAAGCTTTGGACCCACATATCTTTTTAAGGAATGGTTCGGATCGTAATCCAATAATTCTGATGTGATCTTGATCACCATATCCTTAGGAGCTCGAGTCAATTCTTTCATTAATCTTTCTTTTACGTCAGGTTTAGAATGCGCCAATAATTGTTCCCAATAGGATTCCGTAGTTTGCACATACGTATCTGAAAGTAATGCATTCTTGATCTGAGTGCGAACGGATTCAGGCAATTTTTTAGGATCGCCATTAGAATCCACAAGAACGAGTCCTGCTACTCTACTTGGATTTTCTCCTGCGTATTGTAATGCTACACTTCCTCCCATGCTGTGACCAACGAGTACGAATCTTTGTAATCCTAGAAGATTTACGACTGTGGCCAGATCCTTTGCCATAGAAGAAATTCTATAATCCCCATCTTTCGGAAATTCGGAGTCTCCGTGACCTCTAAGCTCTATACGAACCACTCTTCTGTTCGGAACGAGCGACTCCTTGATCTCTTCCCAGTGAGAAACATTTCCGCCGAAAGAATGAATAAATACTACGGGTATTCCACCGAACCCTTCGTCTTTATAAGAAATTTTACCTGTAGGCCCATGGACAGATGTTTTAATAATTTCACCCTTACAAAGAACGATGCCAAAAACGGAAGTTGCTAAAGTAATCATAAAAACAAGTATGCCGGATTATACATGACAAGTTCTGTCATATTTAGAGATTATACTAAATTAATGAGAGCTGATAGGCTTCTAAACATTCTACTGCATCTACAGGCCAAAGGAAGAACCACCGCCAAGGAACTTTCCAAAAAATTAGAAATTTCCGAACGCACAGTGCATAGGGATATGGAAGCTCTTTCTTCCGCGGGTATTCCAATCTATGCGGAAAGAGGGATTGGCGGGGGCTGGAGTTTAAGCGAGGGTTATAGAACAAACCTCACTGGTTTTAAAAAAGAAGAGGTGATCTCCTTATTATTGGTACATTCTTCTCGGGTCCTGGAGGACTTAGGAAAGAAGAAGGATTTCGACTCCGCATTCGTCAAACTCATGGCTTCTCTTCCCCCTGCCTATAGAAAGGATGCGGAAACTGCCAGACAAAGAATTCATATAGACGGTCTAGGCTGGGGGCGCGCGATCAGAGAGCTTCCACTTCTTCCCATACTTCAAGATGCGGTTTGGGAAGAAAAAAAAGTAAAGATCATCTACGAGAAAGATGGTGGAAAGCCTGAGCCAAGAATCATTGAACCTTACGGACTCGTAGCAAAGGATACGATCTGGTATGTAGTCGCCAAACGTGGAAAAGAGATGAGAGTCTATCGGATCTCCAGGATCAAAGAAGCCGCAATCACTACAGAAAGATTCGAAAGACCTAAAAAATTTGATCTGGGAAAATATTGGGAAGAATGGATCAAAGAATTCAAATCAAGAGTACCCAAATATCTGATCAAAATTAAAGTCACGGAAACAACTGCGGAACATATCAAAAGTATTCCGTATATGAAATGCCTGAGCCAAAAACCTATGGAAAAAGGTTTTACTGAAATGGTAATCGATATGGAAACCAAGGAATGGGCATTAGGAAGTATGCTGCAACACTGCGATTCCGTTTTCGTTTTGGAACCTTTAGAGTTGCAGGAAGCGATTCGACATAAGGCTAAAGAAATTCTGAAAATTTACGAATAAAAACTTCTTCCTGATCGAATTTTTAGAGAGTAAGAAGAAGATTGCTTTTCCCGCAAATCCGGGATAATTTTTTGAACAGAAATTTTCATGTCGTCTTCTCCTAAAAACTATTGGATCCGAAATCCGAACTTTCTCGAAAACCAGGAAGATGCAATACTCATCTCCGACAATAAAGGAAAACTTTTAGATTCGAATTCTCAAGCAAAAGAGCTCGGTCTTGTTCCTGAAAAAAACGATCTGAAACATTCTTCTTGGTATCCGGAACTCTCAAAGGCAGATTCCAAAGACCACACTCATCTTACCTTACATCTTTCTTCCGGCAAAAGGAGATTTATATGCAGAACAATTCCAATCTTAGTAGATGAAAAAGAACCTGCAAAAGCATTCTATTTCAGAGACATCACAGAAAGATCTTTTTCAGAAGCAAAGGCGAAAAGATACGAAACTCTTTTCAGAAGAAGGGAAAACAGGATTAAAGAATTAGAGATCCGTGATAAACTCACTGGCCTTTTTAATAGAGAATATATGATAGAATCCTTTCAAGCGGAACTGCATAGAGCGGAAAGAAGCGGCTCCACGATCGGGGTAGTTTATCTGGACATTGACGGATTGAAAGAGATCAATGAAACTTTCGGAAATAGCGGAGGAGACCTTCTTCTGAAAGAAATGGGCAGAATACTTTTGGAAAATTCCAGAAGAAGCGATATTTCCTCCAGGATCGGAAGCGAAAAATTCCTACTTCTTCTTCCGGGAGCACACAAGAATATAGTTTTGGAAAGAGCGGAGAAGATCAAAAGATTATTTTTAGAATCCAGCTCCAACGGCTCTTGGGGGGAAGTGAAAATCAATGTGTCCTTAGGAGTGGCAATGTATCCGGAAGATGGCTCCACGTATGATATTCTTATGCAAAAAGTGCAAACAGGAAATTAAATGACCCACGTAGAAAAGTTCGAAGGCGAAAGAGCCCAGGTTTATGAGAGAAGGATAGGCAAGATGATCCCATTCTATTCAGGGATCATGGAGTTGGTGGCGATCTATCTTTTAGAAAATACTCCTGAAAAAGGAAAGATATTGTCTGTAGGATGTGGAACCGGAGCAGACTTTGCCAAATTACTGGAAATTTCTCCGGATCGGTTTTCAATTACCGGCTTAGATCCTTCTCCTGAAATGATAGGGCAGGCTCAGAAAAAATTCCCCCAACTTAAATTCATCTGCGGAACAGTAGGAGAACTTCCACTCGCGGAGGAATATGACTCAGCTACTCTATTATTCGTTTTACATTTTCTGCCAGATTCAGGAGACAAATTTTCTCTACTGAAAGAAATCTGTTCTAGATTAAAAAAAGGAGGAAGTTTAGTCTTATTCGATCTATTTGATCCTGAGCCAAACGGATCCAAGACCTTATTCCAGAACATAAAATCTTATCTTATCAATATCCAAGGTTGGGAAGAAGAAGCAGTCGAAATCTATCTAAAAAGAGTGTTCGAACTGCATCGTATTGAAAGTCCAAGATACTCAGAACTTTTTCTGGAAGCAGGATTTTCTCAAAGTTCTCAAAAATTCAGATCCTTACACGTAGGTGGATGGATTGCGACTAAATAAGATCTTTTTAAAATTAACTTCTTTTGCTGGGCTTGAACGCTGATGTCATGTTTTTAGAGGCCAACTTCTTCTCGTAAAACTCTTTAGATGCAGCGTAGATCGTTTTTTCGAAGGTCGCATAAACTGTTCCCTCTTCGTCCTCGTATTTTGCAGGAAGATCGAAAACAATTTCACCTTTTTCTAATATATCTTGTTTTGTTTTTTCGATCAATTCTTCAGTGATCAAAAATCGGATCTTTACCTTGTCAAGAATGGGGCGAACAAATTTTACTTTTGCAGCCTTGTCCCAGACCACGTAGTCCGGTCCTAGTATCCACATCATCATCAACATATAGTACGGATCCACGGAACTATAGATACTTCCTCCGTAAATTGTCCCCACTCGATTTAAAGTGCGGAGATTTTTCTTTAAACTTACATGAAGTTCTTTTAGATCGGAAGAGATGAATTGTATTTTTCCTCCAGTGCACCACAAACAAGGCCAATGGTTTAAACGAAAACGCAACCACCAAGAGGAGAGAGATTCTTTTTTATCGCTAGAGTATAATTTCATACTGGCTTCTTTGCTGTCAGATTGAAAGTAGCCTTCTTCTCGGCAAGGCGATTTCCCTGCTGCTGGTTCCTAAAAACCCTGCTCTTATATTCCGATTATATTAAGGTAACAAATCTATAACCTTTTTATTCTTTAGAAAACGGTCGTTATGTTAACTTTTTAAAATTATTTGAAAGGACGTTGACAGGGATATAGTTTCGAGTATTTCTTTTTCTACTTCGGATACCGGAGCCAAGCATTAAATTTTCGTAATGCAGAAAAATAGATCATTTGAATGGTGAAAAAATGAAAAGTTCCAAGACAATTCCTACTCGGATCGTCGCAGCCGCATTTCTTTGTGCTGTCTCCCTGATCGGAGCCGGATGTAAAGATTCCTCCTCAAACTACGATTCTTTGTTATTTTTAGTCCAAGCTAACGGTAAATCTGGAGGCTCTCTCCCGGCAGACATAAATTATAAAGCGGAATACCTGACTCCAGCCCCTTTGGACCAACCAAGCGGAGTTCCTTTCGAAGGCGGAGGCACCAAGGGCAAAAACGGAAGAAGTCCAATCCCTGTATATGCCCCAAAATTACAAATCGATCCTCAGGCCTGGATGAGCAGCGGATACCTTTCCAGATCCAATACTCAGCTCAGAAGCATTTGTATCCCTGGAACGCATGATTCCGGAACGTATGGGATCCAAGGAATCGACGAGAATATTTCCCAAACCCAGGAATACAATGTGGGAGAACAATTATCTCTCGGGTATCGTTACTTCGATCTTAGGATCAAAAAGATAGACGGACAATTTAAGATCCATCATGGATCTAGCGTTTCCGTTTCTGCCCAAGAAGTGTTCCAGCATATCTCCAGCTTCGTGAACAATCGCAAGAAAGAGATCGTATTTGTGCATATCCAGAATGTAGACAGTATGAGCGACGCTGAACATTACGAGTTGAAAGACCAATTGGTTCTTCCTTATTTAGGTTCCAGAATGGCTCCTCGCTATTTAGGGAATTCTGTCAACTTCTCCCAACTTTGGAACTTGGATAAGAACGTGATCCTGATCTGGGGAGGCGGAAATTATTCAGCATTATCCGAACTGTATTGGAACCAAGGCGAGACCATGAAGAGCGATTGGCAGAATACAGGAAGTGAATCCGATCTGATCAACGGACTTAGAGCTCGCATCAAGGATGATAGAGGCGGTAAATTTTACGTAGCTCAGATGATCCTAACTCCGAACGCAACTCAGATCATTTTTCCTCCTTATTGGGGAAGTATAGAAGATCTTACCAACGACAAATTGGATCATGCAAGTTTTGTTTACGACTTGGATAGAGAAGCCAAAAAATCAGGACAACGTTTAAATATCGCGATGGTAGATTTTGCAGGTCCTCGTTTCTCTCAATATGCTTTCGAAGCATGTATGGATGTGAACGATCTGGAACCAAGATACTTCACTTTAAAAAGCAAACAATCCAATCTATGTTTGGACGTAAGCAATAGCAGCACTGAGAATAATGCAAGAGTCCAAGTTTGGAATTGTAATAACACCAACGCTCAAAAATGGTTCTACGAACATTCTACAAGTTATCTCAGAAGTAAACTGAACACGGACAAGTGTTTGGATAACGGAGCGGAGAATTGGAACGGAGGAAAAATAGTCCTCTGGGATTGTAAAGATATGAATAATATGAGATTCGATTTTTACGACGATTCTATGCGCGTTAGACAAAACGAATCTATTGCGGTGGACGCTAACGGTTCTAGCAGCGGTTCCTTGGTCAGCCAATGGACCTGGCATGGCGGAAACAACCAACGTTGGGAGAAAAATTACGAATCTCCTTACTTTGCTCTGGTCAACCAGGCTTCTAATCTATGTTTAGATATAAGCAATAGCAGTACTGCAAACGGAGCAAGGATCCAAGTTTACAACTGCAACGGAACGGATGCACAAAAATGGTATTATGATGCAGGGAACGGTTTCCTCAGAAGCAAACTGAATCCATATAAATGTATGGATAACGGTGGAGAAACTCGCAATGGAGGAAAGATCGCTCTCTGGGACTGTAAAGACATGAACAATATGAGATTCGATTTCGTAGGAGATAGTATCCGAAATCGAATCAACTCATTGTATGCAGTAGATGCTTCAGCTAATGGCAACGGTTCTTTGGTTCACCAATGGGAATTCCTGAATGCTAGCAACCAACTTTGGAAAAAATCGTACTAAGTCTGAGAACGAGGGGATCTAATTGATTCCCTCGTAACGGTACATCCAATCCTGTCCTTTCTTAGCAAAACTAGGCAAGGCCAGGGTTAGGATCCTATCTCTGATCCAACAGCCAACAGGACTCAACTTTTTCTTTCTGTTTCCGTTCCTTCTGGATTCTTCTATGATCCTTTCAACTCTAGGCCTCCTGATCGTTTCGAAATCCCTAAATGCCTCCGGAACCGAATCGGATCTTTCTAAAAGTAAAAATAGAGTATGAGAGTCTTCTAAAGCCATGGAAGCTCCTTGGCCGGTATGAGGACTCATTACATGAGCCGCATCTCCGACTAATAATACCTTATCATTTCCCCATTTAGGTAGACTCCTCAGATCATGAACGTTCCCTTTTAAGATAGTGGAAGAAGCGTGGATAATCCTTTCGATAGGATCATGCCATCCTTTATGTATTTCTAATATTTTATCTCTCCAAGCCTTATCATCCAAAGAATTCATCTCTTCTCTGGAATATTCCTTATCTCTAGGAATATTGCTCCACCACATCCAGGAAGTATCTTCCGTCTTTCCGCAGGCAGCGAAGCCGAAGAAACCTTCTGGCCCGAAAGTAAAATGGATCGGTCCTCTTTTAGAATATTTTTCAGGGATCACATTAGCGGGAACGAATCCTCCGGCATTTAAGATCCCCGTATATTCAGGTTTTGGAAAATTAGGGTAAAGAAAACTACGGACTTTAGAATGATTCCCGTCGGCCCCAATCAGAAAATCCCCTTCTACAAAACTTCCATCCTCGAATTTTGCGATCACACCTCCATTTAAAGGAAATTCAGCATGAGAGAATTTTTTTCCGTATTCCGTGGGAATTCCCTCCTTCTCCGCAGCTTCCAATAGCAGAAGGTGGAATCTCGCACGGGAAACCACGATTGGAGATTCTCCGAATTGTGAAACGGAACCATTCGGGATCATTGCAAGGACCCTTCCGGTATGATTCCGGAAAATCATCTCGTCGGAAAGTGTTCCTATCCCTAACATCTCCGAAGTCAGACCCAATTCTCTAATCACCTTCATTCCGTTAGGTGCGATCTGAAGAGCTCCGCCTATATCTTCCGCCGGACGAGAATACGATTCCATCAAACGGACCCCGTACCCTGCCCTTTTCAGAAATAATGCAAGAGAAGGCCCTGAAATTCCGGAGCCTACGATTATGAAATTGGGCCTTCCTTGTTTCATATTATCCTCCGAATGCGGCTTTGATCACCGTGAAGGCAGATACCAAGGAATATGCCATCATTGTAAAAGAAACGGAAAGAGAGATCATCCCGACCCCGAGTCCAATCGGAGATCCCCAAGAATACCAAGGGTAATCCGGAATTTCGTTCTTGCTATTTTCTGCCATATTTGTTCTCCTTAGATCGAATTAACTCGATGATTAATTATCTTGATTATCGAGATACTTGACGGTCTAAATAATTGCAAGACAAAAAAATCCCAAAAACGAAGCCCGAATTGATGGAATCCATTATGAACGATTCCAAAAACCTGAGCACCGTATCTATTTTATTCCACCAAACCATCGCAGATCGGCTTGGGCTCCATATCACTGATCACAAATGTGTGGATTTTCTATTTACACAAGGTCCCCAAACCGCCGGAGAGATCTCTAAAACGATGGGACTCAGCACTGGTGCCGTAACTTCTCTCATTGATCGCTTGGAGAAGAAGGGACTCGTAGAACGTAAGAATGATCCGAACGACAGGAGAAAGGTGAGAATTTTTCTGACCCAGGATTTGGCTGCCATGCAAAAAATCGGAAGCCTATTCGAAAGCTTAGCTAAATCCGTTTGGGAACAACTCTCCGGTTATACTGCGGAAGAACTAAAGGTCATTTTGGATTTTACGCGTAAATCGATCAGGATCATGGAAGAAGAAAGAGAAAAACTTCTACGGAACCGACCGGACGTATAAGAGTCTGTCCCAGGCTCCTGAAGCCGCATGGCGTGTACTATAACATCTTTTAGAAGGATTCTACAAAATCGTATTTTTTTTAAGCTTGCTCAACTAATCGATCTGGCAGAACAATTCTGCGAAAACTTTTAGAGCTAGGAATTTTCGAGCTTTTGGGAATTTTTTAGGGGAGGAAAGGATGAAAGCACTAGTCACAGGAGCCAGCGAAGGTATCGGAAGAGAATTTGCCAAACAACTTGCAGCGAAAGGGTATAAGATCACAGCAGTTGCAAGAAACGAAGTAAGACTCAAACAGCTAATGGACGAACTCGGAAAAGGTCATAAAATTATCGTCGCCGACTTATCCGATCCGAAATCAACGGCAAAAGTCCAAAAAGAATTAGAAGAAAACCATTATGATTTATTAATAAACAACGCGGGGTTCGGCGTTTACGGACCTTTTCATAAGGCGGACTTGCCTAGATTGCAAGCGATGACCCGTCTTAATATTGATTCCCTTGTTTCTTTGTCCTATTCTTTCCTAAAAAATTCCCAGTCTGGGGATTCTTTGATGAACATATCTTCCACCCTAGGTCTTGTTCCTATGCCTTCTTCCGGTGTATATTCTGCTACTAAGGCATTCGTAACTTCTTTCAGCGAGTCCTTATGGTACGAGCAGAAAAAAAGAGGCGTCTACGTTATGGGTCTTTGCCCGGGAGTGACGGTTTCTAACTTTTTCGAAAGAGCAGGAGGAGATCCAAAAGATTTTCCTAATGCGATCGCTCAATCCGCGGAAACTCTGGTAGAATACGCTTTGGCAGCTTTGAAAAAAAGAAGCTCCCCTACTGTGGTTTCCGGACTCCCGAATAAGGTTTTAGTAAAAGTTTCTAAGCTGATCGGAAGAAAGGCAACAGTTAGATTAATGGGAAAAATGAGGTAATATATAAAATGACGTCCCCTTTCTTTGGAGAATTTTTAGGCACATTTGTGCTCATACTTTTAGGAGACGGAGTAGTAGCCGGGGTTTTATTAGAAAAATCTAAAGCAAAAGATTCCGGCTGGATCGTGATCACTGCAGCCTGGGCATTCGCGGTTATTTTAGGGGTTTTTACGGCAAAAGCATTCGGAAGTGCGGATGCACATTTAAATCCAGCAGTTACCGTAGCGTTTGCAGTACAATCCGGAGAATATTCCAAAATCCCAATATACCTTCCTGCACAATTTCTGGGGGCATTCTTGGGAGCGGTGGCAGTATATCTGCATTATCTCCCTCACTGGAAAGAGACCAAGGACTCGGGAAAAATTTTAGCCGTATTTTCCACAGATCCTGCAATCTCAAATCCACCCTCTAACTTTTTCAGCGAGTTCTTAGGAACATTCTTATTAATTATAGGAATTCATTCCATCTTCTCAGCTCAGATCGCGGACGTAACCACACCGATCGGAGTGGGGTATGTTGGGGTTTTAGTCTGGGTGATCGGGTTATCAATGGGAGGGACCACGGGTTATGCGATCAATCCTGCGAGAGACTTAGGTCCTAGATTAGCACATTATATTCTCCCTATCCCACACAAAGGAAACTCAGGATGGAAATATGCATGGCTCCCTATTCTTGCTCCCTTAGCCGGCGGGACATTTGCAGGAATGTTTTTGAAAACTATATTATAATTCTAAAATTCTTAGCAGGGTCGGATCAACAGTTATGAAATCATTCCATATCAAACAAATATTCTTAATCTTCTTTTTAATCTACGCGTCCTGCGGAGGAGAGCAGATCCGAAACAAACCTATTGAAGGTAATTTAGATCTACAAGGCCATAGAGGAGCTAGAGGTTTAAAACCGGAAAACACATGGCCTGCATTCGAAGAGGCACTTTCCCAAGGAATGACCACGATCGAGTTGGACACAGTTCTGACCAAAGATCAGAAAATCATAATACACCATGATTCAGAATCTAACCCCGCGATTTGTACTAAAAAGGATGGATCCGAGATCATTTCTAAATCCATCTACGAACTGACTCTTGCGGAATTGAAAGAACTGGATTGTGGAACCAAAAAAAATCCTAAATTCCCGGAGCAAATTTCAGTCCCAGGAACGGAACTTTTGACCATCCAAGAATTTTTCGAGAAAGTACAAACCTGGGAAAGAACAGGAAAAAGAAAAATTATCCCTAAATTTAATATAGAGACAAAATTTCCGAACGACTCAGAGTCCCAAGTCTCGAATGAAATTTTAGAAACACATGTAAACCTTCTGATCAAAGCGATCGAAACTGCAAAGGTTACGGATCGTGCTACGATCCAATCTTTTTATCTTCCTGCAATCTCATTAGTGAAGCAGAAAAATCCTAAGATCAAAACTTCTGCGTTATTCTCCCTCACCTATCCTCAAGGAGCAGCGATGAAATTCGGTCTTGGTGGGTATAGAAGAGAACTTGTTTTAAATCAAACCAAAGAGTTAAAAGCCGATATTATTTCTCCTTATTTCTTATACGTAACGGATGAATTCGTTTCTAAGGCCCATTCTTTAGGAATTAAAGTGATACCTTGGACCGTTAACGATACGGAAGAAATGGAAAGATTAATTAAAGCGGGCGTGGACGGAATTATTACGGACTATCCGGATCGATTGAATTCAGTTCTAAAAAAACATTAGACAGGTCTTGGGTTCTGCTTATCCTAACGGGAAGTGAAGCGCTCTCTTTTACTTCTTTCCTCTTTCTGGTTTTGTTTCTCTTTAGAAGCGGCACCGATCCAAGACGGAGTCTTACACATTTCCTCTCCGGATCTAGCAGAACATTCCGAACTGATCCCATTAACCGGGAATTGGCAATTCATCTACGGAGAGTTTGTTTCTCCTGAAAAAAGCTCTACGGCTAACTGGGATAATTTATCCGTTCCGAAATCTTGGCAGGATACTAAAAAAGGAGATCGAGTACTTCCGAGAGAAGGGGCAGCAAGTTTTCGTTTATCCATCATTTTCCCGGAAGAGGATCTTAAAAAAGAGATCGGGCTAATGATGCCCGACTTTGCGTCGGCTTACAAATTATATTATAATGGAGAATTAATATACTCCTCGGGCACTCCGAGCTTAGAACCTTCTTCCGAAATTCCTAAGATCAAATCGGCGTATCTGCCTTTAAGAATAGAGAAAACGAATTCTGAAATTTTGATCCAAGGTTCTAACTGGATCAATAATTTCGGCGGTTTCTGGCAGGTCCCAAAACTAGGAACCTTAGAAGCGATCTACAGAGAAAAGCTGATTACACAATCCAGAGAGTCCTTTTTGTTTGGTGGACTTCTGCTCATCGGACTTTATCATACCGGTCTTTTTCTTTTTAGAAGAAAGGAAAGATCCGCATTCTATTTTGCATTATTTACGTTTTTATTAACTTTAAGAGTGGCATTGATCGGCAATCGGTTGGTTCTGGAAATTTTTCCGGACTTTCCTTGGGAATCCGTTTTTAGATTAGAGTTCTTCTCCTTCTATACCGCTGTTCCGATCTTTTTAATGTTTCATCGTTCCTTATTCCCGGAGGATACATTCTCTTGGGTTCCTGCAGCAGCTTGGGTTTTAGCGATCGTTTACAATATCACTCTATTATTTCCGATCGGATTTTTCACTAAGATCGTTGGTCCTTTTCAGATCGTAACCGGTATCGGCCTGCTTTACGTTTTGTTTACCGTATGCTTAGCAGTTTGGAAAAAAAGAGAAGATTCGCTATTATTTCTCACAGGATTTTTTGCATTCGGAATTACGGTAGGGATAGATCTACTTTGGGACAAATTGAATCTAAGAGGAATCAATCTTTCTCCTTATGGACTTCTAATTTTTACACTTTCCCAGTCCTTGGTACTTTCCAGAAGGATCGCAAGAGCATTCCGAAAATCTGAAATACTCAGTGAAAATTTAAGGATCACAAACAGCGCGTTAAATATTCTAAAAGATAATTTAGAAGTTCTGGTTCGAGAAAAAACTTCCGAATTGAATCATTCCTTGGAAATGATACGAAAAGACTTACTCGTTGCCCAAAGAATCCAGAAAAAACTTTTTCCGGAAAATGTAGAGGCTTATAAAGAACTAAAATATGCGGTAAAGTATCTTCCGAGAGACGAGGTAGGTGGAGACTTTTACGATATTTTCGAGATTTCCCCCGGAGTATATCGGATCTTCCTCGCAGATGCGACAGGGCATGGCGTCCAGGCTGCGTTAGTCACTATGGCAATCAAAGCGGAATACGAAGGAATCAAATTCGGAGCAAAGGACCCCGGATTCTGTCTGGATCTTTTAGATGATAAGTTTCAAAGGAAATTTTCCTCTTTAGGGACCATTTTCTCTTCTATCATCGTAGATATTTATGCAAGAGAAAACAGATTAGTTTATGCATCCGCGGGACATCCGGATCAGATCTTGGTACATTCTTCTAATCTTATGAATTTAAGAAGGACAGGTGCTATTATTGGTCTGAAAAACAAAAAAAGTTATGAGAACCAAGAGATGGATTTTTCAAACGGAGATAGGATGTTCCTTTTTTCGGATGGAGTATTCGAACAATTCAATTCAAAAAGAGAAGCCTGGGGAGAATCTAGGCTCAGGAATCGGATCTCCGAACTTTCGGAAGAACCTATCGAAAATATTCCTGATATGGTGATCAAAGATCTGGATCTATGGCTCGAATATTCCCAACCACAAGATGATATCAGTCTAATCGCGATCGAAAGAGTTTAACTAGATCAACTTTTCGTAACACCAAGCGGTTTCGTCGGAAGCCCATTTTCCGAAGGAATCGATACGTGCATATCCATGTTTTTCATAAAAACGTAATGCTTCCGGCTGAGGCGCGCCTGCCCTCAATCGAATCGATTTAAATCCGTTTTGTTTTGCGAAAGATTCCAATCCGTTAATAAGTTCGGAAGCAAGCCCTGTTCCTCTAAATTCAGGATCCACATACATCACATCTAATTCTGCAATCGAATCGTTCCAAGGAGTGATCGCAATACTTCCGATCGGTCGATTGCCGATTTCTGCAACCCAAAATGCATATTTAGGACCCTTGAAGTATTCTCCCTTCATTGGATTGGGAGCTTGGAAACCGTACCTGATTTGTATTTCCTTCCATAATGCATCCATCATTAAAATCGCTGAATTTGTTTCCGGATCTTGGAGTTTGATCTGTATTTTGGGATCCATTTTATTTCCAATTCTATAGTGATGTTTCGGATTCTGATTTACGAAATATTTTTACTATAGGCTTATAGTTGTCGTTTCGAATTCCGAAAGGATTTTCTCGTATACAAAACCTGAAAATAAAAAATATGACAGTCCAAAAAAAGTCCGCACTTCAATTTTTACTTTTTACATTACTCATCGATTTTATCGGCTTCGGGATCATCATCCCTGTGGTTCCCAATCTTTTAAAAGATATGTTGCAGGGGAACTTGAGTACCGCTGCGGTCTATGGAGGACTTCTATCCTTTACATATGCGATCACGCAATTTTTCTGCGCACCTATCATTGGAGGTTTAAGCGATAGATTCGGAAGAAGACCGGTCCTATTAGCCTCCTTGTTCGGACTAGGTATCGACTATGCTTTCTTAGCATTGGCTCCGAATGTGTTTTGGTTGTTTATCGGAAGGATCATCGCTGGGATCACAGGAGCAAGTTATGGAGTCGCCGGTGCGATTATCGCGGATATAAGCCCTCCTGAAAAAAGATCCCAAAACTTAGGATTGGTAGGAATGGCATTTGGGATGGGATTTATTATAGGCCCGATTATCGGAGGTTTGTTCTCCGAGTTCGGTCCGAGAGCTCCATTCTGGGTAGCTTCTTCTCTTTCGCTATTGAACTGGGTATACGGATATTTTGTTTTGCCTGAAACCCTTTTGCAAGAGAATAGAAGAAAATTCAATTGGGTTATGGCAAATCCATTCGGTTCAGTCGTAGGACTTGTTCGTTATCCCGGGCCTTTAAGCGGTTTAGTACTTTCTTTATTTCTAATATTCGTTGCGAACCATTGTATGGAAACCAGTTGGTCCTATTTTACGATGAATAAATTCAAATGGACCGCCACAAAGATTGGATTCTCTCTAGCAGTAGTGGGTGCATCACTCGCAGTTGTGCAAGGAGGACTACTTAGGATCATCATTCCTAAACTAGGACAAAAAAATTCCGCATACCTAGGGATTTTTGCGAGAGTGATCATGAGCGTACTATTTGCATTTGCCTGGGAAGAATGGATGCTGTATGCGTTACTTGTGCCTTTCTCCTTTTGTTTTATCGCAACTCCTGCAATCCAAGGTTATATTTCCAATCATGTTTCTCCTACTCAACAAGGAGAGTTCCAAGGAATTATGGGAAGTATGATGAGCCTAAGTTCTATCTTAGGCCCGCTACTTATGAGTTTTGTTTTTTCTTATTTTACAAGAGAAGGTATGCAGCCTTATTTTCCGGGTGCACCATTTGTAGTAAGTTCCTTTCTTGCGATCCTTAGTTTACTGATCGCAATCATTTCTTTCAGAAAAGAAAAACTCAGAGTGGGAGAAAAAATCGGAGAATGATCTATTCTTCGTCTTCTTCTAAGCCTAAATAGAACAAGGCCCAAAGAGTATCGAATAAGATCTGCATTAACAGCGCGAACCTTTCTTCCCTATCTTCTACGGTTTTAAAATCTTCGATCAAGAAGGTCACGAAAGGTTCTAAGATCCTTCTCTCTTCGAGATCAGGGATAGAATTCAAACTTTTGATGGAAAATTCTTTTTCGACAGGAACATTATGAAAATTTAAACGACTGTTCAGAACAAGAACTGCTATTTCCAGAAGTTCCGCATCTGACATTGTTTTTACGCCCGCATCATTCAATCCGGAAAGTAAGCCTGAAATCGCCTCGTCGGTGATTTCCTCACTTCTGTCCTCGTCTTCGTCGCTATATGCTTCTGAAATTGCGATAAGAACTGCAGTAGCTTGGTCCCAAAAAGAAGATAATACCTCGTCCAAACGAGCCTCATCCTCTTCGGTTAATTCCCTTTTGAACCCCGAGTCCAGATCATCATAATAAGGTTCCGGATCTTCGGTCTCGCAAGCTGCTGAAACGAATGTACGAATGGCGATCCAGAATGGGGACTTTTGGTGGCCTATGCGAAGAATTTCCTCTGCAAATTTGGCGACGGTGGCCCTCCATTCGGAAGGGGAATAGGAAGGAATCTCCATATTCAAATATTCCTTTTTCTCTTTAAACTCGTCGACACTATAACTCTTTTCGTATTATTTTTTAAGAATAATTTTAGGTTGCCCCTTCTTGGAAAGGATCGAATATTTCCTCATGAGTATTGACGAAGATTATGATTTCCCCAGATTTCGTTCCGATTCTAATGCAGGTCATTATGAGAGTTGGTTCGTAAGAGGAAATCATCCGGTCCGTCCTCTTGCAATTTGGATCCGATATACTATTTTTTCTCCAAAACATTCTCCTCAAAATTCAATAGGAGAATTATGGGCGATCTATTTCGACGGGGAGAATGGAAAACATTATGTTTCCAAATCGGAATATCCTATCTCAGAATGCGAATTTTCAGGAGATCCGTTCTTAGTCCGCATTGGTTCTTCCGTTCAAGATCATAAAGGACTTAAGGGAAAATCAGGAAACAAACAAGGTTCTACAAATATAGAATGGGACCTAAACTTCTCCGGAGGAGATAAACCTCTTTTTCTTTTTCCTAAAGATCTGTATTCAGGAGGTTTCCCCAAGGCAAAGGTCCTGGTCGGAAAACCTTCCCTACTACTTAATGGATTTGTAAAATTAGAAAATGCTAAAATAGAATTAAAGGATTGGAGAGGTAGCCAAAATCACAACTGGGGCTCCAAACATACCGACCAATATGCTTGGGGACAAGTAGCAGGTTTTGACGGAGAAGAAGGTTCTTTTCTGGAATTAGCCACTGCAAAGATCAAGATCGGTCCTCTCTGGACTCCCGCAATCACTCCGATCGTTCTGCGCTTGCATGGACAAGAATACGCACTGAACGGTTTATTCTCTTCTTTCGGAAGAGCGAGCTATCAATACTTCGATTGGAAATTTCAAGCTTCTTCTCCTGAAATAAAAATAGAAGGAAGAATTCACGCAGATAAAAAAGACTTCGCCTGCCTACGTTATGCGAATCCTCCAGGTGGTTGGAAATATTGCCTGAACAGCAAAATAGCAAGGGCAGAAGTTTTGGTCCAAAGAAAAGGAGAAACTTCTCCCCTTCGCTTACGATCTGCCAGAAGTGCAGCATTTGAAATACTTACTGAAGATCCTTCTCACAGTTTATTGACTGAAGTTTAAGAATCTTTTGCTTCTGTCCTTTTTCGGATTGACCAGGTTCCCTTTCTTGAAAATTTTGAGAGTCAGCCTCAGTTTCTTTTAATCCAAAGGAGCTACTCCTAGGATAAACCGAAGCAAAACGGGATTTTAGACAAAAATTTCCCGAGGTGGCCTGAGATGGAATGTTGAATTAGGTAAAATCCTTCTTGACTTTTCTTGAGACTTATTCTCACTTGCAAAATCAAGCCGGTCCCTGTCCCAGGTGCCGGAGGGAGTCATCCCCACAGTTCATCTCTGGCCCCGGCCGGATATTTTTCCGGACCGGGGATTTTTCCCAAATTTTAAGGAGATTTCCATGCGGAACATCCACACGAAAATATTTTCTATTCTGTTCAGTATGACCCTGTTCAGTTCCCTGATTTCTTGTGCGGGCCCAGGCAGTGATAATTCAGCCGCAGCAGCACTTTTAGGTTTGGATATTCCCGCCAGCGCAACTAAGCCTCAATTTTTAAATCGATATGCTGCACTTGCTTTCGAATCCTATACCCAAGCGGAATTGGACGCTTCAAACTTATCAGCAGCAGTTGATACTTTTGATTCTAACACGAACCCAAGTGCTTCTGATCTTACCAACCTTAGAAATCTTTGGGTAAAAGCTCGTGCAAGTTATTTGATCACTGAAGGTTTCCGTTTTAGCAATGGTCCTATTGATAATGATACAGTACTACAGTGTGATGGAACAGAATGTGAAGGTCTTTTGAATGCTTGGCCTCTCGATGAAGATGCGGTAGATAATTATATCGCAAACGGAGGCAATAGTGTTACCAGCTTCGCTTCGATCTTGGCTAAGATTGGAGATACTTCCTTAGGCGGAGAAGCAGATCCTCAAGCGGATAAGATCGTAATGACCGGATATCATCCAATCGAATATTTACTCTGGGGAAAAGACACTAGCAATACTACAGCAGGCGTTAGGCCAGCCAGTGACTTTGCTGATGCAACTACTAACGGTGCAAGACGCAGACATTATCTAAAAACAATCACCAATAGATTAGCTGTTCACTTAGGTTTGATCAAAGACCAATGGGATCCTGCTCAAACAGGAAACTTTAGGGAGACCTTCTTAGATTCTGCGAATGTAAACACTTCCGTCGGGAATATTTTCCAAGGATTAGGTTCCTTCATGGCAGGAGAATGGGGTGGAGAACGTCTCACTGGCGTGATCGGTGAAACCCAAGAAGAGGAGCACTCTTGTTTCAGCGATACTACTAAAGCGGATTTCTACTATGATGCACAGGGTGTATTGAATATCTGGACCGGAAATTACAGCATCCAAAAAGGTGTAAACATTAGCTCAGGGCCAGGACTTTCCGCTCTATTAAGCTTTAAACAACAAGGCGCAATCCAATCAGAGATCGAAAGTTCCAGAAATCTTTTCTGTATCAATCTTTCCGACACTGAATCCGCGGATCCAAACTTTACCAGCAGTTGTGCTTCCGGAAGTTTAACTCATAGATTCGACCAAGCAATTTCTTCTGCCGATAGCCAACACGGAATATTGGTAAATGTTCAAAGATTGATCGGCTCTACACTGAATAGGGATTTTGTTGCGGCTGCCGCAGCTATAGGATTTTCAGTAGCTCCATAATGAAAAGTCATTAGAAATATGTAATACAGGTTCGGTCCCTGTGAAAACTTCCGAAAAATATAAAAATATGAACTGTGATAAAAATTTAAATATCGGTTCCGGAACCGCAAATCCGGAACCGAACCCATCTCGGAGACGTTGGACCAGAACGATCCCGATCTTAGTATGTATTCTTCTTAACTTTTTGTACTGCGGCGGAAAAGAAGGAACAGATCCCCTCGGAATCGCTGCAATCATCGCAAGTCAAACAGGCATAGCGCCGGATCCGGGAGAGGCTTTTTCTGGTGGATACGGCACCCGATTTATTTCCAATCCAACTTCTTTCGATACTCCTGTAGTAAACATGAGTTCTGATGGAATTCAATTCAATACCGGAAATAACTTTTTCAATAGAGCTTGGGTGGCAGAAGGTAACAGCGCCTCCGCCGGTTTAGGACCGACTTTTAATACGAGTTCTTGCCAGAATTGCCATGCAGGAGATGGAAGAGGAGCTCCTCCCGATAGCGGAACTTTATTTAATTCTGTTGGGATTTTGATACGGCTTTCAAAGGTAGGAGTTTCCGATCCGACTACAGGTGGACCTGTAGGTTTGGATTCTTTCGGACTACAATTGAATCATAAAGGGATAGGTTGTGTTACACCACTCGCTTATGATTCCAATTTTGATTGTACAGGCTCCACCGGCCCGAACTTCACCCCACCTGAAGGTAACGCATCAGTATCTTATACAGGTGCAACTGTCGTAAGAAATTACACATCAGGCGGAACAGTAACCCTAAACACTCCAGTGTATTCTTTCAGCTGGAATGTGAATTTCGGAGGAGCACCTTCTTCCTTTAACTTTTCTCCCAGAACTGCTCCTATGATCCCTGGTTTAGGTCTATTAGAAGCTATTCCTGAATCAACTATCCTAGGCTGGGCGGATCCAACCGATTCGGACTCGGATGGAGTATCAGGAAAAGTGAATATGGTTTGGGACGCCAAAAATCATAAGAAGGTTTTGGGACGTTTCGGTTGGAAGGCGAACGAGCCAAGTTTATTCCAACAGAACCAAGGAGCTTTTTTAGGAGATATCGGGATCACAAGTCCTTTATTCTCAACTGATAATTGTCCAAGCACTCAAACCCAATGTTTGGCGGCGGCTTCCGGAACCGCAGATCCAGAGATTACTGCATCCATTGCTGAGTCGGTGAATTTTTACACCAAGTTGGTCGCTGTTCCTGCGAGAAGAAATTTATCCGATCCGGATGTAATCGACGGAAAGGTATTATTCTCTTCTATCAAATGTGATGCATGCCATAAACCTCTGGTCCTCACGGGAAATGTTCCAGGTCTTCCGGAACTTTCTTACCAATACATCAAACCTTATACGGATCTACTCTTGCATGATATGGGTCCTGAACTTGCCGACGGAAGGCCGGATTTTGATGCGGACGGACAAGAATGGAGAACCCCTCCACTTTGGGGACTTGGTTTGATACAAGAAGTAAACGGACATTTAAAACTCATGCATGACGGAAGAGCCAATGGAATAGAAGAAGCGATCCTTTGGCATGGAGGAGAGGCCGACACCGCAAGGACGGGTTTCCAAAATTTATCTTTAACGGACAGGCAAAAGCTGATCAAATTTTTGGAATCTTTGTAGGAGAAACGACGATGAGATCCATATTATCTAATTCTTTATTTAGAAAAACATTATACTTTATTTTGGTATCTTCCCTTGTTTCCTGCGGAGGTGGAGGCAAAGATCCTTTGCTCTTATTGGCGGCCGGCCCGGGAAGTTCAGCATTTTTAGAACATACCGGTAAATTCGTGATCATTCCAAGTTTGGAACAATTGACTACGGATACTGCAGCATTAGAAGCAGCGGCAGTTACTTATACTACTTCCGGAAACACGAATGTGACGAATCTTGCAGCCCTGCAAGCTGCTTGGGACCAAGTGAGAGTTTCCTTAAAGAAAGTGGAGCCCTACTATTTCGGACCGGCTACAAATCCAACTGAGTATTACACTAAGATGGATGGATTTATCAAATCCGGAGCGAGACCAAGTAGCAACTTGGTGAATCAGATCCTAACAAGCTCCGTAACCGTTTGTACAGCGACGAATACAACACTTAACAAAACAAATCTTTCGGCTTGCCCTCCCAAATACAAAGGAATTGAGTCTCTGGAAATCCTGCTTTTCGATTCCGATTTAAGCAGAACAACAATAGATTCAAACGCCAGTATTAATACCTCAAATCAAGGGAATGCAAGAAGAACCGATTATATTCTGGCACTCGCCCAGGTGATCAATCAGGATGCATTAGATTTATATAATAAATGGCTTCCTACAGGTGGCAACTTCCTAAATGAATATACCACCGGAACTGGGATCCAATTCCGTTCCCAAGGAGAGGCTTTCGATACTTATATCCAATCTCTTGGAAATTTAGTGAACCAGATCCAGGATAATAAATTAGGAAACGCCGCTTGTTTAAGTGTTTCTTGTTCCGGAGCAGGAAAAAGACAAGAGCCGGATCCTGTCTTCTTGGAAGCGATCTACTCTAGAGTAGCTTATAAGGATCTAAGAGATAATTTATTAGGGATCGAATTCGCATATTTAGGAGATCCTGCAGATCCAAAAATCAGTTCAATGTCCAAATTAGTCAGAGCCCAGAATTCATCCTTGGATGACGATATACAAGCTGAGATCACAAACTTTAAAAATATGATCGATGCTAAGATCAGCGGCAGCGCGGATCTGTATGCTGAGATCGACGCAGATGGTACCACAATGAACGGGACAAGCGTTACTACGAACGTAAAACCGATCTGGGATCAGGCAAAGATCTTAAAGAATCTGATGACGATCGACGCGTTCTCGGTCTTAGGAGTTCCAAATCTTCCTTCTTCCAACGACGGAGACTGATCCTTTTATAAAATGCTAATATATATTGTTTGAGATAAAAACGATATATATTAGCGTTCCGATCTTTTTTCAATCTACCAAATTTGTCTTGCCAAACATAGTCGTTAGACTTTCTCTATCGGACTATGTTTAGTTCTCTATTTCCATTAATCGCTTTTACCGCCTGGACCATTCTGCTCGTACTCATAGTAGTATCTTTTCGAACAGTTCAGGTATTGGCAGGCACTAAAAAGTCCAACGAGTTCCCTGCTTGGATACAACACGGTTCTGATCTGTATTGGAGGATCCATCGAGCTCACTTGAACTGCGTGGAAGGGCTTCCCGTTTTCGGAGTTTTAGTTTTGACTTTTATACTTTCAGGATATCAAAACGACACTTTTGATCTGCTCGCTTGGATCGTATTTGGAGCAAGAATCCTGCAAACAGGAGCTCATTTAAGTGGAGGAGGAGTTTGGAACGTGAACGTAAGATTTACTGGATTTATAATCCAATATATTTGTTTCACTGCAATGTTAGTGATATTAGTGCGTTCTATTCTTTAATCTTCAAACAACCGGGCAATTGCCCTAGCTGAGCGCGACAGCGATGTGTAGACCTTTAGTCCGGGCCTTGCCCGGATGAGCGCGAATGCGCGAAGTCGAAGCAGCGCGGTTCCCGCGAAGCGGGAAGTCGCCAATCTAACCAATTTTAAAAACATCTTGACCGTTGTGTACATTCGAGGTTAACCTTCGGAGATACATGGCTTCCAAGTTCGATTATCTCCGTAAAAATCTATACGCAATGGCGGAGCTTTGTTTGGAACAAATCCTGATCTTGGACGACGCAATTGAACAGGAAAATCCGGACCTTGCCAAACAAGTGATCGAAAGAGACGATCTGATCGATAGTTTGGAAAAACAAAACGATAACCTCTCCCAAAACGCAATCTTAGAAGCGGTCGCAAACCGTAACCTTCTCGGGATGGACCAAATTGATGGAGAAGTTGTGCTTAAAAGAGATCCGTTGCGATTTGCACTTTCTTCTATTCGTATCAACAGAAGTTTAGAAAGAATGGGTGACCAGATCGTAAACTGCGCCACTTGCTACAGAAGAGGACTTCTTCCCAAAGGATTTTTCAGACAGGAAGAAATTTTAGATAAAATGCTCTCCAGAGTAGTCACTCTTGTGGGAATGGCTGTAGAATCCTTAGTCGAAGAAAAAAACAGATTCTACGGTTCAGTTCATACTGTGGAAGAAGAACTGAACAATCTATGTCATGCTGCCTTCTTGAAATTCGTATTGGATCCAAGATTGGATAAAAACCAATTTGCCGATCTTTACAGGATAATTTTAGGAATAGAAAGAGCGGGAGACTATGCAGTAAATATCGCAGAAGAATTAGTGCGATTGAACACAGGCATGGACATTCGCCATCTTTCCGATCCGGTCCAGGTCACTGAAAAAACAAAAGCTTCCTGATCTTATATTCGAAAAATATAATTATTGCTGAACGCAGACCAGAGACTTTGTTACATTACAAAAGTCCGGAGTTCCTGTAGAAATTCCTCCAGTACTTGCATCCAGAGAGTTTGCGAAATTCCCTTGGTCCGAAGCGGAACTCGAAGTCCAGCCTTGGCATGTATTTGCAGTAGACCAATCCGTTTGTAAACCGGTCCAGTATCCTGCCGCAGTTGCGCTAATCCCACTTCCAGAACCGAAGCCGAATAATGCATTCGCGTCTGTAGAGAACGCTTTTACAAATGTCCCGCCGGCAAAATCTATATATTCTTTGTTTGATTTCAAGACCCAATCTATCTTAGAAGGCATAGCCCTTCTCCAGGTTCCTGCCACCGCAAAAGTTTTGTAGGTACCGGAAGGGAGCCCGCTGGAAAATAAAGTATTCGCCTCATTTTGACAAACAAAATCCGCAAATCCGCCGGATCCGAAATTTCCAGCATACGAAACGGCGGTAGCAAACAAAAATTTATCATTATCTTTTTGTAATATTGGATAAGGGATTGTTTCGGAATCTGGAGTAAGAATAGAAATGACTACGGAATTATCTGTGGAATCCGAATCGTCGGACATACCTGTTATAGTCAAAGTCTGAGGAATATTATAATCCGAAGGAGTAAAAGTCATCATTGCAGGTGAAATAGAAGCGATTGCAGGATTGCTTGTGGAAAAATTATAAACCACGGAAGAAGAATCCGGTTCATGGACTAAAGAGACGGACAAGAGTAAACTTCCACCTTCCGGAAGCGTATTTCCGCCTGTAATAATAATCTCCTTGTCACATCCGCTAATCAGACAGTTGATAATCGCATTTTCATAATATTCTTTCGTGCTTGGATCTCCGGAATTCTCGGATTTGATCGCACAGCCTATCTGAAAAGCCGAAAAGCAGATCGCAAAGAATAAAGAAATCCACCGGATACACATAAGAGCTCAAACCGGATCCTTAGAATGAGAAGATCCTGCTCCGTTCGTTTCGTAACCTTCTCTCTGATCTAAATAACTTTCTAACTCTTCTTTCAGACCGTGAGGAAGTTGTAAGCCTGAACTTTCTATCCTTTCGTTATACTTGCTGAAAGAAAATCTGTGGCGGGAAGTACCAAGGTAAACGCTCAAAGCTTCAGAGCCCCATTCTAAAATATCCCGGATATATTCCTCGTTCTCTTCCAACTTTTCTGCATACGGAATGAAAAGAGGTCTGTTCACAGGACGACCAATAGTTCTGTAAAATAAAAGTCTCCGGAGGACTTCGTGATCCTTCCAGTTTCCGGCCTCGAGAGCTCTCTCCACCATTCTAAGATTGATACAGTCTAAAAACTCTATTTTTAAATTTTCATTCTTCAATCTTCTGCGAAGGCTGGCCTTGATTTCTTCGGATTCATATAAAAAATTGGGGCAATATTCAGGACATTCTTGGTCCTTATGTAAATCACAATAATGTAATAGAATACAATCGATATCGGAAGAAGGTTCTACGATCCCAAAATTGATCGAACCTAAAATTTCCACGCCTGTGCGAAAGCCTTTGTCCTCCAATTCTTTTAAGGCGATGCGGCAAGCCTGCATTCTCCTCAAAGCTTCTTTGGTATCGTAGTTGCGGTATTTGTTTTTGAGGGCTACGTATTTTTCTATTAGATAGGTCATTCGAACAATTCTCGCAAATAGCGGTTCATACCGTTTAATACTATCTCCGGGATTTCATGTCCACCCGGAAATGCCAGCAACTCACCTATCCAGCCAGCCTCTTTTAAAACGGTTTCCAATCTTTTTGCGGCAGGATAACCAAGCACAGGGTCCATTCTACCATGACTTTGAAAAAATTTATAGCCCGGAGTTTGTTTCGCATACTGGGTCCAATTAGTCTCATCTAGTAAAGTTCCAGACAGAATGACAAGACCTTTGGGTTTTTTCTCCGCTTTAAGAGTAATCTCAGTCGCAAGCATTGATCCTTGAGAGAAACCTCCCAATATAATCCGATCCATTGGAACGTTTAAGGTCTGAATCATCTCTTCTATCTTTTGTTTTGCCTCGGCCAAACCTGCAGGATAACGTTCAAAAAGTTCCCTAGAACCTCCTGCAACCATTGCTCTTTGTAAGGCCTCCATATCGATCGGGAACCAAGCCTTACCGTTATAACCCGGCATAATCGGAACTTCTAAAATCCCATCCGGAAAAATGAAATTCGTTCCTTCTGGAACGTCCATATAAGAATATAAAGGAAGAAGATCGAATGCGTTCGCACCGTATCCATGCAGAAAAATGACATAGGCACCTTGAGGATCGCCTTGGATGCAAGCTGCTTTGACGGGCCCTATTTGGACGAGTGGGATATCATACATGGTTTCCTTGTAAGCAATGAGTTCTAATTTGGCAATACCATATTTTAAGCTTTGGTCTGGATTGTTCTTTAGAAATAAAATTTAAACGATATTCTCTGAATATTACTTTCAAAAGAAAAAGCTCCCAGCCGAGAATGTTATTCGAATTGAATACAATATGCGAAAGCTCATATACCTAGTTCTGATCTCATATCTTTCCCTAAATTGTGGAACCTATCTTCTTCTGCAAAATCAAGAACCTGATGACCAATCGGCATTTCAAAATTTCGTAAAGCTCACATTACTCGATTCTTCCGTCGGACTAGTCCATTATTGGCCCTTGGATGGAGATACTCGCGATATAATCGGCGGATTGGATCTAACTGCGGTAAACGGGACTCCAAGTTTGACGGCGGATCGATTCGGATTTCCTGGAAAAGCATATTACTATGATGGAACTGGAGGCCATCACCAATCAGCAGCCCAGGGGCCCTTGTTTATGGACGGGACCGTTTCTTCGTATACTGTTAGCGCTTGGGTAAAGGGAAAATTTCCTCCGGGAAATAACGGAAGTGAATTTATCTTCGTAAGCCAGGGAGCCGGACTAGGTCTTCAATTATACGCGTTCGCACCTGGTTCTTGTAGTGGCAGACTCAGGGCATTCACGAACAATGGAGGTTCGGGAGATGTGGACGTCGGCACTACTTGCGGTCAGTATCCGGAAGATATATGGTATCATATGGTCTACACTTGGGACATTCAAACATTAACCGCTTCTTTATATGTGAATAATGTTTTGGCTTCTTCCGGAACTTTCGGATCGAATCGACCTTGGGCCACAAATAGCTTTTTCCAATTGGGCCAATCTGACCTTTCTTCTCAACTTTTTGTAGGGAGCGTAGACGAAGTTAGAGTCTATAATCGGGCGATCTTTCCGGTTTCGAGTTTATGAGTGGGAATACTCCCCCTCATAAAATACACAAAAGCAACTAACGCTTTTTCGCGGTCTTCTTTTTTGGCTTCTTTTTATTTTTAGGCAATTGGTCTTGGACAGCTTTAAAATATTCGCAGACAAGATGATCCGACCAAGATATCGCTTTCCATCCTTCATAATATGCAATATGGCTTCCTCTTTTTGTATAAACATGGATCGAATTAGGAAGGTTTTCTAACCAATGCAAATTTTCTAAAACGTTCTGGTTTACACAGATGGGATCATCCTTTGCATTCAAGATCATAATCGGAGTTCGGATATTTTTCATTACCAATGCAGGATTCGAATACCGGTAATATTCTTCCTTATCGTCAAAACCGGAGAGTCTGTGCAAACGATCCTGGAATTCACCCAAGGTTTTGGATTCCAGCACTTCCTGAAATCCTCTTACAGAAGATAAGGTTTCATAGTGACGTTTTAAAAAATAATTAATCAGTCTTTGCCCCATGATCTTACTATAAACCGGATGAACTCTATGAAATGCTTTCTCAATATCGTATGCGGGTGAAATTGCAACTGCAGCATCCAATAAACTTTTAGTCCCGGATTCTCCCAGGTATCGAGCAAGCAGCCCGGAACCGGCGGAGATCCCCACTCCAAACAAAGGACTCTTCGGAAATTTTTTCTTAATGTAGGAGAGCTGTTCTTTTAGATCCGAAGTGGACCCCATCGTGTTTATTTGCGGCTTAGAAAGAGGAAGATTCCCATGTCCTCTCCTAATACAAACCACGGATGCCCATTTCAACTGAGCCCTGATTGCTTTCACAATAGACTTAACATCTTGCTCGTCCCCACTGATTGTATGAAAGACAATCGCGATTGGATCGGAATCTGTTTTTTTCTTTTCTTTAATATTGGACCAGGCAAGTCCAGTGAAGCCACCGTCTTTCATTCTAAGATGTTCCAGCTTATCGTAATGAAAAAATTTGGAACGATGTTCTCTAAAAAGTAAGAGAGCCAGCATTAGATGATTATTAAAACACCAGAATGTAGGAAAATATTTCCTAGTTAAACGGGGACAATTTTCAATTATTCTCTTTACAAACTCGCCTTCACTGAACTGAAGAACAGGTTCCTCTACCACTTCCAAAAAATAATATAATAGAAATGTGAGAGTGAGAAATAAAACAAGATAAACAAAGGGGAAGAACGAGAGCATTCAATAATCCAAATGAAAATACTTTGGGAAAGAATGAATGTAGAAAGACTAGGGTCTATTACTTTATTATTTGTATGATATAGCCGGAAAAAAATCGTCCAACGATCTTTATTGAATCAACTCTATATCTCCGGGAATCGACCGCTTACGAACCCCGGAGCCGATGCCTTTTTTAGAATTAGATAATTTCCCCGTTTGCTTTTAAGCCGGTGCAATTCTCGCTCGTAGCAACGGTTTGGCTCGGGTCTAAAACTAAAAGCCCAATGACCTGAACGTCTTTCACACATTTGTCCACGTCGGTTTTCTTGTAATATTTACTATCATCGATTTTTAAGAACAAATCGGTCATAAATAGGTCAAGAGCAGTAATCATTGCAGCATTAGCAGGATCCGCAGATCCATAATATAATATATCAGAAGTCATCGCAGCAGCTTTGATTTGAGACCTAGCTTCGGAACCTTTTACACTATCCGACAGACCAAGTGAATCTGCTACCGCACAATTGGCGAAAGACAAAAGGGAAACCATCCCAACAAACAATAATTTTCTCATACATTTTTCCTCATCATAGAACGTTATGATATCGTTCTGAAAAATCGATATCTACAATGGATAACTTGCGGAGGAGGAATGACGGACAGTTGGTGGTTAGAAATTTTTTATTGGTGAGGGAAAATTGTTAAAATGGGAACGTTATTCGATATTAAAAATACCTCATTTGTGATATAGGGTGGCTCAAATGGGATATGGGGTTTGTGTAAGTTTCTTTGGTCTTCGTGTGCATGGGCGAACTTGCGCAAACCCGCCCAGCGAAGAACACCCGCCGCTTGTAGGAGTTCCTACAAAAACAGGGACTGGATTTTCTGCTTGAAAAATTAGATATTTATGATAAAGGATTTTTTTGAGTGCACTAAAATCCTCCAGAGGACTATCGCGCTTCTACTGCTCTTACGGGGTTCTCCTTTTTTGAAATTTGTTTGATCACAATCTCAATCGGCAAGGAGAGCCTTTCTTTTAATTAGTAAATGTGCAAAAGATTTAGGACGTTATCTGGAATTTATAACTCCAAAAGTTTCCATCATTGATTTAGTGCGTTATGAACCTTCTACGATCGCCTTAATGGAATCTCACGGTAAACCGCCGGGAGAAAACGATTACGTGTCAGACGCGGACAGTAGAATGGAAAATGAATTTAAACGATTGGGTTGGAAGCAGGTTTCGAAACAGGCGTTAGGAAAGATGGAGATCGTGACGCTGGGAAGGTAGGAGTCGTGTGCGAAGCTAAGGTACCCTGTTCATTCCTGCATCAACCAACTTGAAAGCAAAAATTTCCAAGTAAAGATAGATACTTCTTGGATTATTTTCCGTTTTATTTATGAACGATAAAAACCCTAAGAATGCCCACCTTCCTATTCGGGTTAATTGGGTTTGATACTAGAAAGTAAGAGATTCATGTTGAAATATCTATTCTCCAAAAATGAGTCCGAATTACCTGCATTAAACGGTTTAAGGGCCTTATCTATTTTTTTAGTAATACTTTTTCATATAGGAGTGATCTTCAAGACTGAAAATCCAATCCTGATCAATGTTTTTCAAAATCTGCGAGCAGGGGTTTATTCTTCATCCTAAGCGGATTCTTGATTTACGGAGGTCTTTTAAAAGAAAACGAAAACACTTCCAAGATAAACTTAAAAATTTTCTATGTGAAAAGAGTCTTAAGGATCATGCCCGCATACTATCTTTGCATCCTAATCAGCTATTTTCAGACTCAGGGATCATATAAATTTTTTGATAAAATATCTAACCCTAGTGCGGCTGATATCGCCAACCATGAAAGATTAGGAAGAGTTTTATCCAATTCCTGGGGAGATTTTTTTTATATCTCCAATTATTTTAGAGACAGGTTATTCGAATTCGGATGGTCCCTATCTATCGAAGAGCAGTTTTATTTAGTCATCCCTCCGCTCAGTCTCTTTCTATTGTTTAAAGTCACAGCAAACGCAAGGCGGAGCATCCTAGTAATTTTATTTATTCTTCCTCTGATTTTTCGGATCGTTTATTATTTCTGGGGAATCCATAGGCTTTCCATTGAAGTTCATACAGAAACTCGTTTTGATTTTTTGATTTTAGGAATGCTGATCGCGGAACTTACATATTGGAAACCTCAATTTTTCAAGAACAGTAATATAAAGACCGACCTTCTATTCAGTTTTTGTATAATTGTCTCCTTGTTCTTCGCGTTCCAGCAGAGAAGAAGTCAAGTGAATTTAATTTTCGTCTTTACCCTATTTCAATTGGGGTTTGGATCTTTGCTTATGGCTACTTTAATCGAAGGTAGCTTTTGGAATAAAATTTTCGGGCTTTTTATTTTTAGACCAATCGCTCGAGTTAGTTACACAATGTATCTATGGCACGGAGGCTTATCAGGTACGATATTATTTTTATTCTATGGTCAGAATAATCCAGAATTAAAAAATTTGGGGACTTTCCTGTTAATTGGATTATTCACTTCAGTTTCAGTATTCTTACTCTGTATTCCCATCTTTTATGTTATCGAAAGACCATTTTTGATTTTAAAAGATCTCCTTGTTCGTAGGATCAAAGTAAGTAGTGATCTATAAATTGTGGAACGACCTTGAAATAGATCAAATTTCCGAAATACTACAATTGCAATCGTACAACAAGCTAAGATTGAATCACTCTACGGTCAGGAAATTTTACGTCGTAAAGTTTTGTTTCCAAATAGAAAAAGTGATCTAAAAAAGTTAGCCGAATTTAAAATATCTAAAGCCTCATAGATCGACTTAGTCAGACATGAGCCTTCTGCGCTATCACTAATGGAATCGCAGGGGGACCTGCTGGTGTTGCCGGAGCGGATTACAGATTGGAAAAAGAATTTATCAGTTTAGGTTGAAAGCAGACTGCGAAGCAGGGTTTGGAGAAGTAGGGAGGAACTTCAAAAAATAGCATTTCTAAGCATATATTTAAAGATCCATAAAACGAATGACCACTCCATATGATTATCATAATTCATGGTTTACGTGAAAGTTGAAACAGGTCTCATTCTTGAGATTTAGCATTAAAGAAAAATACCTATCCCCCCCGTCCATAACTAAAGGAATGCTTTTACTAAATCGAGATGGATCGTCATATTTTGTAGGTATAAAAAAGTTAATGTAAACAATTTTTATTTCTTTTGCTTCTAATCCTACATACTGCACTATATATCTATTTAGCTTTTTGTATATCGATGCATTGCGCTCTTTTACGCACTCCATCGCTAATGATTTTGCCTTTTTAGCTTCCAAGGAAGTGATGATCCTTTGGGTGAATTTTATATCTCCAATAAACTCTTCGATTTTCAGATTAGAATTTTGAAATATATAATCATTGGGGCCTAATGTGATATCTTGAAAAGATTGACACTTTGCATAACAGCCCCAAAAAGACAATAGCAATATGAGACTGAGCAATTTCACTTCAATCTTAATATGCCATTCGCAGCTTTTCATTTCTTTCCTTACGAACCATGTTCTCCGTAATCTCAGTCCCCTCAACATATTTTAGCCCCACAGTTCGCAATTCTTCTCTCTTCACCTCATCTGTAACTCGTCTAGTAATTTCATCTATGCCGAAAAGTTTTAAGAACCATGTCTCTTCTTGATGTTTATACACTTGTTCTTCAAGACTGAAGCTGAAGGCGTTGGCCTTCCCACCAAAAAAATGGCCAGAATGAATAAACTCATGGGCAATTTTTATTTCTGCAGTTGGGCTTCGCTTTCGTAACAGACCATCGTCATCTTTCTCTGCTATTGGGATGTCGTTGTCTGGATCGATATAAATGAGAGTATTTACTCCTTTTCCATTATACAAATTTGGATTATACTTAGTATAATCTATTTCATCGAGACGAACTTCATTTAATCCTTCATGATTTATAATTAATTTAGCTGTATGCTTAGTATCTGCAATCAGCCGTCTGACTAGTTCATATCCATTCTTTGTATTTTCTGCTGTTCTCTTTCCAAGTTGCAAATTACCCTTCGAATCAATCGATACTTTTGCCCCTGCCAAGGAGCTTAGATGTTTAATCGCTGTATCTACTTCCGCTTTTTCCTTATTTACAATTTGTAAAATGTGCCCAGTCGGATCCTTATACTTAATCGGATTCCCAGCCACATAAGAAAATCTATTCCATCCTTGTGTACTGCGTGCCCCGTCTATTACACTATCGGCACTTGTAAACCGAGCAATCTGTGGATCATAATACCTTGCATTATAAAAATAGAAATTAGTCTCTCTATCCAACTCTTGTGAATTATACTTCGGAGCAAAATCCAGATTTCCTCTTTGGACAAGAGTCTCTCCATATGGCTCGTACTGCATACGACTCAGAGTATGGGCACCTTCATCTAGTACATGGGCTACCGAATCTACTTGGTCCGTTAAGAAATAAGCGGTAGTACCTTCTTCATTGAGAGCTGCAATTCTCACTCCGTTTAGATAAACGTTATTAATAGAGCTTAGGATATTTGTGTCTTCGGAATATTCTAATCCATAGAATTTGCTTGGATATAGGATCTCTTGGGTTTTGAAAGAAGCTCCGCTTGGAACGAGTGCTTTCTTGCGGACTCGGAAGCCTCCTTCGTCATACCAGTAATTACCGATAGCGTTGCTGAGTGCGTCTTGGACTTGAGTGATTCTATTCTGAGAATCAATAGTAATCGTTTTAGTGAGATCTTTGAAATTATCTCTCTGATAGGTCATATTTCCGACAGCATCATAATTCATGACGAGTCGGTTGTTACCACTTTGAGTAGAATCTATATGAGTGACTTGGTGGTTCGAATATTGGTAATTCCACTCATCGATGACGGTATTATCGTTAAAGTTATGATTCCGTTTAGCGAGTAAGTTTCCATTCTTCGCATAAGCAAAACTTTGGCGGAATGTTTTTGTATAATTGTCTGCGGATTCTTGGTATTGTCCGTCTGCGGCGACAAGCCTACTTAAACCGTCGTAGCTATAGTTATATGCAGTTGTATATTCAGAGGAATTATTTGTAATCCCTGTAATATTATTTTGGCTATTGAATGCATACACTGCATCTTGTAAGGTTTTGGTAGTCCCATCCACATCACCTACGGAGTTGATCCGAACTAACCTCTGCTTAACATCATACGTATAGTTGGTTTGGACGCCGTTTCCGAGTCCAAATCCTAAAGTTTGCCCAAATTCGTTATAGGCAATGTTCTCAACGATGGTTTTGCTGCAAGATCCAGGAAGAATTCCATTCGTATTCACTTGGACTGAAATTCCTGTAATATAACCGGCGGTTCCATAAGTATAGCAAGCCTTCATTCTTGTGTGGCTTACAGGATGTTCCGGATAATCTATAGAAGTAACTCTACCTAATAGATCATATTTATAATCCGTAATATAAGGTCCGTCTGCTAAAGCGATGGTAAGATTCTTAATATTTCTCGTTTCTTTTTTAGTACGCCCTAATTTATCGTAACTGAAAGTTTTGATTTGGGCGGAGTCTTCTACTCTTACCAACTTACCGAGAGCGTTTTCGCTTCCAGAGCCACTATCATAATCAAAATGGACGGTCCCTTCTGGAATATCTTTCGTGATCATTCTTCCAAGAGAATCATATGTGAAACTAGTAGTTATTCCTCTTGCATCGACAGTTTGGGTAGTATCTCCAAACGCATTATAAGAAGCAGTACTGACGCCGAAATCAGGATCGCTGTTCTTTTTCAATCTTCCGAATGCATCATACAACCAATAGGCTTGGTTTTTTCCGGAGGTATCTTTTGCGTTGATCCCGCTCGGGTCACAGGACAAAGCTCCTCCGTCGTTCAGGTCGGACTTTTTCACTAACTTTCCAGCAAGATCGAAACAGAAACCGATCTTTGCATTGGTTCCATCAGAGCCAAAATCTTCTATATAAAGGACTTGGCCCCTTCCGTCTTTTATTGTCCTTTTACTTGTTCCACCACTATGTGTTTCCACAATTTCAAATGGGTCGTTGTAAGTATTCGTTAATGTAGTAGCTTCTGTTTCCCCTTCTGCGATAGGTAAAATGGCTTTTTTGGTCCTGCCGATTGCGTCGTATTCGAAATAGGTAGGGTTTCTTTCTTGAGTAACTACAGTAAACGTTTCTAATTCACTCGCGTTTGCCCAATCCGGTTGCCCCATGCGAGATACCTGTCCATTCCCATTATAGGTAATCTTTCCAGAATGAACATATTGTCCGCTGGATGCAGTTTTTACTGTCTGGACAACACGTCCCATTCCGTCTTTGTAAGATCTAGTTGCGAAATCAGGATCCCCATTGCCCGAAGGAAAGACAGTTTTGGCGCTTAAAGGGAAATCGGCGGAATAGGAATAGTTTGCTAAAGTTTTAATACCTGAATCTGTATCTGCGCTAGATTCTACAAGTCTTCCATAATCATCATAATCGAAGTATGCTTTGTTTCCGTTTGGATCGGTAGAATCATCTGGAGAACCAAATGCTTTTCCATAATTTGTGGTGTATCTGGTTTTAAGCTGAAGAGAACCACCAAAATTGGTTTTCTCTTTTATGAATTGATGAAGTTGATCATCGTACGCGTAGGAAATCCCACGAGCAGAACTTGCGCTTACATTTTTCTCTTCTGTTCTATTTCCATAAGTATCATATTCATACTCTACAATGCTTGCCGTAACAGCTGGGAGTCCACTCCCGGTATATGTTACGGAGTTTCGGATTAAATTCCCCTGAGAATCATAAGTAAGATTACTTGTGGTTTCATGAGAAGAACCGGATAAGGAAACAGCTTTCTTAGGTCTAGTTTGGTTCGTCGTAGAGTCCGTTTCGAAATCTGTTACAGAAGTAAATGTCTGAGAAACATGGGCAGAATCCGCGTAATGATCCGTATTTACATCCGTCTTTTTTGTTAAATTATATCCATTAAAAATTACGGAACTTTCGGATGTCGTAGTCGGCGTTCCACTGATGTAATTCTGAGTCTTGTTTAAGCGAGCTAAATAGCTGATCTTACCGGCTACAGTTTCTATTTGTTGGATTTCATAACTTTTCTTCGAGTAACCGTAATCTTGGTTATCCGAACCTATAATATGAACTTCCTTCTCTGCTCCACCTAAAGCACGATTGTGCATAAAATTAGAATAAGGTTGGCTAAAATAAGAATGTACAGTTCTCGAATGAGTTGCATCTGTTAGTGTAAATTCGGTAAATCCGAAAGCATCTGTTTCTTTTTTGCCATTGATGAATGCGGAGAATGATACCCCGTTCTTATAAGAATACTCTTTGGGGATTTTATTCCCAAGTCCGTCATCTAACGTGATCTTAGTACAAACTCTGTAATTAATGGAAAGATCCGGAATATTATCTCCTCCATTATTATCAAACTTTGTCGAATTATCGTATTCTAAAGTATAAGTTCCGCCGATCCCGTTCTTGATCTCTTCCACTACATCAGGAACACTTCCCGTTGACATCGCAAAATACCAACTGGATTCTTTGAGGTGTATAATACCTATATCTGTAAGTCCATCTCCATTATAATCTCCTTGGATCCAATCAAAAGGATATACCTTACTTATTAGATCAGGGCGAGTCAGAGATAAATTAAAAATAGGAGAAGCAACGGAAACGATCTTATTTTGAGATAGATCGAAAATCTTATTTTCTCCATCGGAAATCACAATCGGATTTCCTCGATGATCAAATTGGTTAGAAAACCCTACAAGCCCAGGACTATAAGTAGTGCGAGTAAAGGAGAAAGTGGAAGTAATTTTTATTTTGGAAAATACGATAGTGGAAACATCAGTTGGATCTTCGAATACTATAGAATTACCAACTGTTTCCGGATATAGAGCATATTGAATTCCTGCAGGATTTATTTTATTATAAACTGCTAAAGTAACAGGAAGGTTTACAGTTCCAGGTATAAGTTTAAAGGAAATGGAAGAAGTTCCTATTGTTCCCAAATACCATTTGTGAGTCGTATTTCTACGATCTACAATCAAGATCTGAGCCTTTCCACTTCCAATAAAGTCTCCCGAGAAAATACTAAAATTGTTTCGGTTACTTCTATTTGGAGAATCTCCTGCCACTTGAAAGAGATTTGGAAAATAAGCATCAGATAAATCGGTAGTTGTAGCTACAGATAAATACTTAGTTGATGTTCCATTTGGACCTGTTAGGAAAAATCTTTGAGCTGAATTGCTTGTTTGATCATTTAGAACTAATAAGGACTTTGCACTTGTTGAATCGAAATTATCAATCGCATATCCGCTGGAATTTATATCAAAATTAACTACCTGAGAATCCGAAACACTTGCAAAATCAGTTCTTTTAAATGCAGTTCCACTGTCTTGGGTCACTACAAAAAACTTACTAGTAGTTCCAAACTCTCCAAAGAATAAAACTTCATCTCTTGAATTTACAGTATATCGATCCGGTTTTCCGTTGTTAATAGTCAAGATTCCATTGGTTTCCGGATTAAAGCCGGTAAGAACAGATTCCGTGAATGTAGAACCCTTCTTAAAATCAAAGACTCCTGTTTTTCTATCATATAACAAAAGTTCTAAGGAAGAAGAACAATCGTTTTGAGTAAAACATCCTGCATACGGAATCTCTCCTTTTCCTGGATTCAAATTTCCGTCATATTGATAATCTAATAAGATTGTCTTTGATTCCGAAGCAGCGGAGAAGACACCAAATCCTTGAGTTAACTTTACTTCTTCCAAAGGAAGAGGAGTTTGCATAACTCTTTCTTGGTCTGGACCGTAGCTCATATCGCTATAGATTTTGTAACGGAATCCTTCTAATGTGGCTTCTCCAATCCAAAACTTCCCGTCACTAGCCGAGAAAAAACCTATATCGGTTCGCCCGTCTCCGTTAAAGTCTCCTTGCAGCCAGCGAGTAATCGTTTTGAATTGAGGAGCCTTAGACCAAATTTTAAAATTAATCGTTTGATTTTGAGTCGCTCCTAATACCCATTCGCCTGAGGAACGATCGAATAATAAAAAGTCAGAAGTTCCGTCTCCGTTAAAGTCACCGCTAAACTCGTCATTAGAGAATAAAGTTTGTTCAGGAGCTGTGAACGTTTTGTAAAGCACCCAATTTGTCTTGAAATAGACCGGATCTGCTTTATCTGGATTTCTTAGATTTTCTCCAACGAACCACTTTCCAGTTCTAGCATCATAGAGGGAAATATCTGTAAGTCCGTCTGAGTTATAGTCGCCGATTAAGAATTTAACCTTACTTCTATCCTTTCCTTCCGAACTAGTATCATTTGTACTCGCGCTATCTAGATTGCCATTTGGAGAATAATCTCCCCTGAAAACATTTTGGAATTTCTTTCCTATTTTTAGGAATTCGAAATTACCTCCCTTGTTTAACATCAGGGTCCAAAGACCAGTAGGTTCGTCAAAGAGCAGGGAATCGGAAAGACCATTCCCATCATAATCACCAGGAAACCATTCCATGCGGAATATATCCGGGATCCCACTCATCAATCTTCCATAATTACGGAATTGGAATACTTGCCCGTTATGCTCTGCAACAATAAGATCTCTTGTTTCCGGAAGATAAAAAGCGATATCAGATCTTCCGTCTCCGTTAAAGTCTCCACTTACGTTTCCCTTAAAAAAACGGATCTTAGAAGGACTATCGTAATTCTTATAACGATTTGCGTAGGTTTTAAAATTATATCCGCCTTCTTTTCTCCCTTCTGCTGCTTTCCAATTCCCAGTTTGCGGGTTAAAAAATACGACATCGGAAATTGCGTCCCCGTTAAAATCCCCTTCAAAGTATTGAGTGGACTCAGGTTGTAGTTCTGGTTCACTTGACGCTTGGTTTGCAATATTTTGCCAAACTAATACTCTCGAAGCAGAGCTATATTTGAATTCCGGTTTAGTCGTATGACGATCCGATTCTACAGTTTTAAGAATAGGTCTCCCGGAATCGAAAGATGTATTATATATAAGCGAATAAGTCCAAAGTTTACCACCTGTCCAACCAACTTCTATCTTATCTAAAAGTCGATCCATGACCATAGTAAAGCCAGGCGCTTTACTAACATAAGAATCTCCTCTGGCCTTCGTAATAAAACGCACATACTGTTTAGCAGGGACTCCGCTTCTACTATTCCCAGTATATTTTATTTCCTGAATATATAAATTCCGCTTTTCAGAGTATTGCGAAGTGTCATAAACCACTTCCATATAGTTGCCGTTTCTATCCTCCATTTTAGAAAGATACCAGCTATATGTTTTAGAAATTTGGCTCGGATCATAAATTCGTTTAGAAGAAATATCTCCGTAGATAGTTTTAGTTCCAGAAGAATCTAAAACTTCCCAAGTTCCACCTGTTTCTATATTCGTTAATTTTAATAATGTAAAATCTTCTTCTGTAATCTCCGGTCTATAAATTCCGTTTTCATTAGAAGTAGATCCCGAAACTTTAATAAGTCTTTTTCCATTCCAATTAAATATATCTCTAGAGTCATAAAACAAAGCACCAAATTCTGGAGTCCTTGTAATTGCCCCAAGTCCAATATTCCAACCCATTCCAGCCCATCCATCCCCTCCAGTAGAAGAATAAGATAATGCCAAACTTGGTTGGATTCCTGCTCTTCCTGGTGGGATTTGAATCGGATAATTTAAAGAAACCGCTCCAAAATGGTTTGCTTCAGGAGGAGCTATGAAAGCAGCTCCAGATAAAGCATCCGCTTTAGTCGCTGGATCATCAATCGCTTGGCTATAGTTAGTTGAAATTGAAAAGAGATCACTTCCTTCAGGGGCTGGCGCTGATCCTGGAGAAGGAAGTGATATACCTTGAGAAAATGTACCGAAAAGACCAATTAATTGAGAGAAAGGATTACTCCCTCCCCCAACACAAGAAGTAAGAAAAAAGAATGTGAAAAGTAGGAGCGTTCCAATTTTCTTTTTCCGATTTTTCTTAATCCCCAAAAGACCTATTGTAAAAGATAAAGTACGCTTACGTTCAACTTGTATATCTGTATACAAAAGTCCCTGAGATTTCATGGTAAATTAATCCTTCGTTTCGGTATCATTGATCACAAAAGAGGAGATCTTTTGAAAAAAGACCTCCTCTAATTCTAAATCTATTAGAATAGGATTTTACCTTTGACTGTGTAATCTCTTTCAATGAGCGGAGCTACAAAGAAGTTGTTCAACCCGTATTGGATAGAACCTGGGCTTGCTAGATTGAATGAATATGATCGAAACTTCGCCCAATTCTCAGTTAAACCTATATCGGGGGAAAGCCAGATTGCTAAAGCATTCCCACTGTAAACTTGAACAATTGGCCCAGTTTGGTTACCAGCGTTAGTTGTGCTTAGGAAAAATTCTCCGCTTCCGACAAGGTCGAAGGAGCTAATATTTGCCACTCTCCCTCGGACCGTCCGGAGTGAAGCCTCATCATGCTCCCAAACAGTAACAACATTATTTCCGTTAATCTCTATAGATCCGATCAATTTAGAAGTTGCTGTGGTAGAAGAATCCATAAGCAGAGTAGCCGCAGTGGTTAAAGCTCCGGAAGCAAAGGAGGCCCGATTCAATTTTACCCGATTCCCAGCCAGATAAGTAATGATTCCTGTATCTCCGGAAGCCGCCATTTTGAAGTTACCAATGGTTTGCCCTGTTGAAAGAGTAACCCTTGAGCCAACCAGAGCTCCGGTAGTGGCGTTATAACATTTTAAATACAGTGATGTATCAGCAAAGCTATAGGCAATGAAAGCGTTTCCATTCGAAGCTTTTACGCTAATCTTCTTTGCTCCAAGTGATCCGTTATCAACCGGAACGAGTGATCCCTTAGTGGCTGTATTCATTTGGTAAGTCATCGTATGAATTCTCGTTCCTTCATTATTTCCGGTCGTTACGGAAGCAATGACCGCGGAATCACCTGTCGCGTCAGCTGCAACTTGCATTCTACCGTATGAACCATTAATCGTATATGAATAAAGAGTAGAAGCGGTGTTTACGTTTGTACCATCACTATTCTGGTATAATTTCCCTCCGACAACATGTAATCCACAACTTGCTCCACAATCAGAGTTACTTGCATTCCAAACTACAAGTGATCGAGTATCACTCACAGCTAAATCGATATTTAAATTGTTTTCATTAAACTCTGTTGTGGCATAGCTGCGAGTTGTCACAAGATTTTCTGTTCCAATCGCCAACTTTGTATTCATATCCCAAAAACGAATATAAATTTGGTTACTATTTTCCCAGGCAATCGTAGCTTTTCCATTCTTAACTTTCGCCACAAAGTCTTGGGCTATTGGTTGCGTATTCAGAGTCAATTCAGAACCAACTAAGCCACCGGTAGACACGGTAAAGAAACGACCTTTTAGAACTGTTCCTTGTTTCCAGATTATAAACCCGTTATCACCTTCCACCAAAGTAACAGGATTAGTTAAGGTCACCGGAGAGCCAGGATTCATAAAAACGGTATCTCCTGTTCCAACAGGTTCAAATCTGTAAAGACGAGAGGTATTCGTCACCTTGGAAGGTAGTCCACTAGCAAGAAAACCTGCAAAATTTCCTCCATCCGACCAAGAGTTCCAAGTAGTGGCTCCCTTATTATAACTGCCCATCCAGTTAATCGCATTATAATCTACTGGCAATCCTAAGCATCCATATGGATGAAAAAGATTAGTAGAACAAGATAGCGAACTACTAGTGACCAAAGGAACAAATTGATCCGTTGTATAGGAAGTTGGGGTTGTTGCATATTGTGCATTCCAATCAGCCACAAAATTATTATCAATTGCCAATTGAATTTCAGGTGCAGAAAGCGAGCCTGGAATATAGACAGTCGTCGTCCTCACAGCAGCCATTGCTACAGCATTGGAAATTGGAACCGTTAAGAACCCATTTGCATCCGGGCCGGTTGCCGGATTGCTTACCGTATATCCGGTGTTATCCCCTTCAATATAGATGGTGTCCCCTTGTTGGATATTTCCGAATGCTTTTGCGATTATCAAACTAGTATCACCAACTTTTGCTGGCACTGCTAATTCTGACCGAAGCTTACGCACATTCTGGTAACCCAAAGGCCATACAGTATTTCTATACGCACTATTGTAAGATGGGCGCATAAATACCTTTAGAGGAGTTTTAGTAATATCGTAAAGAGGGTGGGTAGATGGTAATTGTATACATCTCACAAAAACTTGGTTTTGATAATCCGGGTAACTTCCACAATCTTGTATTTTATCGGTGTTCCCGGGAGTTAAATCCTTTACGATATGAAACCAATCCGTTCTAAGTCCTGAAAACCCGAAACTAATCTCAAAGTCGGTAGCCTCTTCCATAGAGAAACGTTTTGTAGATACAGTCGGACTATATCGAAAATCTGTAAAATATTGAAAATTTCCGGACAAAGCAGGAGATCCGAAAGAAGGATTCAAGAACTGGGTTTTTTTCAAAGAGAGTGTAAGTTCAATTCTTTCTCCGAAGGAAGCTTCTCCTAGATAGATTGAATTTATATCAGGATCGTAAGGACTATTTCCGAGAATCGCCTTGTCCCATTTTGTATTCATCGAAAAGACTTCACCGTTTTCGAGTGGATTCTTTCCGAATGCTTCCATTTGAGCGAGGTAATCGGCGATGGAGTAATATGCTATATCAAAGTAATCTCCTGCCCATATTTTCGAATTTGCCCCTTGTAATACAACTGCACCAATAGGCTCTGTAGGATCGAAAATAATTTTATTGCTACCGTTCTTAACATAAGCAGTCGGATCATAATATTTCCCTTTAGAAAATACTACCCATATCCCAGCATTAGCCTTTTCTGTATCAGACCATTGACTGAGTGGCTTTTGTATACATGCTGTTCTTTGCTGGCCATCCGAACCAATTTTGGTCGAATAATCACAAGGAATAGTCGAAACCTTACCTGCTACAGACTTGACGGTTCGAATAAATACTTTGGAGTCACCGAGCTTTGGAGCTATTTCGGAGAAATCTAAAACATAATTGTCGAAGATGATCTCCATGTTTGAACCATTTACCGGCTGAGCACAATTTAAACGTTTCGTAGCATTTTCGAAGGTGATCCCAGGCGATAAATAACTGATATTTGTAGTGGCACATGGGTCGGAAGATCCTCCCGTAGCTTCAAAAGCAGCAATTCGATACATTTCTCGAATTCCCTGTCCAAAGATTTTTAATAGCGCTGTCCTACTTTTAGCATTTTCTTCGATTATTTTCAAATTAGAACCAGTGAAATTCAATAGACTAGAAGCATAATTTGAATTTGGAACATGCGACATTTCATAATCTACAATGAATATTTTTGGATTGTATCCGGCAGTGATTGCTTGTTCGATTTCAACTCGATTTAAGCCCGTCAATTCTACTACATAAGGACCAAATTCTGATCCTCCATAAACTGAAACTTCAAAAAGACTAAAATCATCATTCCTTAATCGAAAACTTTCAACGGGAATCAAGTCACCCGCCGCATTTTCGAACATCAGAGAGCAAAGAATATTTGTTAATTTAACGGGCATATTTACGGATTCATTCGTAATATATAATGCAGCACGCACGTAACCGGCATTCGGTTTAATAGTGGTAGAGGTAGAAGTCTTTTGCCTCTTATCAGTTCTATAATTTCTGGAATTTTTACCAGTGGAGTCTGATTTTAAACTAGAAGCATCTCGATCTATATTGTTTTTAAAAGGACGAGTAGCCCATTTTGTAACCGTTTGGCCAAGCGCTCCTTGCCAACTATTAGAATTCGTTTGTCCATAATTCAACCCGGAACCTGCAGTAGCAGCTTGAGCCGGTGATCCTCCAATATTAAATCCACTGGAATTACTACTGCCTCCCGATATGGAGTAGGAATCCTGGAATTGAACCGTTCTTAGATTGATTTCTTTTTGGTGAATTTTTTCCGTTCCGATGTTTTTCGTATTTTCAATATCATCTGCATGAATCTCACTTACTACATCACTTACTTCACCTGATGTTTCATTCAAAATCTCGATCTTCATCGTGACAGGAGGGGCAACTTTTGCATTAATTTCCGGATAATCTGCTACCCAAACATTTGTAGTCGTTTCGTTTGAGTTTAATATACCATCTCCATCGAAGTCGTTAACGATCGTTGTTCCTGTTGAATCAATCGCTCCGCTAAAGGCGGAAACAGGGATTTTCGCACCTAGTGGTTGATTGAATAAATTATTCACTGGAGTAACAGTCCCGCCGTTACCTACCGGAACTCCTCCCTTATCCACCACTAAAGGGACCTTCTCTGCAACCAACCATGTAGCCTTTTTAAGATCCACATCTCCGTTGCCAAAGCCCCAGTCGCTTAAACAGCTTACAAAAAAAAGTATAGCTGAAGCTAGAATAACTTTTCTAACAACAATCCTAACGATCAAATCGAACATCGAACGAACCTCCGGTTTCCCATCACTTAAGAGAACCAAATCCAAAATACAAAACATCCCGGACAAATTTTTCGACGTGACTCGACTTTTTTGACTGAGTTCAAATTTTTACTCACAGTTTTGCCAGATTCGTCGCCGAATCAAAACACAACTTGGGTGTTTGAAGGACGTTTCGAAAAAGTTCCCATTTTTGTCCAATTTTTTGCGGTGAACTGAAAAAAAATTTGGGAAACGTTTAGAAAACAGGCAGTTATTAAGCAAAAATGAAACTAACGAAAAAAAATTTGGGAACTTTTTGTCCCAACTGGGATAACGTGGAAAAATTAGAACGTATCCCCTAACGGATATTTTATATTATCCTAATATGGGATATTTAATTCATAAACTTTAGCGAAAAATAGTAACTTTATATTTTCATAATGTTAAAATTCAAATTTTTGGAAATTAATTATTAATAAAATACGTACTTTGACCGTAGATAGTTCGGAGATCAAATTATAAAATCATCCTTCTTCTCTTGGTAGCGATCAAGAAGAGGATCTTTACCTAACCTTCCATGCCCATATGCAAATCATTCCTTGTTGCATAGAGCTATCCCATCTAGGCAAAGGGCATTCTTTCGGAAATCCAAAAGTCAATTCACACATTCTCATCAATAAACTGATTTTTTTATGAAGAATTACTAACGAAGTCCTATCGTTTGAAATTATATTAATTATTAATAATATATAATAAATCGCAATTCTCCTGAATCACCAGTCCACCCCAAAAAATGAGACATATCTCTTCCTCGCAAACCGTTCGAAACCAAATCATTCTCCTGCTATAACTTGCGAACAAATGTTCAACAAAAACGAACACTGTTTCAAGGCCTTATATTCTAATGAATTTTCCTTGTCGGGAATCCGGGTAGAATCCATCTTTTACCAGAACAATCGTTCTACTTTCAACGGATCGAATTCTACCTATACGATCCGCAAGTTCAAAATTCGTTATCTGAGGACATAAGAGGGATCCAAATGGCAAAACAATTCGAAGGCAAAGTTGCATTAGTTACGGGAGCTGCATCTCCAAGAGGTTTAGGCCGCGCTATCGCCAATACTATCGCAAGAGATGGTGGAGATGTAGTCGTAGTAGACTTAAATAAGGAACATATCGAGCAGGCCGCGGCTGATATCGCTAAAGAATTCGGCGTTAAAACCTTAGGTATTCCGGTAAATGTTACTAAGCCGGAAGACTGCGAGGCTGCTATCAATGCTGTTAAAGAGAAATTCGGTAAATTAGATTTCTTAGTAAACAACGCAGGAGTTTTGAAGGACAATCTTTTTATCAGAATGAGCGAGCAAGAGTTTGATTTCGTGATGGATGTGAACGCGAAAGGTGTGTTCTTGATGACCAAGTACGCTTCTAAACTTCTTTTAAAAGCTCCTTCAGGTAGAATTGTAAACATCTCTTCTCTTTCCGGTCTTTCTGGCCAACCTGGACAAGCAAACTATTCTTCTTCAAAAGCTGCTGTGATCGCTCTTACTAAAGTTGCTGCCAGAGAATTTTCAGGTAGGAACGTTTTAGTAAATGCAGTTTGCCCTGGTTATGTGCAGACAGACATGACTGCTTCTCTTCCAGAAGAAGTTCAGAAAAAACTTACCGATCCTATGTTCATTCCTTTGAAGAGACCGGGAACTCAACAAGAGATCGCTAACGCGGTAGAATTCTTCCTTTCTGATAAAGCATCTTATATCACCGGAGTTTTCTTGAGAGTAGACGGCGGCGCCGGCATCGGAATGTAAGGAGTAATTCATGAGAGAAGTAGCAATCATCGGGGCCTATGAAACGGTCCACGGTAATCATAAAGATAGAACTCTTCGTGATCTAGTCACAGAAGCAGGTAACGGAGCCATCAAGGATTCCGGTATAGACAGAAAGGAGATCCAAGCCGTTTATGTAGGAAACTATGCTGGAAATGAGTTTAACGCTCAAAACACCATGGGTTCTTATGCAGCCAACTTACTTGGATTAGGCGATCGTCCTGCAATTCGCACTGAAGGAGCTTGCGCTTCCGGCGGGATCGCAATGAGACAAGGTGTTCTAGCTGTTGCATCCGGTCTATATGATACCGTCTTAGTTCTAGGCGTTGAAAAAATGAACGGATTAGATCCGGAAACTACTATGGAGATCGTGGCAAGAGGCCAAGACCAGGATGTGGAAGGCGGTTATTGTATTTCCGGTCCCTCCGGTTTTGCTTTAAACGCCATCCGTCATATGCATGAGTTCGGCACCACTAAAGAAATGTTGGCAACCGTTGCCGAAAAAAACTATTTCCATGGTAGCCTAAATCCATTTGCTCATAAACAAAAAGAGATTTCCTTCAATAATATTATGAGAGCAAGAATGGTAACTACTCCATTCGGTTTTCATGATGTATCTTTGGTTACCGATGCTTCTGCGGCAGTTGTGATCACTACCAAAGAAAAAGCAAAATCTGTTCGCGAGGACTATGTTGTGGTAAAAGGCTCCGGAATAGGCGGAGATTACTTCAATGTTGCTCTTAAAAAAGATTCAGTAAGCTTCCCCGCATCTGTTCAAGCTGCGACTGAAGCCTTTAAAATGGCAGGCGTGGAAAGAAAGGATATCGATGTTTTAGAATGCCATGACTGTTTCACGATCACTGAGATCATCAATATTGAAGATCTTGGCTTTGTGGAAAAAGGAAAAGGCGGTCAATTTACCAAAGACGGTCATACTCGATTGGGCGGAAAACTTCCTGTAAACACTTCAGGCGGTTTAAAAGCAAAAGGCCATCCGGTAGGTGCTACTGGTGTAGGTCAGGTTGTGGAGATGACTTTTCAACTCAGAGATCAATCTGAAAAACGCCAAGTCGCAAATGCTCGTACTGCTTTGACTCATGTTTTAGGCGGCCCGGGTGCAGTAAGTATCGTGCATATTTTGCAGAGGGGAGAATAATGGCTGAGATTATGGAAGCTCATTCTTTAACCGGAAAAAAATGTAAGTCCTGCGGATTCGAAGCTACTGATCCTGTAGTTTCCTGTACGAACTGTGGATCGGAAGAAGTAGAAGTTAAAACTTTTTCAGGTAAAGGAAAAGTATACACTTACACAGTAGTTCACGTTGGTTTCGGACATTTAGCTCCAAAAGCGCCTTACGTTCTTGCAGTCATCGAGCTGGAAGAAGGTGCTAAAACCATGAGTATTATCGAAGGAGAATACCAAGGCAAACCGGTCACCGAATCTATCGCGATCGATATGCCTGTTCTTTTTGATAGAACAGAAACTTCTACGGGATTTATTTTTAAACCCGCTTGATCTAAAAAAGAAGCGGGGTGGGACTTACCCCGCTTTGTTTTACAAAAAACCAATAAGCCCGATTGTTTTCCATTCTTAGAAATCGATATTAAGAATCAGCTCCGGCTGGTTTGACAAAAATCAATTTTGGGGCCTTCTCCACTTTATCCGAAAACTTTCTGCGGATTTTCTCCCGACAATATCGTGACAAAAAGTTCTTTGCTTTCTCTTTCTAAATAAGAAAGTTGGAATCAATATAAAGGAGTAATCCATGAAAACTCGGGCAATCCTGATTTCCCTTTTTGTTTCCATTCTCTCCCTCACCTTTCTATTGAACTGCGGAGATAAAGAAAAACCGAAAGAAGAAGCTGCACCTGTAGCAAGCGCAGCAACTTTAAGTCCGGAGGTAGAAGAAGGTAAAAAACTTTTTCTTGAAAACGGATGTAACGCATGTCACGGTGATACCGGTGCTGGAGATGGAGCTGCTGCGGCTAGCTTGAATCCAAAACCTAGAAATTACAAGGCACCTGCAAACGAATGGAAAAACGGTCCTACGGAAGCTGGCATTCTGAAAACTTTGAATAACGGAATTCCAAGCAATCCTGTGATGACTTCCTACAAATTCTTAGGCGACGAAAAACTGAAAAAAATCGCTAAGTACGTAATCTACCTGAACCAAAATTAATCCCCATTCTTCGGGAGTCCGAAAGGACTCCCATCTTGATTTTTTCCCACTTTTCTTCTGGAAGTTTTCCACCCCCATTTCAACCTAGCTTTGTGAGCCAATCCTCTTCTTTACCACATTGCGACAGTTGCGGAACGGACAGAAAATCCCCTCTTTCCAGAGAGGTGAAAACCTACGGTAACTGGGCCTGGTTTTTGATCCTTTTCGGGATTTCTTCCAAACCTACTACTGTTTCTTTTCAATGTTCCCAATGCGGCCAGATTTTCGACAGACTTTCTCCAGAGGAGCTAGAGCACTACGTTTAATCGGAGGATGTTCCCCGAGTAGCCGGTTTTCCCCAGGAAACGGGATTGACTGTCTTCGGGAGGGAAGGTCTTTTGTGCTAAATAAGGCAGATGTCTGACGAATTCAAAATAAACGTGGATCTTGAACCCAATGTTCCGGTGATCCATATCTCGGGAGAAATTACCTCCGAGGCGGATGACGAAATTTTAGGGAAATACCAATCCATACCTGAGCAACGTAGAAGCAGGGTAATTTTGAATTTTCATGGAACGTCTTACATCAATTCGGCGGGGCTTGCGACCTTGATCAGTTTGATCACCAAAGCAAGTGAATCTTCTTCCAAAATTGAATTTGCCGGCTTAAACGATCATTTCAGAAAAGTAATGGATATCGTTGGTCTTACGGATTTCGTTTTAATCCATAATACTCTACAAGAAGCTCTCAGTTAAGGGATCAGTCCCTTCTTCTTAAAATCTTCCACAACCAATTCCAGATCTTCAGGTGTGTCGACGCTCAACGCTGCGCCACTTGCTATATACACTCCAATAGAATGCCCTGCTTCCATTGCTCTTAATTGTTCGAGTGATTCCGATTCTTCTAATGCGCTAGGGGGAAGTTCTGGATATCCAAGTAAGAAGTCTCTATCGTATCCGTAGATCCCAAGATGTCTATAAGCCGGGACAGTTTTTTTAAATTGGCTAGGGATGGCAGAGCGAGAGAAGTAGAGCGCCTTTCCGTTTTTGTCGATGACCACTTTGACCCTATTCGGATCTGAAATTTCTTTTTCTTCCAATAGAACCGCTGCTGTGCTCATCGCCCAATCCGGTCTTTCCAGTTTGAGTTTTGCCACTCCGTCGATAAGCTCGGATTCGATCCCAGGTTCATCGCCTTGGATATTGATAATAATTCCGGAGTCCGGGTATTTGAGTGATACTTCTCTGATCCTATCCGTTCCGGATGGATGGCCAGGAGAAGTCATTACCGCCTTACCACCATTATCCGAAACTATTTTCAGGATCCTTTCGTCGTCAGTAGCGACCACCACTTCGTGGAGAAGAGAAGACTTTAGAGAATTCTTATATGTCCAAGCGATCATAGGAAGGTCCCCGATCTTGGCCAATGGTTTGCCGGGAAATCGGGAACTTCCGTATCTTGCGGGTATGACCCCAAGGATTTTCGGTTTGGTCATCAGTTGACGATAAATTCTGTGAAGTAAACTTCTTGGATCTTTCCGTCGGAGAGAATATGGTTGATCTGAGCTTTAATTTCTTCTCTCAGATCCAACTGATCTTCGACATCAATTAGATCGTCCTTGGTCTTTCTTCCTATAATTAGGTTTACCAAGTCTCTCATCTGAGCGATCCTTTCCGCAAGTTCCGCAGTGATCTTTGCGTCGTCCCTTGCCACTCCGAAAGATAATTTCATCTTTACGAAGTGAGTTTCTCCCTTGTCCGCAGTATTGATCCTAAACTCTTCCTGGAATTGGAAAGTCATCAACGGTGGAGGAGGTTTTACCAAAGCCACGTTTTTCATTTCGCGGAAAGTGCTAGTCGCTGCTTGTTTCGCAACAAACATGGAAACAAGTACAACTATGATAATTCCGAATACAGCACCGGCAATATAGATCAGCCATTTGATGAGCGGAGACGAGCCGGCGCCGGCATCCGCCGCGGGTAAACCGCCTTCTTCCTCGTCTATTTCGGGATCGCCCATGGGTATTCTCCTTTTACTCTTCTATAATCCACTTTCAGTGGAAGATTCCGAACCCGGAACTCGGCTTTTCGGTAGGCCGAAGTTAGATTCGTATTCGCTTCGTTTGGTGGATTTTTCCGTTAAAATTACGATATCAATTCTTCTATTGAATGCTTTTGCTTCCGGAGTTCCTTGGTTCTCCACAACCAACGGTCGATAAGATCCGAAACTCACAGCTTGAAACCAACTCGGATCCAACTTTCCTACTCCCACTACATAATCCGTGGAGTTGATCGCTCTTGCTCCAGCAAGGTCCCAGTTGTTTAAATAAGTTCTTTCTTCCCTGTTGGGATTGGCGCCGGGAAGTACTGCATCAGCGTCGCAGTGACCTTCTACCCTTACGAATCTTTCTAATCCTTTGATAAGTCCGCTGGCCTTTTTTAATGTGCTCTTGATCGGTTCCTGCAAAATTGCGGAACCTGGATTAAAATAATCGGCTCCCACTAAGCTGATCACAAGACCTCTTTCGTCTTCAGTTACTCGCACTTTCCCTGCTTCTATCTCAGGTTTGAATAATTCCGTGGCGGTTTTCTTAGATTTAGAAAGCGCCTTTCCTGTAGTCATGGAAGGAAGACTTTCTATATTCATTCCCATCTCTTCCAATTTTCCTTTGGAAAGAGTTTGGCCGCCGTCAAAAAACCCGGTAGTAGTCTTAAACGCGGATAGAATGATCTGCATTTCTATCGCGTTCGTTTTACCTGTACGATATAACATAATGAAGAAGCAAAGAAGAAGCGTAACCATGTCTCCATAAGTAAGCATATACTCTGGAATATTTTGGATACATTCAGGACATTTCTGTTTTGCCATATTCTTCTACCGAAATAATTCTTAATCGTTTTCGTCTTTTAATACGCCGCGTTCGCCAGGTGGCAGATAACTTGCGAGCTTATCCTTCACGATACGAGGGTTGTCTCCCGATTGGATGGAGAGTGTACCTTCTATCATGATCTGTCTTACTAATAGTTCGTCTTCGGATTTACGCATGAGTTTTTTCATGATCGGGATCGCGATCATGTTCGCTCCCATGGATCCGTACAATGTGGTGATCAACGCAGCAGCCATCCCTGTTCCGATCGCACTCGCGTCTCCGGATCCAAGGTTCTTCAACATCTGAACCAGTCCGATCAGAGTTCCGATCATCCCGAACGCGGGAGCAAGCGCTCCCCAGTTTTCCCACCAGGCTTTTCCGGCACTATGTCTGGAAGCGATATTAGTCATTTCGGTTTCCATAATATTCCGAACAAGCTCAGGATCTGTTCCGTCCACAACAAGGGTAATTCCCTTTCTTAAAAATTCTTCCGGAAGTTCGTTCACGTCGTCTTCCAACGCGAGTAGACCTTCTCTTCTTGCTTTCTCCGAGAAGGAAACTAAAGTTTTTATGAGTCCGATGAGGTCGCTTTTTTCTTCTCTAAAAGCCTTACGAGTTACTTTTCCCAATTCCAGAGTATTTTGCCAAGGAACCGCCATTACGGTACAAGCGGTTGCTCCACCGAATGTGATCAAAATGGAAGGTATATCCACGATATCGATCGGATTCAGACCGGCGGAAAGGATCCCGAATGCGAATACTACGACTGCAGAGCCGAAGCCTATGATTGTAGCTATATCCATTGCAGTTTAATCTACCTTCTTAAATTGATCCGGCGCGGAACCTAAAGGAAACACCAGCACTCGTTTCTTGAACTCCAAAATTTTTTCGATTACTTCCGGGATACTTTCCTGGACCACATATTTTCTATCATTAGACAAAGTGATCGTTGTATCCGGATTGGCTTCGATACATTCAATATGAGAGGCGTTCAGAACGAATTCAGTTCCTTTTAATCTATGCAAAGTAATCAAACGCCCCTCCTTTTTCCAGAGTTCTTGTTTATAGTCTCGACCGTCTTTTGGATTTGGATGATGAATTTTTCCTCTGTAAAACGGTTTACCGAGGCCTGAAAGTCCTTAGATTTCCATTCTTTTCGGTCGGATTGCTCTAAGGCGGAGTTCAATGCCTCCACTGTTTGCTCTCGGAAGAATAGCCCCGTCTTTCCGGAGACCACTGTTTCCAATGCCCCACCCTTTCCATACGCCAGAACAGGTGTACAATAGCCTTGAGCTTCTACAGGTGCGATCCCGAAATCTTCCATTCCGGGAAAAATGAATGTCTTTGCCTTGGCCATATACTCTTGCACTTCATTCCTTGGCCGATGAGGTAAGATCTCCACATTAGGTGGAAGTTCTTTTACAAGTTTCTTATATTCTTGGCCGCTTCCTAAAATTTTCAGAGGTCTTCCATTTTTTCTATATGCCTCTATTGCCAAGTCGATACGCTTATATGGTGCGAATGCGGAAACGATCAGGTCGAAGTTTTCCTTCTTCCCCGCCTGAACCCTAAAACCTTTAGGCAAACAAGGAGGATATACTACCTTGGAGTCTCTTCTATAGTATTTTTGGATCCTTCTGGAAACGAACTCCGAGTTGCATAAGAAAGAATCTACTCTGTTAGAAGAAACAGAATCCCAGTTGCGAAGATAATTGGAAACAAGTTGGAATGCGAAAAATTTCAAACCGCTTCTTGCAGGAAAATAATCATAATACAAATCCCATACATATCTCATAGGAGAATGTACATAGCTAATATGGATCGCATCAGGATCAGGGATCACACCTTTTGCAACACAATGAGAAGAAGATACGATCAGATCATATCCTCTTAGATCCAAGGACTCGATCGCAGTGGGGAATAATGGAAGATACCAACGGTACTTGGATTTGAAAGGAAGACTATCTGTAAACGCGGTTACGATCTTTCTATTTTCGATCCTTTCATTTAACTTTCCTTTTTCGTAAAAAAGGGTAAATAGATCGGCGTCCGGAAATACTTTTAGGATGGAATCGAGTACGATCTCTCCTCCTCTCATTCCATTCAGCCAATCATGGATCACTGCGACTTTCATAGATACTAGGATCGGCAAGGTAGCTTAGTTTGTCCCCGCCTTTTCGAAGGTGCTTCTAGCTTAGTTATAGGGAATCGCCACCGGAGTTATAGTTTGTTCAAATAGAAATCGCTGGAAATCCCACCGATGATGGTGGTCCTACGATACAAATTGATGGAGAAAGGGATAGGGGCGCTTCTTTCTATCTTGCGATACCCTTCCACATATCTTCTGGCATCGTCTCCTAAAATTCTCATGTCTGTCAATGTCTCGGCCAGATTGTCGTAAGTATCCGGATCGTTGATGAACCTAGGAACCGAACCGTTACTACTTTTGAGTTTATAGGAGATCTCTTCTAAGTTGCCAAACGTCAAATTAATATCTTCTTTATTCTCTCGGATCACACCTGTGGACGCTGCAAAAAAATCATCATAGTATCTGGCAGAAGGAGCAAAATCAGGACGAAAACCCTCCTCCTCTTTGTACGTAGGTTTGAAGAAAACCCGTTTTGAATCTTCTTCCGCATTTCCTGGATTGATATCGATGGTTCTCCCAGAAAGAACGGTAGCAGTCCTAAAACTGATATCATAGTTTGAATACAATGTGATAGGCTCGGCCAATCGAATCGTGATCTCTACTGCCTTGGTCCTGTTCTTGTCTAAAAATCTTTTGTCTGGAACTTCTTCTATCCCAACCACATCCACATCTCTTACGATCCCTCTCGCCAATCCTAAAATGCTGACTGGAGTTCCGGGACGTATACCTTGGGACTTTGGATAATAGATTTTTAAAGTATAAGGATAGTCTTCTTGAGAGCCGGATCTTTCGATCACGGATTGGTATAAGAGTACGAAAAAAGCACAAAAGAAAACGAAACCTAGATGAATGGGAGAAGGGATCGGGAATTTCATACTTTCTTCTATTAGAAACTTCGGCTTTCCATTCAGATCAACTAAATCCCGACCAAATCAAAAATAGATGGGCGAATTTTTAGAGAATTTCCCGATAATTCTAAGGGAAAGGAAGAAAAAAGGCCCTCGAAACGGCTATGAGACATAATATAATTGACTTTTTGAAAGAATCCGTTCAAAAAAGAACGAGTTGGTGGCTTCTGGCCTTCCTCTTTCTATTGGCGAGCACTCTAGGCTGGGGATTTAGGAGGGGGACCCTTCCCCAGGAGTTGAATAAACTCATACTGACAGGACACGAAACTCTTAGAACGGAAGAAATAGTTCAGATCATGGGTATCCAACCGGGAACCTCTTTCGAAAATTACGACCTCGGCCAAATGGAACACCGACTTACCTCACACCCCAGGATCAAATCCGCTCACTTGGAAAAAAAAACGGACGACCAATTGCTGGTAGAGATCACCGAAAGAAAACCAAATTATCTTGTGAACTCCGACGGTCATCTTTTCGAAATAGATTCCGAACTTAAGATACTTTCCATGGATGATGTTCGAAGCCAAGGACTCACCGTTCTTTCCGGGACATTCCCAAGAGAAAAAGGAGAAGTAGTCGGAGCTGCATTCAAGGATCTTCACACTTCTGTGGAGAATGCATTTCGTTCTTATCCTGCATTAAAGTCCAGGATCTCCGAAGTGTCCTTGCATGAAGATGGAGAAATTTTTGTCTACGCAGACACTCCTCTTCCAGTCCGTGTGCAGATCGGGACCTTATTCCAAACGGAACAGGTCAGAAAGTTATACGCAGTATTAGCATATCTTGAAAAAGAAAAAGTCCGCCCCAAACTCGTGGACATACGAGGAGAAGACGCGGTCTACCATTAAGAATATGGAATCTTCTGAAAGAATCATAGTCTCTCTGGATCTAGGATCAGCACTTACAAAAGTGGTGGTAGGACGTCCTATCTCCGAATATGAAACTGAAATTATCGGGACAGGAATGTTTCCTTCTTCCGGGATCAAAAACGGTTCCATCATCAATATAGAAGCTACCACTCGTTCCATCATTGAAGCAGTGAGTGAAGCGGAACTCATGTGCGGTCAAGAGATCGGTTATGTTGTGGTAAATGTTACCGGCAAATCGGTTCGTGCGGACAATTCCAAGGGAGTGGTTGCCATAACGAATAGAGATAGAGTGGTAACAGAGCCGGATATAGTTAGAGTGATAGAAGCTGCGCAAGCAGTTCGAGTCCCTGCGGACCAAGAAATTTTACATGTTCTTTCCAAAGAATTTTCCGTGGACGATCAAACTTCTATCAAGGACCCGATCGGAATGACCGGCGTTCGTCTAGAGGCAGAAGTTCATATTGTCACGGCAGGTCTAACAGCACTTCATAATTTAGAAAAATGTATTGAAGCAGCCGGTTTGGCAGAAGAGACAAGAGTCCTTTCTAGTTTGGCTTCTTCCGATGCAGTTTTAACTTCCGGAGAGAAGGATCTAGGAACTGCTGTCCTGGACATCGGTGCAGGCATCTGCGATCTGATCGTTTATGTGGATGGAGGGATCGCTTATTCTTCCGTGATCCCATTCGGCGGGTACAATGTTACTTCCGATCTTTCTATCGGTTTAAAAACTACGATAGAGACCGCAGAACTTGTGAAAAAAAGATACGGTCATTGTTCTTTAGAAGAAATCGATCCAACTGAAACAGTGGAGATCCCACCCATTAGCGGAAGACCCGCTCGAGCTGTCCTGAGAGAAGAACTAGTTCATGTAATAGAACCTCGTATGAGGGAAATTTTCGAGATGGTGGATGTGGAACTAGTCAAGTCAGGAAAAAAATCCTTCTTAGCCGGAGGAGTCATCCTCACAGGAGGAGGAAGCCTTTTAGAAGGGATCGAAAGTCTTGCAGAAGATGTATTTCGTCTAACGGTAACTCGCGCGAGACCAGCTGGACTTTCCGGACTTTCAGATAGAGTATCTTCTCCTGAATTCGCTACCGCAGTTGGACTTATCAAATACGCCTCCAGATTAGGGGACATGGAAAGAAAATCCCAGGACAGAAGCGAGACTTGGGGTAAAAAAATTCGGAGATGGATAGAGGAAAACCTCTAAGGGAGTGATACATGTTACGTTTCGAAGAAGAAGAAAGATCAAACCCTGCAGTTATTAAAGTTTTAGGAATAGGCGGCGGCGGAATGAACGCAGTCGCTAGAATGGCAAATTCCAGCCTGAAAGGTGTGGAATATGTCATCATGAATACCGACGAACAGGTATTAAAACGTTCCGAAATAGAAAGTAAGATCGCATTAGGTTCCAAGACGACAAGAGGAATGGGTGCAGGAGGAGATCCTGAACTAGGTGCAAGAGCCGCAGAAGAGGATAGAGAAAAGATCTCATCCGTGATCCAAGGTGCGGACATGGTTTTTGTAACTGCGGGAATGGGAGGCGGAACCGGAACGGGTGCAGCACCTATCGTTGCAAAAATCGCAAAAGAGCAGAAATGCTTAGTAGTCGGAGTGGTCACAATTCCTTTTTCTTTCGAAGGAAAAAGAAGAATGGAGCTCGCCAAAAGAGGTGTAGAACAACTTCGCTCTTACGTAGATACATTAATTTTAGTTAATAATGAATCCATTTTCCAAGTGGTAGAAAGAGATACTCCGATCGACCAAGCATTTAGAGTGATAGATGATATTCTTTTAAATGCAGTGAGAGGAATCAGCGATATCGTTAATAATCCCGGTATCATCAATGTGGACTTTGCAGATGTAAAGGCGATCATGAGGGATACAGGCGATGCGGTCATGGGAGTGGGAGAAGGTTACGGAGAAAACAAAGTCTCCCAAGCGGTTAATTTTGCGATCGATAACGCTCTATTGGATTCTCGCTCTATCGCAGGAGCAACTTCTCTTTTGATCAACGTTACAGGAGGGACTGATCTTACGATTTCCGATTGGAACGAAGTATCCCAGATCATCACTTCCCAAGTAGATCCTAACGCAAATATCATCATCGGTTTAACCGAGGATGCGGATCTGGAAAAAAGAATTCGTATCACCGTGATCGCGACCGGGTTCAATAAAAGAGCGACCGGTATCGGATCCGTTCCTAAATTGCAATCCCAACCTCAAAGGAAAGTAGTAGGACTTCCTGAAATGGAAGAGCCTCGTCAGACTTTCAAAACGGAACCGGAAAGGATCAGCAACGATCCGGAAGCATACAGGGCACTTAAGTCCAAAAATCCTTCCGGAAACATGAAAGAAGATTATGATATTCCGGCTTTCTTAAGAAGAGGAGAAAAAGGAAGAGGGTAATTTACTTTTCTTCGGTCGCCTCTTCCTCTATCGGAGGAGGCGCCATCAATTCTTTCAGCTCTTTTAGATAATCATCTTCCGGGCCTCCCAAACGGATTGCCTCATCGTAAAACTGAATCGCCTTTTGGTAATCCCCTTCCGAAAAATAATATGTAGCTAAATTCGCCTTAGCCGCCCAAGATTTTCCTTTTGCTTTTAGGTCCGCTTTTTCCCAAGCAGCTTTAGCTCTCTGGAAATTCGGATTTTCTCCGGCGATCTCTTCGTAACCTTCTAAAAGAAGCGCTTCTACTTCCGGATTTTCATCTTCAGTAAAAATAGAAATATCTTCCGATTCAACTTTTGGAGAAAGTCTCCTTTGTATTTCAGAAATAGACTCATCTAAAGCTGTGGAAAGAGAAGGGAGTATACTAGGACAGCTAACGTCACCTACTCCATTGAAAATGATAGAAGGTTTGCTAATGACAACCTTCAGAGTCTCTCCTGAATCAATCCGGATCAGATTGGCTTCTATAGGAATATAAACTTTTCGCACACCGGTGGGTTTTACTATAGGATCGTTTACGAGAGAAGAGGCAGCTCTGCTCAATTGTCTGTCCCTATCCTTTCCTGCGGCGGCTACCCTAAGAACAGCCATCCCAAGAGCAAGATAATCCATTTTGCTTTCCACATAACATTGGGACTCGGGTTGTTTGACGGAAACGTATAAAATTGCATCCGCATCCAATAGTGCTCCGATCTTCTTTCTGTTCTTTTGTATTCCTTCGAAAGAAAGTTCTTTTTCTTCCAGAATATCCGCTCTGTCTTTTAGATCCAAAATCTTAAAATAAGAATCTTTTGAAAAACTTTCATAAATTTTTCCGGGGACCATTAATATGAAAGAACGATTACTTTCGTGGCCCCATATTTCGGAATTCATAGGCTCTAACGTAAATGCAACTGTCCTTACCCCATTTAAGAATTGTTTTAAGTCCCTTCCCTCTTTTGTAGAAGGATACTTAGGATATTCTACGGTTACGGATTGGCAGGTTATAAAAACCAAAAGCAAACAAAATAGAAAGACTGACGTAAACCGCATATCGGATCGGACCCTTTCTGAGTAAATTTTAGATCCCGTTTTTCACGGTTTCTTTCGTGGGATTCGCAGGTAGGAGTTCCAACAAAATCAAATGAGGTCTTGCACCGAATCGGATCCTTGGCGCCACATGACCTTCTGCCCCTAAACCTCTACTAACTATAATATCAGTATTTTCGTAAGAGTTCAATCCCCCGGCTGCAATATGACGAGGGACCCTAGAGAGAGTTAAAATTGGACCAAAAAAAGGAACCTGGACTTGTCCACCATGAGTATGTCCCGCTAAGATCAAATCCACTTTTTCATTCGGTTGGTGCAAAACAGAATCAGGATAATGACTGATCAGAATGGAATAAATATCCTCAGGGATCTCCCTTCTCAAATTCCAGATCAAAGTTTTGTTCCTATAATCAGGTAAACCTAATCCGATCAAACCGATCTTATTTTTTCCAATCTGGATGACCTTTGATTTTCGATCCCAAAGAACTGAACCAGTTTTAGAAGAAAAATCAGTATAGCGCAATATATGATCCACATCACCTGTAACAAAAAAGAATCCATTATTACTTTTGAATTCTTTCAAATAAGAAGTTACGATCGGATATAAGGAAGCATGATTCATCACGTCTCCGGTAAATAAGATCAGGTCCGGTTGGAAACGATTTGCTTCTTCCCTAACTTCTAGATGTAGATCTCTTATATCATCGGTTTGTAGATCGGAGATATGCACGATCTTGATGGGAGAAAGTATCTTATCCGATCGGATCTGGATATGTTCTACATCCAGAAAATTCGGCTCCCAAACCTCCGAGTAAAATTTGATACAAAGCAAGAAGATAGAAAGGAACAAGAAAGAAATTCTCTTGGAAAATAGAAAATGAACTAATCCTAATATAGGAAATGCAATTGTAAGAACGGTCCAAGCGATCCTAACACGAATAAAAGAACTCACATCCAAAATCAAAGGCACAGCGCACGCAAGAACCAGATAGATCAGAGTGAGAATTAAAATTCTTTTATAAAAAGAAAGATCCCATTCCTTAGAAAAGATAAACTTTCTCTTATCCAGCAAGAATACAAAAAGAAATAAAGTAAAAGTAATAATTACTATAACATCTATTATGAAATTGGATTTAGAATACGCATTCAAATAAAAATTCATATTTGAACCTTCTTCCTTCCATTCCAAAATTCAGCGACAATAGCACTCAACAAATACATTACGGTTCCGTACATAAGCACAGTAAGCAATGTCTCACTTTGTTTGATATGCAGTTCAGCAAGAAGTAGAGCCAAAGATAAACTTCTGATCGCAGAAACCATGGACAAGGAAGCTCTAACTTCTTGTGTGGAATTGAACATAAAGATGCCAGGGAGAAAAGAAAATCCTACCGCCACAGCGGCACAGGTCCAAGTAATCCAACCTAGACTCAGTGCATATTCTCCATACTGAAAGATCAAAAGTAAGATCGCTAAGACCAAACAGAAAGTGCTGAATCTTTCCACCCAAGGAGCAATTGGATCGAAAATTTTAGGGAAGAAGTATTTACTCAGAAGTCCGAGCAGTAAAGGTAGACCTTGCAAAAATGTCCCGATCAAAAAAAGTTTTAGGAACAGATCGAAATTAAATCCGGAACCGCCTTGGTAGATAGAAAAGATCAAAGGAGTAAGAATAGTATTCGCACCGTTCAATAATGCGATCAACATTCCGCCCAATGCTGGATTTCCTTTTGCTCTTAATACGAACAAACCACCTGAAGCTCCTCCGGGCGAAGCTGCACAAAGAAAAATTGCAGCAAATGCAAGCTCGGATACACCTAAAAATTTTCCTGCAAAGAATACAGATGCAGGAAGAATCCCGAAATTCCAAAAGAATGCAAATACTAAGATCGGAACAAATTTGGACCAAGAGCCCAATTCCTTTTTTTCTATCCTGAGTCCCAAACCGAACATGGAGGAAAGGGACAAAAGAATGAGTACGATCCGTATTAACATTTTCTAATTTTGAGAAAGATTTTTTTTAAGGAAACTTCTCTCCTTAATCGTTTGTGAGATAAAACTGGAGATCGCAAAGAAAAAAGCGAATCCTAAGAAAAAGTAAGGAGCGATAGAGACCCGCTCTTCCGAAATATTATTCTGCACCAGCATTCCATAGAAAACCACTACGAACAATGCGGCAGGAACGGTGAGAACGGAACCTAAGTTGATGAACAATTTATACTTAATAGATCCATTCTCCTCCTCCTTAGCATAACCGAAAGACCATAACCAGTTCCGATGTTTTGCTACTTGAGAAGCATTCTGGAAAAGAAGTTTATCCCCTTCCTTCTGAACGGCATATCCTGCCTTTCCGAATTGAGAAGAAGCAGAGTTTAGATCCGACTTCAATTCTCCTGATAAAATAGCAGGGAAGAAGGAGCCGAAATTTTTCTTGGAAAAAGTTTCCTTTTGTTTTCTATCCCATAGAGCTATAACGAATACAAGAATGAAAATCAAGATAGGAAGTAAGTTTAAAAGTATAGTGATCATCTTTGTTTTATGCCGCTGTTAAAATAATCGGTCCAAGCTCTGTGACAACAACTGAATGTTCGAACTGAGCGGTAAAAGAACCGTCAGGAGTTTTCAAGGTCCATCCATCCGATCCTTCTACAAAGTCTTCTGCTCCAGTCGAAACAAAAGTTTCGACTGCGATGACCTGTCCCGATTTTAGAATCCGCTTATCTCTTGGTTCGTAATAATTACAAATATCGAATGGTTCTTCATGAAGAGATTTACCGACTCCATGTCCGCATAAGGTACGGATCACTTTGTATCCATTCTTCTTAGCCGTATTCTCTATTGCCTTGCCGATAGAATTCAGTTTTTGTCCTGTTCTTACACCTGAAAGGGCAAGCTTCAACGCTTCGGAGGAAACATCTAAAAGTTTGCCTAAACCTTTATCGTCTTTTCCAACGATGAGGGTAAAACCGGTGTCGGCAAAATATCCATTTAACTCCAAAGAAACATCTAGATTCAGAAGGTCACCTTCTTTCAAAATACGGTCGTTTGGAATTCCATGAGCAATCTCAGTATTCAAGCTGATACAAGTATAGCCCGGGAATTTATACATGAGTTGTGGAGCGCTTCTCGCCCCAAATTTTGAAAAATAAGAATGAGCGATACAGTCCAGTTCTTTGGTGCTGATCCCAGGCTTAGCAGCTTCTCTCATCTTGACCAAAGTTTCAGCAGTGATCTTGCCTATCCTTTGTAATGCTTTCAGATCTTCTTGGTTACGGACCGTCATAAATATTAGTTCTACAGAAAGAAATTAGGTGGCAAACGATAAATGTAGGAATTCCAACAAGAACCGAAAGAATCTCAAAGTTTCTGCTTCACTTCCCGGAAAGTATAAAGAAGTTCAGAAGCAATCTGATCGCAGGTTTGCAAATATTTCTCCAAAGGATTTTCGGAATCGTCCGCAGACTTCGGATCTTCAAAAGGAAGAGAAATCCTTGCTTCCGCTCCTGGAACATAGGGACAAGACTCGTCCGCTTGGGAACAAACCAAAACCGCTATGAACTCGGAGGTGGGATTAGGTGCATCTTGGAATTTTTTAGAATAAGCGATCATAGCAGGAGCTCCATCCGCCCACCAAATAGAGTATTTAGGATTACGAGGAGGTCCTTGGTTTTCAAAACGAAATCCGCAGTTCTCCAAAGCATTCACCGCATTCGGATGTAACTCGGTGATACTTGTTCCTCCCGAGAAAGATTTAATCCCAGGAAAATCAAAATAATGAGGAATACTCGCAGCAAATGCCTGAGCGATCTGGCTCCTTCTCGAATTATGAGTACATATAAAAACTAAATTCGCTTTTTGTTTGGTCTCAAAAGATTGGAGAATACTTTCCGCCAAAGAAGAAAGCACCGCCTTTCTTTCCTTAGAGATCTTATCGATCAAAGAAAGTTTTGAATCCAAATATGTTTTTAAAGGTTGGAATAAAGGAGACATTCAGGGAAGTTTAAGTTCCTTTTTCCAAGGAGCAAGCTAGATTTTTTAGGCTTTGACAGATTTCAGATTCTCAAGGATCTATTGCGAAATCGAAAAGGGACTCATAATGTTGTTAAAGAAGAAAAAAATGGATTTGGAAACAAATATACGAAAGGCAAGCGAGCTGCATAATTATATTAGCCGAAAAATTAAAGATCATAAAGCTCTTTATTCAAAGAGCGGTTATGAAAGAGATTTGATGGTTCTTGATAAAATGAAACGTGGGTTTCTATCTAAAGATATTAGCTCTTTAACTTGGCTGAAAGATGAGTCGAAAGGAATCGCAGACACTTTAGGTTCGCATGTTGAAGAACCAAATTTCTTGAATAAGATTTATGATTTATTAACCATACTCGATCAGATTTTAGTTGAAATCAAAAAACCTAATTTTCAAAAAACAGTTCTTATTACCGGAGGGTCTTCCGGGATCGGCAAAGAACTTTCTATCTTATTATACAAACAAGGTTATCAAGTATTAGTAGTCAGTATTTCCAAGGAAGAATTAAAACTTCTTCATAAAGAATGCAAAGAGATAAATCCTTCCGGAAAATTAGAAACCTTAGAAGCAGATCTAACTCAAACGGAAAGTATTTCTAAAATCCTAAAATGGATCTCCAAATTAAATTTGGAAGTGGGTGTGTTAGTCAATAACGCAGGATTCGGACTTTGGGGAAAATCCTGGGAGCTTTCTTCCGAAAAAGTGGATTCTATGCTTTTACTCAATATAGGTGCAGTTACGAGACTTTCTAACGAATTTTCTAAAAGGATGATCGAACGTAAGCATGGCTTTATATTGAATGTTGCATCCACAGCTTCTTTGCAGCCTCTCTCTTATATGGCAGCATATGCAGCAAGTAAATCTTATGTGGTTAGTTTTTCAGAAGCGTTGGCCGCGGAACTTGCTCCTTATGGGGTCAAGCTTGGGATCTTGTATCCAGGAACGACTAAGACAAATTTTCTTTCCGTCGCTGGGATCCATAAAGAAAACAAAAAAGGATCCTTAGGAAATCTTGCTTATTCCATCGCAATGGATCCTAAAGATGTAGCTAAGGTCGCATTCAATGCGATCCAAAACGAAACCAAAAGATCGGTTCCGGGATTTATGAATAAGGCGCATTATTATTCTACTAAAATATTTCCTTCTTGGATCGTAAAAAGGATAGCGGATCGGATCTTTAAAAAAGAATAAACTATACTTTTACATTCACGCCGTAAAATTCAAGAGCATTCGAATATAATACTTTTTGCAACAACTCACCTTCGAATGTATCCGTTACCAGATGCAGATCTTGCTCAGTAAAAGGAGCAGGAGAACGGGTAGATGGAAGATCCGTACCAAACATCAATGCATCCGGATTGATCTCTGCAATTTCCACCAAGGCGGATCTTATATCCATATTGGTCCTGCCGAATCCTGTGGCCTTTACTCTAACTCCCTTTTCTACCAATCTTAAAATGGTAGAAAATCCTTCCTTAGATAGTCCTAAATGGTCTATGGAAACCTTGGGCAGAGACAATAACACTTCTTCCAAAAATTCGTCTACCTCTTTGGCATCGATATAGAGTTCCACATGCCAACCTGCTATATCATAAACCCTGGCACCCAATTCTTTTATTTTAGAGATTTCCTCGGAGCCTCCCCTTCTTACGTTAAACCTTACAGCTCTCACTCCCGATTTATGAAGATCCAAAATTTCGGAGTCTTTAGTATTTGCGGGGAGCTGGGTCACACCTACATAATTTTTTCCTAATACGGAGAGGGCATCCAACAAGTAAGTCTGATCGAAAACCTGGAAGGAACCGGAAACAACAGCGCCTCCTTTGATCCGAAGCCAATCCGCTTGTTTATTATAATCCGAGACCGTAAATGGTTCCGGCAAAAAGCCGTGATTGGGCACCAAAGGAAATCTTGGATCGATAATATGGAAATGAGAATCGAAGATCCGCATTTTTGTAGTATAACATTTACAGAATATGAGTCAAGAGATTGTAGCTAAGAAATTTATTTCCCGAAAAGGCCTAAGAGCCTTATTCGGCTTTATAACGAAGCACTCTGGTTCCTGCAAAAAGATCGTGCAATGCGGTCCTTTTGTGAGAAAAGAAGATATAAACCACTGAAATCCCATAATATAAAATGGAATCCCAGAAGGTGAAATTGTCCAAAGGATTCCATTTGTTCAAGATCCTATGAACACCGGCCAAAGGTAAACCTTCCATTTCAGCCTGGTGTTCCAGAAATATTCTGGAATCGTAGACGGCGCTCATAATAGTTACTAATGATAATGCAAGCTCGGGCAAGATCCTAATAAAAGACCGGCCCCATCCCAAACACCTTTTTCCCGAATCGATAACAATTATCCCGGCGAAAGCCTTACCAAGGGTCCTTCCGAATAACGCATGCATTACGAATCTGTACCCTACATAAAGTAGAGAATGTAAGGCAGTATAGAAGGGGAACACCTCGTATACCATCTTATTGTGATAATAAAAAACCATGATCTGAGGAAGCAAAACAGGGCATAGGATCAAAAAATCCAGAAACTGAGCGTAAACTCTTCTGCTCAAACTCGCATATGCAAAATGTTTTTCTTCAATATTAACTTTCTCGAATATACTCTTCATTTGCCAATAATTATAGGATATTTCTAAAATGAAAAACGAACCATCTTAGTTCTTTGCCGCTTTCGCAGAGATAGAATCCGTCTTTATGAGTTACAACAGAAGGGTCTTTGGAAATTTCCGCCCAAAATCCTTTGGGACAAGGTTCCCACCAGTCTGGTTTACAATTTCCTTGATCGAAATTTTCAGGCCATTCGCTAGGATAAGAATCGAATCTATGGTTCAAGCCGGGATGATTTTTGAATCGTTCCAAAATTGTTTTTCTAAACTCGGCCCCTTCTACCTTATATTTAGAGAAAACCACCCAAGATTCTCTAAACCCGCAACGTTTGATAAAGTAATCCGATACACCATTTGGGACACCAAGGATGCCGAACTTCTCCGCCTGTGCCCTTGTTAGGCCCTTAAATTCAAAACGGTCCGTAAAAACCGGAACCTCCGAGCCATTCCGAAAGAAAAAATATAGAAAGATCCCTAAAACGATAAGAATAACTGCGATACCGCACGTTAGTAAAATCTTGAAAGGAAAATATTTCGCCATTTTTTCGCCGGGATCGGATCGGCCGAATCTTAACGGTAGAATATGGAAACCAAAAGTAAGGAATCAAGGAGAATTTAGAAAAGCATATTTGTGTATTCCTTCCGATGTAAACCTCTCAGTATATCGGAATAAAATCTGGAATCTCTCTTATCCTTCTTATCCAAGAACTCAGATTCGGAAAATCGGAAAGAGGAAAATGACCTTCTTCCGCCACATGTGTATATGCAAAGAGAGAAATATCCGCGATGCTAGGTTGTTTGGAGCCGAAGAACTGATTTTTACTAAGATGATCATCCATGATCCTTAGTGCATCCAATCCTTTGATATGATTTCCAGGGATTTTAGGATCATCCTTTTTATTTTGGAAATGGATCAACCAACGATTCACAGCGATATAAGGTTCATGGCTATATTGTTCGAAGAACATCCATTGTAATACCCTCGACTGGGCCAAAAGATCGGCAGGGAAAAAGGGAGTTTCCTTTGCTAAGAAGTATAAGATCGCGTTGGATTCCGAGAGAAATTCTCCTGAATCCAATTCTAAAAGAGGAACTTTACCTACGGGGTTTTTAACAAGAAATTCCTGGGTCTTGGTTTCACCTTTTCTAGTATCAGTCTCAATCCATTCATAAGGAATTTTCAAAAGATGCAATAACAGTTTAATTTTATAACAATTCCCGGAAACGGAAGTACCGTAAACTTTCATTCTTGGTTGCCTAAATAATTCAAGATCTAACGAACCTAAACGTTAGGTAAAGATCCGCAATGAAAAAAATTATTTAGGGACTTCTAACAACTCTAAGGTACGTTTCAGACTTTCTCTTCCTCCCCAAGCAGTATCCACAAGAACTACACCTTCTTCCGTTTCAACGATAAGCCCGTTAGAAGGAAAATACGCGTCTTTTAAAAGTTTATAAGACGTATGCACATAAATATTTTTTCCAATCACGGAGACCTGGATCTCAGGCTCTTTCCCATAAATGGCAATTGAAAATGAAAATAATAAAAAGATAATATATTTCATTTTAGATTTTTAGCTAAAACCTGGCCGTCGTCTTTCCATTGCCCTTCATAAATCAGATTTCCTTCCGAATCGGTTAATTTACCAAGACCGTTCCTCTTATTCAATTTCCATTCGCCTTCGTAAACAGTCCCGTCGGCGTATTTATAAATTCCTATCCCTTCTTTATTTCCTCGATCCCAATCACCGTCGTAAGACTCCACACCGCCAAGCACGAGTTTTCCTTTACCGTGAGCTAAACCGTTCTGGAAACTACCATCATAACGATACGATCCGGAAAGGACCTTGGTCCCGATCCCGTTCTTACAATCGCCGGAAACACAACTCGGAGAAAAAAAATAATACGCGAAAAATAAGACAACAGGGAGCAAAAGGATAGGATAAAAGTTTTTGTTCATTGCCTTGTCAGAAACCAACTTGAGCTCAAAGACTCCATATTATGGAAAAATAAATGAGTCACTTCCAATCTGCTATTCAGATTTGGAAAATTCTTTGAAGTTCCTTTTACGAACTATGGAGTTCAATCTTTTTAGTAATCTTTTCAGATCGTCTTCTCCCATAGCTTCCGTAACTGCGGCTTGAGCTTCTTCCCAAATCGGATAAGCGATCCTTAAAGCTTCCAAACCTTTTTGAGTTAAGATCACCTTTCTGGCTCTTTTATTCTCGGAAGGGACATCTGCAACGTAACCTAACTCTTGCAAAGGAGTCAAGTTGCGGATCAAAGTAGTTCTATCTAAAACGAGAAGATCGGCTAATTCTGCAAGGCCGAGACCGTCAGTTGCGCCAAGAGTATGCAATAAACTGAATCTTTGAGAAGTAAGCCCCGCCTTCTCCAATTCTCTATCATAAAATTGAGTGACTGCCCTAGACGCCCTGCGCAGATTAAAATTCACACAACTTAAACCTGCGCTAAGCATATCCGCTTTACTCGGAAATTTTTCGGACTTCCGAGTCATAGTGTTTTGAGACTTCTTGGACATAGGATCAAAAAGACTATCAGTCTTGGGAATATTTTCCCTCCGATACTTGTTTTCGCAACTGTTTTACCCTATCTTCGAAAGAGCCTTCTTCCAAACCTGGCTCATCAAATATAAAACTACCTAAAAAGGACATCATCTCCTGGTCATGACGAACAGGACGTCCCTTTTGCAGATCAATAAAAGAAAACTGAGCTCTCAAAACAGCTTTCAGACGAGATCCTTCCTTATCTAAAAGTAAGTACTCATTATGGATCGTTGCAGGGGTCAGTTTGATCAAACGAGTCACAATTTTCACAACATCGTTCTGTTTGACCGGCTCCAAATACTGGGTCTCCACTTTACTCACCACCCAGGATTTGCCCGAACTAGATCCGTATTCATAGAAATCGAAATTAGCAGTTTCTCTCAACTGCTCCGAACGAGCCTCCAAAAAGTAATCCATATACCTTGCATTATTCAAATGACCAAAAGGATCACAATCTTGGAAACGTATCCTGGCAAAACTATGGGGGGAAAGCACCGGTTTATCTATCGTCAATTCCATACCGAATCTCCTAAGAGAAATAATGTGCACTTACATATATGTAATTACACATGTGTAACTACAGGAATTAGACTCCTCCGAATCTCGGTCAAGATAAAAAATCCCTTTTTCGTGCTGTTGGAATTCCTACATGGGTTTTAAAACGATCCCCCACCCTCCTTCGGGATTGGGGGGAGTGGCTCGTGGGAGAGCTGTCATTCGCCTATCATAGAATTTCATTTTGGGCAAACGAATTTTACCTCTCCCTTTGTTGGAATTCCTACAAAGAATTATCAATCAATCTCAAAGATCACTCCAACTTAGAAGGCAAAAGATCTAACAATTCAGACCAGCGTTTTTTGTCTTCCTGCCCTATCTTCCCTCTTCTATCATACCGAATATTGTAAATTCCGAATTCCCCTCGATACAATTTAGAAACTTGAGAAGAAGCGGACTGTTTTCCACAACCTGAATGTTCCCAAGAATAAGAAATTTTTCCTGATCTTTCCGATTCTAGATCCCAAAGAACATTTGCACATTCCTTCTTCTTACCCGACTCTAATAAAGAATAAATTTCGGAAGGAGAAGAGGCCCTCACTTTATAAACATGAATGGAAAGCATTTCATTCCAAAACAATAGAGACTCCGACTTTGGGACGTACTGCAATAATGCTTGGTCCATTCTATCCACATCGGAGACTAACCTCCAGTCTCTTCCATCCAAACGAATGGTCTCACCTTCTGCATCTAAAGAAAGATCCTTTCTAAACTGTCTCTTATCAGACTCATGGATGGTAATTTCAGTTTGCAAATGAGTGATCTGTTCATTATCGTTTCTTAATGCGATCCGGATCCATTTATGAGTTGTCCCTATCTTTCGGATCCAATCCTTGTTTTCGGAAACTTCTACTTTAAATTTTAAAAGAACGGATCCTGCGGGAAGTGCCTTAGCCTGTTGGAATAACAAAACATCGGACGAATTTTCATTTAATTCAAATCCCTCTAAGCCTACTAGAGCCGGATTTTTTACCATCCCTTTCAGGAAGATCTCTATCTTTTTAGGTTCCGTTTTGTAAAAGACCTTCTCTATCTTAAACCAATCGTTCTCGGTTTTCTTTTTGCGGACCATATCCGGAAAACAAAAAGTGAAGATAAATATGCAAAAAAGAAAAATTACTTTTTTAGAATGCGAATTCTTGTTAAAAAGACCCAAATTCAGCTCGCAACAAATCTTTTTCGAATAGAAACAAGATGCGCGAATAGCACAGAAGGAACTATAAAAGAAGGCAGCCATACGTACGGAAATTGGAACACTGCAGTGTTCGGTCTGTCAAAAGATAATTTTTGGAAAGGTCCAGGTGCAGATAAGATCCCCAAGACCACTATATTCAATAAAGATAAAAGGCCTACTATATTCCAAAATAGAATCCAATTTTTAGAAGATGTCGGTTTATTTAAAATGAAATAGGCAGCAATCGGCGCAGTCAGTCCGATCAGAATGTCGAAATTCCAGCCTGCAAACGTCATACTGATTGGGACCCAACCGTACATTGCCAACCAGTACAAAACTAGTTCCACTGGTATCCTTGCCAAATGTAAGTAGGTTAAATTCTCCCCCGGGATCTGGCCCATCCAAGCTCTACTAGAAGGAAATACAAAAAGTAAAACCAAGAACAAGATCGGTGGAACCACCATACACAAAAATCTGGGAGGAAAGGAATCAGTGACTAGATAAAATCCGGTCCCACTTAAAATCCCTTGTAATACAAGCCAGAGCGCTAATGCCAAAAGAATCAGAGAAGAACCAATCCAATTTTTTCTAGAGCCTAAGACCAGAGAGAAAAAATATCCTAAAATAGCAAATACAGTAGAACCGAAAACTATTGGAACAAGTGGTGGGAGATGTGCCGACATTACAATCTCCAAAAGGAGGCCCAAATCATTGGAATTTCATAAAATAAGGCAATCATTTTCCTTGAAATTCTATTCAATTCTTCGTCATCCTTTTTCACCTAAGCGCCGTATTTTGTTGGAATTCCTACAAGATTCCCTTCTAATACTAGGATAGAACTAGTTTTTCCAGGATAAACCATGGCCTTCCAGAATTTCCCTTTTTCGATCTCTCGATCTAAACTTTTTCAATTTTTTGCAATCTTACTCATCTCTGTTTCTTTAATCGGAATACTTGCTGAACCCAAAAAGGGAGTCCATGAAGACGTTTTCGAATACAAGGTAAAAAAGAATGATACCTTATCCAAGATCGCAAAGGAATTCCTTCAAGACCCGAGGAACTGGAAAGAATTATTAAAATATAATGAAATTCCAAACCCTTCTTTGATTAGAGAAGGCACTACACTTTTGATCCCGGGCTTTTTAAGAAAGGATACCATCTCTGCAACCGGAGAAATTATAAAACCAAATGCTGGTCCTGTGGCAGTCGCTGATTTCCAAAAAGGACAGGTACAATTCTCCAGAGATTTTACTCCGACCGGACTTCCTGCAAGTTGGTCCAAACTTTCCAAAGACCAGTTATTGAACATGGACGATTGGGTCCAAACAGGACAAGGCTCTTCTTCTAAGATCATATTCACTAAAAATGGAACCGTTGTAGAGCTAAGAGAGAAGACTTTAACTAGGATTGTAAAAACAACTTCAGAGTCCATTTCAGAATACAAACTCAACAAGGACGGAGGAATTCTTGAACTCAAGTCAGGATATTTGGAAGCTAAGGTTCCTCCTAAAAAACCGGGAGATGAAACCCGCAAATTTATGGTCGTCACCCCCACAGCAGTGGTGGGAGTGAGAGGAACTGAATTATATGTAAGTGCTCCCGATCCTGAAAACACTACAGTAGGATGTTACAAAGGAGAATTAGAAGTTTCCGCAGAAGGAAAAACAGTGGCGGTCCCTGCAGGATTCGGAACTACTGTGGTAAAAGGACAAGCTCCTTCCAAACCGGAGAAACTTCCCGAAAAGGTTGAGTTAGAGTGAGAATTCTGGACCGGAATATTATAAAATTTAAATTTTCATTTTTATTATCTTTCCTGCTTCTACTTTCGGGAGAGGCATTTTCTGAACAACAAAGAGTTAGCCTTCGCTGGAAGCCCAGCCAAGGCGCTGAAAGTTATTTATTAGAACTTTCCGAAGACCGAGATTTTCTAAGAGTTCATCATTTTTATAAGACCAAAAACTTCCGTTACGAATTCAATTCGCAAGATTCCAAATTTTTTGTGCGTGTGGTCGGGATCAATATGGACGGAGTAAGAGGAGTTTCTTCTCCTGTAATTTCTTTGGCGGATAAATTTGCTGCAGCTCCTAAGGTTAAAGTAGAGAGGCCTTCTACAGTAGTCGCTTCTTCCGAAGAGTTGAGGATCTCACTGGGTGATCCTCAGACTAGCGGACCTTCTTCCAACTCCAATTCTCCTGGCTCTCCGAATTCACAAAAGCAAGTCCCTATCTCCACATATTATAGAGTGAATGGAGGAGAATGGCAGAAATACGAAGGGTCCATCTCTCTTTCTCAAGAAGGTTGGAACGAGGTTGAATTTTACTCCGAAGATATATTAGGAAATAAAGAAACACCTAAAAAGACAAAGTATCTAAAAGACACCACTGCACCCCAAGTCCGTCTAATAGGAGAAAAGAAGGGACAGTCAGGCCTGATAGAGATCAAATCCGGAGCAGAACTTACATTACAAGTTACTGAAGAAGGTGCCGGAATGGACGAGATCACGATCAACCTTGCCGCAAGAGATGGAAGTGGAGCAGAAGTGAATCTGACTCTTTCGGGAGAAGAAGCCAAGAAGCCGATCAAAATTTCTTCCTCAGGTATTGATGGGCTTTCTATTCTTCGTTGGGAAGCAAACGACAAAGCAGGAAATTATATCCAGTCGGAGATCCCATTATTAATAGATGCAAAACATCCTACATGTGTATTTGCTCCTACCGAAGGTAAGCTAAGAGAGGATGGGATCTATTATTTAAAGGAAAACGGGCTTATAGCAATACGATGCGAAGACCCAGGCACAGGATCAGGACTTTCCAAATTGGAATATAAGATCGGTAATGGTCCTATTCAACCGTATCAAAATCCGATAGGATTCAACTCCGGAGTTCACTCAGTAACGGTTTATACATCCGATAGAGCCGGAAACCAAGCAGAGTTCAAGATCAAAGTAAATGCATTAAAGCCGGATTGGCAAAAGACCGGATCCGAACTCCAAGAAAAATAGTTTATTAGATTTGTATAAAGAAGAAGGGATCCGTAATTTTCAACGGATCCCCTTTGGCGTTTAATTTTCTGTGCTTGGTGAAGCGGAAGAACTTGCAGGCTTGGCTGCTGGAGCAGGAGAACTCGGCTTATTATCCACTTTTTGAATCTTAGTTTCAGGAGGAGTGGTATCTACTATGAAAGCGATCTTTTTCACTTCACTCTCATTACCTACGGAATCCACCGACTTAGCTTCGATCGTATGATTTCCTTGTGCTTCGACGGAAACAGGATCAGCGTACGATTTCCATTCTCCCGAATCTATTTTGTAAAAGATCTGCTTAATTCCGGACAACGTATCGGAAGCTTTGATGGTGAATGCATTCCCGCTTTTTACGAAAATTCTGTCTTTTACGGTTACAAGAGCTGAACCGAAAAGTTCCACTAACGGTTTTTCTTGGTCTACTGTTACCGCCAAAACGGAATCAGTGGAAGTATTTCCAGACTTATCAGTTGCAGAAAACTTAATAGTATTCACTCCTGCTTTTTCCAATTGGATCGGTTTGCCATCGTACACTTTTAGTTCTGAACCATTGATAGAGATCTTGATATCTTGAACGCCGGCCATATTGTCCTGAGCGGTGATAGAATAAGTCAAATTTTTTGTAGCATAGTTCGTATTCTCATGAACTACAAGTGCGGCGCTCGGAGTGATCTTGGTAGAAGGAGGAGTATTATCCACAAGCACGTTAAAATGTTTTTCAGGTTCTTTGTTTCCCGCCTTATCCACAGCTCTATAAGTGATCTTAGTCAGACCTTCTCTTACCAATGTGATAGAAGAAACATATTTAGTATAGTCTCCAGATCCGATCTTATATTCTATATAATCCACCGTGGATCCTTCGTCCTTGGAGTTAAACTCAAAGGACGATTGCGAGTTGATGTATAGATCCGGTTTTTCTCCGGAAGAGGATTCTCTTTCCGTTGTGGACGGCTTAGTAGTTTCCGCCTTAGGTGTGGTAGATTTCGGAGGAGCAGTTGTGCCTGGCGAAGTTTGAGCGAAAATAGCGCTGGAGACTAGCAAAGTTGCTAGAAGGACCCATAAGGGATTGCGATTCATTCTTTTCTCCAATGGAAAATTAGTGTTATCACTGTTTGACGACAAAAAATCCACAGAATCTTCTCATTCTTCATGAGAAATTCGAAAAAATTCAGAGTAAGTTTCGTCAGCTTCCAGGAAGAACGATCTGCTATTTCTTTTCTATTTTAGAAAAGGACCCAGCCTTCCAAAATTTATAAACTGGCAAGGAACTGCCCAAAACAGGCAATAACATCAAAATAGCATAGGCTCTGGAAAATAAACTCGCAGGCTCATCCTCGACCACATTCGTAGTATTATACAAATTGAGGTCGGAAACGATCACTACACATAAATCGTGATTTTGTAATGTAGAATATACGAAATAAACGGGGATATAGGCGATATAAAAATACAAACAGATCAAAAATGGAAAGGCTACAAGCGCCTGTCCTACCAAACCTCCGGAAGGAGTCCCAAACCATACTAAAGAAAGGCATAATATAGAAACTGCGAAAGAAGCCTGAGAAAATAAGAGAAAAATACTATCATCGCCTTGGGTGCAGGTCCCCGCTTCTGCCAGAACAATACAAATTGGAATGAGTAAGAATAGAAGGTCCCCAAGCCAGAATAGGATTTTTTTGAGTATATTCATTTATTTTGACAAAAATTCCTTTAGAGCAATCGCGTTATTATATTCCAAATTTTTGGAAGAATACAAAAAGGTGATCACTTTTTCATCCAAGGAAGTTTTTAATTTTCCTAATCCTTCCGGATTGGATTTTAATTCTGCCCAATATCTTTTTTTGAATTCGGCCCAATGGTCAGGATCATGACCGTACCATTTTCTGAGTTCGTTACTGGGAGAGACCTCTTTTAACCAAAGATCGATTTTACTTGATTCCTTGCTGATCCCTCTGGGCCAAAGACGGTCCACTAAAATCCTTTTTCCATCCTCTTTGGAAGGAGCTTCGTACACTCTTTTAATCTTTATCTGCATCGAATTACATTATAAGATAAAATCTTTCGGCTCTCTTCTTGGACTATAATAGTGGTAATCACTTTTGCCCAAACGAACCAACATTTGGATCTTTTCTCCGGGTTTTAAAGAAGATTCAAATTCTTTTCTAATAGGATCCATTTCAGGATATTCTTGTAAAATCTGACTCATTGGATGAAGAGAAAATCCGCTTTTAGTCGCAGCCAAATGTAAACGAAGATAATCCCTTCCAGCTTGGACCCAATCGATAATTTCGTTATGATCCGTTTTTAAAAATATAAATCCTTTTGAACTTTCTACCTGAGAAGCAAACATATCCATTCCTGCTTTTTTATTTTCAGGCGAATGCCAACTTTCGATTCCAGGTTTTAAGAAAAAATTTCGAGCAAAAAAATATTTTAAACCGGAAACTCCAGTTGCTCTGAGAGAAAGTCCATCTTTGAATTTTCCGATCTCTTCGTCGTTGTAACGAAACCAAATCCTGGATTCTTCGTACGTATTATAAGTGTCGGTTTCCATCTGCATCGCAGCGACCAATTGTTTTCTTAACTCTTCCGATCCGGCTTTGGGAACAAATTTCAGTTCCGAATACAAAACTGCAGAGTCTTTTCGGATCTTCTCAAAATCTTCTTTGCTGAGATCTTCTCCTTCATAAATACTCCTTCTAGTTACTCTGTCCGAAATAAACTCAGACAAAGGGTTCCGGACTAGATCTTCTTGTTTGATCAAAACAATTTTAGCGATGGGTTTTTTACCGATGTCTGCAACCGAATATTTTCCTTCCGGAAAAAGAGAAACCTCTGTAGAATATCCTAAGACTTGAATTCCTAAACTTAAGTTTTCCAGAAAGGTCCCTTGGCCGATATGGATCTGTCTATAAGTTGGATCTGTATCTTTTAATAAACGTTTTTCATCCACATACAGAAGTGCAGAATGATCATCGATAATTTTGAATTTCCAAGGTTGGACATTATGAGGGTTCGGAGCTGTGATACCGATACGGATCGCTTTCAGGATCGGAGAAATATTTTCGGTAAGAAATTCAGGATCAAATGGACTCTTCCTTTCGTAATCGTATCTATCCTTGGAAGAACCTTTGCAATATTGTAAAACTTGAGAAGTTGAGAGAAAGACACCGAAACTGACGCCGTATTTCAAAAATGTTTTTCGACTGATGGAAACCATGGCCGAAAAATCTAAGGGAAATTAAGTCCTAGTCAATCCAATTCGAAGGAGTTATTCCCAATAATTTATCATCAATTCTTTGGACCAATCCGGTTGAGTGATCCCGGACATAGGCAAGAACTCCCTCATTACGGGTTTAATATCCACAACCGGAGTTCCGTCAATGGCATCCAAATATTTTACCAAAAGTTTTTTGCCGTCTCTTCTCAGAAGTTCTACGATCGTAGAACCAATATGGTTCGGGCGATTTTTCTTTCTTTGGGCAAAGATCCCAACCTTGGGCCACCTTTTATTTTCTCTGGGATGTTCACTGCCTAACACAGGATCCGATCCGACAGATTTATGAAAGATATAGATGATCTCCAAATGCGAGAATGTATCGATCCCATCTAATGACTCAGCGGGAATATTATCTTCTAACTCGATCTCGGAAACGATTTCCGCCCAGTAATCATCCTGGACTTCTGATCTTGAGTTCGAGACCTTTGCGATCGGCCGAATCGTAAATTCCATAAAAGCCTCTTTCATCCGATAAGATGTCTTAAGAGACGAATTAAAATACGGTTAGGCAAGAAATTAATAAGCGAAGTCGTTCAAAATATTGGGAGAAAACGGAAATTGAAAATAATATAGAACAACGTCATTCTTGCTCCATTCCGGGTTTTGCTCTTAGGAATCTTTTCAAATTCTCTAAGTCATCTTCTGCAAATGGAATGGTGATCGGCAGTGCCCCCGAATAGAGTCTAACTGCAAAATATTTAGAATTCAATATTTCCGATTCTTGCTCTTTTGTTAATAAAAATGTCCCTGTGAGTTCCTTATGTGTGCGACTACTTGTATTCATAGATGTTTTCGTTTCTGTAGATTGATTTTTACCGAAAGAACTAGTAGAACTGGAAAGTCCTGAAGAATTACTTTTTGTAGTAGTGGTAGTAGTCACATCGGTGTTGTAAGTAGTTATAGCCTGAGCATCCAAATTTCCTAAAACCAATGTCGAATCTTTAGTTCCGATTCGAACGAATCCGCTTCTTTCCAACGGATAACTATTTGCATCAGCGATAACTCTAAATCTTGCTACTGTCGAATTTGTTTTTGTTTCACCAATTTCTCTAGAAAAATCGAAAATAGTCTCATATCTTACCCAAGTGTCCCCGATCCCCTCTTTAGATATTTGTCTCATCTTCATAGTGACAACATGAGATTTTTTAAAATCATCTTTTATGATGATGACTTTTCCGTAAGTGCTACAACCACCGAGGATCGCGAATAAAAGTAATAAAGATAATTTTCTAAACAATTGTTTCTCCAAAAAAGTATGTAATAGGATTTTGCAAATCGAAACGCCGCGCTCTCTATTCCTTTTTCTCCATTCCTGGTCGAGCAAGTAGAAAGTTTTTTAGATAGTTAGAATTTTTCTCATCGAAAGAGAATGTCAAAGGGTAAGATCCCATATATAATCGAATACTAAAAGGTTTACCCTCTAAAATTGCCTGTTCATCTTCCCTTTTTAGTAAAAACATTCCGGTCTGTTCTTTGGCGGTATGAGTATGGACAGAAGTTCTGGTTTGGGTATTTGTCCCGCCAGATTGTTGTACTTTAGTAAAATCTACGAATCCTCCTTTCGCATTCATGATCGCATTTGCATTCGCAGATCCCGTATTCGCAGAATTGACAGAAGTTGTCGTAGTAACAGAAGTATTCGTGATCAACTGACTATCAGAGTTGCCGATCACAAGTGAGCTAATCTTCTCCCCTATTTTTAAAAAGCCGGTCTTTGCAATAGGAGCATCTCCGGTCTCCCCATGATAGGAGAATCTAACAGAAGTAGGGACCACCTTATTATCCGGCCCGATTTCTCTCGTAAGATCAAAATAGAAGTAATACTTTAAAGACGTCGGTGCACCGAAATAATCCAAATAAGGCTCATTTGATAAAAGTAACAGCTTCATCTTTACGATATGAGTATTCTTAAAATCGTCTTTAATAATATTTACATGCCCGAAACGAAAAGTCAGACAACCTTCTAAAAGAAAGATCAAAACAAGCGACCAAGCCAAACTCGAAATCCTAAACAAATTCACACTCCCGTACCAATATTGATACACATATTAAACTTATCCCCTCGTCAAGAGAAACCGGCCAGCTTTCCCAAACGAAACCAAACCCTCGCTATTTCATTGACAGGGGATCGGTACCGAGATCCACTCTAATTGTGGACCGAAATCGTATCGCATTAGCAGTCACCTTTGTAGTCACCATTCTTTCCTTGTTCGTAGGGCTTATTAATTTAGTCTCCAACGTCTCTTCTTCCAAACTCACGAGAGTTGATGCAGGTTCCGGATTCGGGACCGATAGATTGGGAGCAGCCCTAATTAAAATAGAAGGAGAGATCCACTCCGGACATTCCAGCTATGATTCCGCTGGAGCCCAAACCATATTAGAACAACTTAGATCGATAGAAGACGATACTAATATCGTAGGTATCTTAGTGGAGATCAACTCACCAGGCGGATCCGTCGGCGCTTCTCAAGAGATCTATAAAGAACTAATGTATCTCCGAAAAGAGAAAAACAAAAAGGTTGTGGTATCTATGAAGGATATCGCAGCTTCCGGCGGATATTATATAGCTTCTGCAGCGGATAAAATTTTCGCGTTAGGCGGAACTTTGACCGGTTCCATCGGAGTGATCGCGATCGCGCCGAATATAAAAGGGCTTTTAGAAAGATACGGAGTAAAGGTCCGCACTTTCAAAGAGGGAAAATATAAGGATTCCCTTTCTCTTTTCAGGGACAATACCCCGGAAGAAGACGCTATGATCCAAAAGATGCTCTCCGATACGTACGAAGAGTTTATAGAAGATGTAGCTAAAGGAAGAAACCAGACCGTAAAATTCGTAGAGGCGTTAGCAGAAGGACGGATCTACTCCGGACAAGACGCATTCCGAAACAAACTCGTGGACGATATAGGCGGCAGAAGAGAAGCCTTGGCGGAACTTTCTAAACTTTGCAATTATGACGGGACTCTTCCATTATTCGAAGAAGAAGTAAATCCTTGGGACAGATTCTTCCAACTTATGCAAGCAAAGTCTGGAGGATTCTTCGGCGGAGAAAAAGCCCTTCTTCAGGAACTCAAACGTTCTCCTGTTTTAGTTTTATACCCTCAATCTATGGCATGGTAATCATCCTGTGTTGAAAGAATTATTCAGTAGATTTATTGATCTTTTAGATGCTGTACTATTTGAGCCGTTTCGAGTGGAAAATGTAATTTCTTCTTGGGGAACTTACCCGCTCAAAGTAGTCGGAGCATTAGTTCTGCTACTTGCCTCAGCCAGCGCAGGAGCAGGTTATGTTTTTATCACTCCTCCATTTACTGGCAGAAGTTTTGGGCAATTCCTGATTGCTGCATTAACTCATTTATTATTCTTCATGCTTCTACCGTATGCGATTGCATTCATCGTGGATGGATTGGCTCAGTCCAGTGGGAAGAAGGGAAATGCGAATATCACTCTCAGATTCGTGAATCTTTCTCTTTCTATTTTTATTTCCAATGCTGCTTGGGCTATCCTTCTGGCTCAACTTGGAGTAAAAGGTGGATTCGGAGTGGTAACCCTATACTCGATCCATTACGGATTGTTTATGGCGGTATTAGTCCGAGGGACTTCTTATATTTACGATCTGAAGTTTAAGGATTCCTTTCGTATCAATATTTTTACCTTCATCGTGACATTCTTCCTACCATTGGCGATGTATTCTGCGGTGATCACATCGTTTAATCCTTCTCTTCCGTAAATTATATAATATGAATATTCTAATCACCAACGACGACGGGATCTCTTCCAACGGGATCCTTGCATTGGAAAAAGTTTTAGGAAAAGAACATAATACTTATTTGGTCGCTCCTCTAAAAGAACGTTCTGCAACTTCCATGGCGCTGAGCATACACGATTCTTTGAGAGTTGAAAGAGTGAACGAGAACCATTATATAGTAGACGGATTCCCAGTAGACTGCGTGAACATAGGACTTCATGGAAACATCTTCCCAAAAATAGATTTGGTGCTCTCCGGAATCAACCGAGGAGTGAATATGGGACATGACGTGCATTATTCCGGAACGGTAGGTGCCGCAAGACATGGCGCCATCCATAATAGAAAAAGTGTAGCAGTCAGTTCCGGAAACTTGGGCAAAGACTACGATTATATTAAAGAAGCCGAATTGATCCACGAAATCCTAAACTCATGGGTGGATGAATTTATCTCTGGAATTGTTTATAATATTAATATTCCGGAAAAATTCGAAAACTCGTTATCTTCTATAGAAGTAGCTAAGTTGGGCAGAAGGACCTATGTGGACACTTATGAATCCAAGCCGATCATAGGCGGAATCTCCGACTTCTTCTTAGGAGGCTCTGACCTAGGACATGTTCCTGAAGAAGGTACTGATTTCGATATATTCTTCCGTGGAAAAATACCGATCACTCCTTTGAGTTTGGATCAAACTTCTTCGCTTGAATTGGAAGAATTTAGAAAAAGGATCCGGGTCAAATCGAAGTAAATGGAAAAGAAAACTCCGAGAAAAATCCCAGCCAAACGTAGGATTTTCACTGAAATCCTAAAAGAGAATTATACGATCGCACTCACGTTGATCGATCGGGAAATGTCCGAGACCGGGAAAGATCCGGAACTACTTTATAATTTCGCAATATGTTGTTCTAGGACCGGAAATCACAAAAAATGTGTCTCCGTCATCGAAGACCTATTGGAAGAATTCCCTAAATTCTCCGAAAGAGACAACGCTTTCAGAATGATGATCTATTCTTTGATCCGGACCGGAGATTATAAAACCGCTCTGGCAAAAACGGAAGAGCGTCTCAAACTTTCACTGGATGATATCATCCTTCTTTCCCTAAAAGCATCCGCCTTGGAAAAATCCGGGGACACGAAAGCCGCAATCGAGACTCACCTGAGAATTTTGCGACTGAGACCTGAGCAAAAAAACAGCCTAAATTCGGTGGCATATCTGCTTTTAGAGGGCAAAGAGCCGAATCCGGAAGAGCTCAAACTGGCAATGGAAAATATCAAACGGGCTCTGCAATTGGATCCGGAAAATCCCGCCTATTTGGATTCCTTCGGAGTTTTGCTCAGCAAATTGGGAAAACCGGAAGAAGCCAGAAAGGCCTTCGAAAAAGCCATTACAAAAGCTCCGACCGAAGATATCATTTTGGAGCACCTGAAAAAACTGTCTCAAACAAATAGACAAGCGACTTGACATGGCGCCCTTCCACGAAATCATGGACTTCGATCCGGGATGTAGCGCAGTGGTAGCGCATCTGTTTTGGGTACAGAGGGTCGCAGGTTCAACTCCTGTCATCCCGAATCCCTCTTTTACAAAACAAAAGACTCGGTAGCTCAGTTGGATAGAGCAACTGCCTTCTAAGCAGTGGGTCGGGGGTTCGAATCCCTCTCGGGTCACCAAATATGGTGGACGTAGCTCAGTTGGTAGAGCTCCAGATTGTGGTTCTGGCTGTCGCGGGTTCAAGCCCCGTCGTTCACCCCAATTTTCTTCTAATCCTTAAAAATCAATGTAACTTAATATACGATAGGGCTTGAAGCGAATACTTGAAAGCGTTCATAGCGACCCGTAGGGAGCGTAAATGAACGCGACCGAGACACAGGATGTGTCGAGGAAAGCATGAGACGCCGTGGAGCCAAGTCGAACAGGATGCGAGACTGCGTAACGGCAAGCCCGTCGTTCACCCCAATTTTCTCCCTGCCTTTAAAAATCAAATCGGCTCCAAAATTTTGCTAACGAGCAAAAAACAATACGATCGCAGCTATCGTAATATCCGCAAAAATATGCACTAACACCGGATAATAAATTCCCTTACTCAAAATTCGGATAAGCCCAGTCATTAAACCGTAGATCCCGGCAAGTCCGACTCCCACCCAGCCTCTAGGAAATCCATGCAGATGTAAAATTCCAAAACTGAAAGCTTGGAAAATGAGTGCTCCAAAAATAGAACATCTGGCCGCCAATAACGACTCGAATAAAATCCCTCTGTATAAAAACTCTTCTGCAATCGCATTCAAAATCGCAAAGCCGATCCCAGCCGCAATGAGTATGGGAACTTCGCCCTTTGGAAAATTCTCTTTGATATCGCTTATATCTGGCTTCAGAAGATAAAACCAAAGAAACAAAGCGATACTTGCAGATAGAACAAACAGAACAGAGAGTCCTAAAACCTGTTTGGAAGCTTCTCCTTTAGCCAACCAACGTAATAACCCGGCCCTTCTAATTTTTGAAAAATACAGAAAGTAAAAAATTAAAGCCACGATCAGCGTGCCTGGCCAAAGATTTTTGGAAAAAGGAATTATATTAATAAAAGATAATGCAACTAACGGAACATTCAGGTAGAATAAGGATTTCCACTTAAATTGAGACCCGATTAACAAGAAAAGAAGAAGTAAAATTGGAACTAAAAATAAGGCCCTGACTTCTTCAAAAACTGCTGTACTAAAGACCAAGATGGACAAATAGATAAGAAAGCTTTCCCAGGCACTGGATTTATATTCTGGTAAATCGATTCTGCCGGTTTCTAAAAAGTTCATATCGACACCGGAAAAACTTATTCGAAGAGTTGAATATCCGCAATACAAGAATCCGGGCCAACACTTTGAAAAGTACCCTGCACAGCCCAGATCCAAATCCCACTCGGATATTCTTTTTGAAGGACAGAACCTGCGTCCTTCTTTAGTAAAACAGTAGCAGTTTCCGATTTGGAAAAATCCAAATCGATCGAACCGTATTCTGTGTCATTAGGAAGTCTGGACTCCTTATCCACATTGATCGCTTCTCTTTCTAGAATTTTGAGAGAAAGAAGAGGAGTGTTTTTAGAACAAGCGATTACTTTTAGCCCCTTCCAGTTGGTCGGAACATAAACTCCTGACTTCAGACGATGAGAAAGTCTTAACTCCAAGTCAAAATCCATTTTCATGGAAGAAGGTCTCAACTTTCTCCACTCCGTATTCAAATTTCCGTCCGCCAGATAAGGCGCCTGAGAAGAGCGGTCTACTAGATAAGAGTCAGTGAAATCAAAACGTAAAAAAGGAGGTTCGGATTTATAGGATTCCAACTTGGAATTCGTTGTAGAATATAGATAATAATTGGAAAAAACCAGTCCGGCAACAAAAACGGCTGCCCAAATTTTTGAAACGGCGTTCAATTTTAAAAAATCCACTGCATCCAAAGATGCCGATTTCCTAACTCGGGATCAAGAAGGATTTCCTTTCTTCTTGTCGAAAGAAAACCGATTTCGAATTATGATCTCGGAAAGAAATTTCAGAAAAAGGCGGTTCGCGAAATGCTTATTGGAATTACCGGCGGCACGGGACTCATAGGATCCATGTTAGCGATCCGCTTAAAGGCAGAAGGACATAGAGTCCGCATCTTCAGCCGAAGCGGAAAATTGCCGCCCAGACTCCAAAGAATTTCAGAATGGGACGTTCGGATTGGATCTCTTCCGACCAGAGCGGATCTAGAAGGAGTTAACGTTCTAATCAATCTAGCAGGAGAACCTATCGCAGGAGTTCGCTGGACCCCTGAATACAAACAAAGGATCCGTTCTTCTCGCGTAGACTTCACTCGGGATTTAGTCGCAAGACTCACCTCTTTAGGCGACTTCGCACCTAAAGCATTATTCAATTCTTCCGCGATCGGGATCTACGGATCTTATGATACAGGGACCCCACCCTTTGACGAAGACAGTCCGGCAGCAGACGACGAGTTAGGCAGCCTTTGTAAAGATTGGGAAGAAGAAGCTTTAGAAGCGGAAAAAGCAGGAATCAGAACCGTTCTATTAAGAACGGGAGTCGTACTAACCACCGAAGGCGGAGCGCTCGCCACGATGTTGCCTGCATTCAAATTATTCGCAGGCGGACCGATCGGAAGCGGAAACCAAATCCTCTCCTGGATCCATATCGAAGACCAACTTTCTGCAATTATGTTCCTAATCAGAAAAGAAGAAGCAAGAGGAGCATTCAACCTAGTATCACCTGAACCTCTCTCCAATGAGCAGTTCAGTAAGACCCTGGCAAAAACTCTAGGACGACCTTCGTTCACAAGAATGCCCTCGTTCGCGCTTTCACTTGCACTCGGCGAAGGTGCCATCGTAGCAACGCATGGCCAAAGAGTGGTTCCAAAAAGACTCCAGGAGCTGGGTTATAAATTCAGATACCCGAATCTGGAAGCAGCTCTTCGAAATTTATTAGGTTAACCCACGCTACGCGCGGACTAGAAAGTTTTTCGAAAAATTCTCCAAACCTCCAAAAACGGATTGTCCGATTCGATTTAGAATGGGTCTAATCTTCGTATGGAAAACACAATGCCTGGTTCATTCAACGAACTTCTCAAAACACATGATAAACCTATCCTAGTAGATTTCTGGGCCGAATGGTGCGGTCCTTGTAAAATGGTAGCTCCTGAGCTGGAAAAATTCGCTCAAGCTCACCAAGGACAGGTTACCGTAGTAAAAGTCAATATAGACGAAAAACCTGAATTGGCTCAACAATACGGAGTTCAGTCTATTCCGACTCTAATGTTATTCAAAGGCGGAGAGATCGCTGAAAAAGTGGTGGGAGCAATTCCACAGGCACATATGGAGAAAGTTTTTGCCCCTAAACTGGCTTAACTTTTTACGCGCGATCTGGGCGACTCTTTCGCTTCGCTCAGAACGCGCTACTTCGTACTGCGTATCGCTGTCGTGGTGAAGATCACCAGTTTACAATCTCATCTACTTCTTCTTGATCCAAACGGAAAGAATCGTAATCTCCAGAAGTTTTAGGAAGAGTCCTAAACAAGAAGGCACCGAAACCTTTTGCAAAAGAATCGAATCTGGATCTTTTAGAACCGGATTCTCTATCAAAAACAGCCTGCTCCAAAAACTCGGAAAGAACAAGAGCACCATAAGCCTGATCGGAAAGATCCACTCTATAAGTTTCCTTCCATTCTCTCGGCTTTTCTTCAATGCTCTTATTCCAGTCTAACAGAAGATCTTCTCCTAACTGAGAGATCGCTTTTAGTTCGGGATATTTTTTAGCAGAGTCAAAATTCTTCTTTAATTCCGAAACGAAAGAATCTCTAATCTTTGCACGATTCATCGCACCAAGTGCATGGTCTGTGATGATCAAGTGAGTTCCTTCCCAGGTCTCGTTGATGATACAATCATTATGAAGTCTCGGTAAACAAGTGTAATCGCCGATGATCCCCGAACCACCCAATGCCATAATCGCTCTATGAGTGATCTGAGAGGATAGAGAAGAAGATCTATACTTCATCAGAGGAGTAGAGATCTGTTCGGCCAAAATCCCTTTTTGGGTCCAATCGATCCCACGGAAAATCGGCATTACCAAAGCTGCATACAAGATCCTCATTTCCGCAAGTTCTCTAGAATATGCAGGAAAATCCTGGATCTTCTTTCCGTAAGCTGTCCTGTATCTGGAATATTCTCTAGCTTCCATGAACGCTCTTCTTGACATCCCAGAAGCGGCAAGACCCACATGAACGCGAGAAGTCCTGATCACGTAACGGATGAGGTTTGCAATTCCATGTGCCGGTCTTCCTAAGGCCTCGGCTTCTAGATCCTCGTATACGATCTCTACGGTGAGTTTTCCTTTAGAACCTATAATATCTTTTTTTCTTAATATATGATGACCGTTCAGTTCTCCATTGTCTTTGATCCTTGGGACCAGGAACAATCCTACCGTTTCGGTATCTTCTATCTTAGCTGTTGTGACCCAAAGGTCTCCCGGGTTTGAGCAGAACCATTTTTCTCCGTTCAGGATCCATTTCCCATTCTCACCCTTACGTGCGATCGTACGGTTGGCGCCTACGTTGCTTCCTCCCACTCTTTCGGTCACATATTGTCCCGCCATGAAATGAGAGAAGGAACCCTTTCCTGCCACCAGAGGAAGATATTTCTTTTTTTGTTCTTCTGTTCCGATACCTTGCAGAACTCGGATCATACCTTCAGTCATTGCCAAAGGACAAGTCACTCCGCCCTCTCCATTCTGGTTGGCAAGATAGGTCAAAGCTTGTCTATGAAGATCCGTAAAGGGAAATTTCCATTCATCATGAAAATCTAAATTAACAATTCCGTAATCGTAGGAGATCTTTCTGGAAAGTTTTTGTTCGTGGGAATAAACGATCTGGTCTATACGATTTCCTGTGCGATCGTATTTGACCACTTCTCCGTATTTACCTTCCTTATGAGAAGCCTCGGTGAGTTCGTCTAAAATTCCTCCGACCAATTCTCCATAACCTTTGAGATGGTCCAACATCGCTTTTTTATGATCAGGTTTGTAATCGGAAGAGTATCTTTCTATTACTCTTTGAAGGATCTTGTCCTCTTCGTAAAAGTTTTTACCTCTATTCCCTTTATAACTGGTTAAGTCGTAAGAAGATAAACCTGGGTTTTCGGCTAAACGTAATGGATGATTCATATAATTCTCTAATAATAATCTTACTCAAAACTATATTAGGGTAAATCATACGAACTGCGACTATTTTTTAAATTTTCTAATATGAGTAATATTTGTTAAACGTCGTTCGTTTTAGATAGATTGGATCGGTTTAAATCTACCTTTTTCCAATACATATTTTTTTTTGTTCAATTCGATCGTTTGGCCTTCGTTCAACTCCATCAGGTTTTCTAAATCTTCTTCTATCGTATGAACAGATCCTTTTGTATTTCTAGCTAAATCCAGATATTCCGTATTAATCCCTGCAAAAGAGCCACATAATACAACCCTTACCGGCTTTTGAATCTGGCTCATCAAAGAATAGTCTCTCATCGTAGAAAAATTATCCGCAATTAGGATCAGCTCCTTACACTCGGGACAGACCGCCTGCGCTTTGATCAAAGCCTCGATATCATTTTCAGGACCATCGCCTCCGTATCCTCCGCTGATCGTCGCTTTCGCTAATTTTTCTAGTTCCTCATACGATTTCAATTTCTGGAAGTATATCCCTCCGGTCTTTCCGACTAGTTTCTTCTCATTAGGAGTAAGGTCTCCGTCGTTGAAAAAAACGAAAGATTTCTCGTTCTTCTTAAGAGTCTGCAATTTGAAATAAAGGAATAATTGCTGGGTATAAGGAAACATACTTCCGGTAAGATCTCCTACGATCGCTCCGTCCCATTCCTTTTTTCTTTCCAAGACTTTCGAAACGATCTCATCTTTCTGGAATCGTTGAGGAGGTCCAGATTCGGCAACGCAAGATTCAGAACGACTTTCGGCTGAACTTCCAGGTTTCTTTCCGAATAGGATATCCTTTTCCTTCTTCCATGTTTCTTCCGAAGGTTTTGGTCTATAGTGTATTGCGAAGCCGTGAAATTTATCCGAAGTATTTTCCTTTTCTCCGCAAGAATCGTATTTTGTTTCCTTCCATTCTACTAACAAGTTCTTATCAAGTTTAGGAAATATTCTCAATAACTCCTTTTTTCTTTCCTTATCCAATCTTAGTTGATCATACTGAGAAGTTTTACATATGGAATGAATATACGTAACCGTTATGAAGGTTCCTTCCTTGACTTCAGTCGGAATCTTTATGTTTTTAGTTTTGGATTTCATAAAATCCATTGAGAGTAGGAATTGTTCCTCGTTTTCCCTTCTTAAGATTGGCGAAGCTTCTCTCTTTACCAAAACTTTCGCCGGTTTCGAAGGCGAACTTTCCGGTTCTATACACGGAGATGCAGATTGAGCGTATAGAACAATGTAGGAAGAAAAGAAGAGTAAAACGGCTAAGTATTTCATTCGAAAAACCCCTATTATAAGAGTTATTCCGAAATCATAAAATTAAGACATAAGGGCGATCCGATTTAAGAATAAATAAAATCGGTAGATGGAAAAAAATCCGTAAAAAGAGTAATCTCGTGTTTCTCCGAGATTGCAAACCCTTAATATTCTAAAACCAAACCTTCATAAGGTGCAATCTCGAAGACCACAGGAATTTCCATCTTCTCCGGCTTTCTATGAGTGGAGATGAGTATCTGAGCGGTACGGTTCGCATTTGCTACGATCTTTTTGGATTCGTTCTCAAAGTTCAAAATGATCAGACATTTTTTCTTTTCGAACTCTCTAGTATATTGCAGAACACCTGGAGGAGAATCGTAATCCAGGGCAAGAGTCCCTTTTTTCAAGATCTCGTTCCCTTTTCTGAGCCATATTAGCTTTTTATAAAAATTTAATAAACTGTCGATGGATCTGGACTGGGTTTCTACGTTTACTGATTCGTATCTGGAAAAAACAGGAAGCCAAGGTTCTCCATTGCTGAATCCTCCGTTCACATCTCCGGACCAACACATAGGAAGTCTGCAGTTGTCACGGCTTGGATAAACAGGCCAGTATCTGATACCTACTGGATCTTGGATCCGATTTTTTGGGACTCTTTCGTCCATCATTCCCAGCTCTTCACCATAATATAAGAATGGAGTTCCTCTTAGGGTCAAAAGCATTAGAGCAGCTATCTTTGCTCTAGCGGTTGTCTCTCTCCCTTTGGAATATCTGGTGATATGTCTGCGGAAATCATGATTACTTAATGTATAATTCGGCCAGCCCTTGTCTCGGAGATACTTCTCCCATTCTTTGATCACGTCCCTGAATTTTTCCGCTTTCCAAGGAGTGTAAAAGAAAGCAAAGTTAAACGCCAGATGAAGTTCGTCACCTTTCGTACCGTAATAAGAAGCTGGAAGTGCGCTTGTGCCTGGGGGCTCCATCATCACTTCACCTACGGACATTCTATCTCCATATGAATCCAAAAGTTTTCGGAGATCTTTTAAGATATCATGCATCTCAGGACGATCACGATCATATATATGATTTTGTTGATCGAATGGTCTAGCGATCCATCTTTTGCGAGGGTTACTTCTTAACTCGGAATCTTTAACGAATAGATTCACTACATCTAAACGGAAACCATCCACTCCTAGATCCAGCCAATTTTTGACCATGGAGAAGATCGCTTTTTTAACTTCTGGATTTCTCCAGTTCAAGTCCGGTTGTTCCGCTAAGAAAGAATGATAATAATACTGACCAGTGGTTTTATCTAAGGTCCACGCTCTTCCCCCGAAAGTTCCCATCCAATTATTTGGAGGTTTTCCGTCGATTGGATCCTTCCAAATATACCAATCTCTTTTAGGATTGTCTTTGGAAGATTTAGATTCTAAAAACCAAGGATGTTGGTGAGAAGTATGATTTGCAACCAGGTCCATAATGATCCTGATCTTACGTTTATGAGCTTCTTTTAATAAACGTTTGAATGTATCCAAGTTACCGAATACTGGATCGATACTTTCGTAATCCGATATATCGTATCCGAAATCATACATAGGAGAAGGATAAATAGGAGAAAGCCAAATGGCATCAATGCCGAGAGAGTTCGGAGTCCCGTCATTCAAATAATCTAGTTTTTGAATGATACCTTCTAGGTCACCGATGCCGTCCCCGTTCGTATCTTTAAAACTTCTGGGATAGATCTGGTAAACAACAGCGTTCTTCCACCAGTCCGCATCTATCTTTTTACCGCGACGAGGAGTGTTAGGCTTTTTGATCAGCTTAACAGATGTCGCAGTTTCTTTTTTTCTTTTAGAAGTGACTGTGGAACGACTACCCGAATCCATACTGGGGACCATTTTTAAAAAACGAGTTCGCCTGTCATCCTTTCCACCGGCTGGATTCTTAAGATCTTATCTTCCAGGGATTTTAACAATTCTGCATCTTTGACCTGTTCCCCGTCCTTTGTCTGGAGATAGAATGAGTCATAAGCATAATCCGCAGATGTTGAGACCCTTAAATGAGAAACTTTTAAACCAAAATCGAATACTTTTCTCAAGATCCGATACACTAAACCGACCATATCAGGCATACGGACTTCCATGATGGTTGTATCAGTAACATCTTCGTTAGAAAAACGAACGGAACGATTGATAATACTCTCAGGTATCGTCTTACGTGGATTCCATTCAGTTCTTTCGAAAGCGATACTGTCTCTTTGTAATTCTCCGGAAGCCATTAATCTGAGTTTGCCTTCCATTCTGGAAAGTTTTTCAGAAGAAATGTTACCGCTGCCTTGAGGATCCGTTACTTGAAGAATATGGATCTGGAATTCTTCGAAAGTGTAACTCTGCATTCCAACCAGGCTCAAACCTTCGGAGGAAACAGAACAACATAGATCCAATAAGATCTCAGGAACATTGCGGCTTACTACTTCGACCGTTACGAAAGCAGGGTCTTGTTCCAGATCCAGGAGCAGATCAGAGTTACCATCTTGACTGAGAGAAGTAATCAATTTAAAATATTTTAATATTTTCCGATTGGATACGGTTTTTAAGAAACTTTCCGGGATCACCGAATATGCAAAAGAAGCGATCGTTTTAGAAATTTTAGAATCCTGTCCTTCTTTTTCAGTTAGATAAGCGACCAAGTCTTTCGCAAGAGCGATCCTCTCCTCTTCTCCATGAGGGCCTTCGGAATCTGCTCGATTGGTTTGGAAGAAGTTTATAGAGTTCTTATAAAGTACGTTTAAGATTGCCTTCTTCCAGTTAGTAAGAACGTTTGCACCCACAGACTTGGTATCTATGATAGTCAGAATATATAAAAGTTTGAGTCTGTCAGGATTAGAAACTGTTCTCGCAAAGTTACGTATCAGTCTCTTATCCGAAATATCTCTCTTGGAAGAAAGTTCCGACATCAGGATATGTTTTTCCACTAGAAAACGGAATAGATCCGTATCCTCTTCCGACAACCCCAAACGAGATCCGACAGAAACTGCGAGTTCCGCTCCGTATTCTGAATGGTCCCCTTCTTTTACTTTTCCGGCATCATGAAGAAGAATCGCCAAAGCCAAAATTTCAGTCTTATCACATTCTCCGTAAACTTCTGAGATCTCTCTGTCTTCGAACTCTCCTTTATCTAAACGATCCAATTCATGTAGGATCAAAAGAGTGTGTTCATCAACAGTGAACTCATGATGATAACTGAACAAAGGAAAATTCGTACATGCGCCGAACTCCGGCAGAAGTGCTCCGAGCACCTGGCATTCATGCATTAATTTTAATATTCTTCCTCTATCCTTTTTGTTCTGAAGAATGCGGATAAATTCCCCGTTCACTTCCGCAGAATATCTGAAATCATCGTCCAAAAAGTGAGAAGCGAATCTGATCTCGCTCAATAATCCACCGGAAACCTCGAAGCCTGTTTCTTGGAGCATCCTGAAAGTAAGTAATATGTCTTTGTATAGCGTATGAGGATCCGCGAAAAGATTTCCTTCGCTAGGAGAAAAGATCGTATTTCCTATCTTTAAGAATCGAATTCCTTCGTAGTCGAAATTTTGGGCTTCTCCCTTTTTCTGGGCCGCCAATAAAGAATCCAAATAAATACGAACGATAAAAAATATATTCTTCTGATGACTATAGAGAGTATTCATGAACTTCTCTATAGTTTGCATATCTTCCTTTTTGCCGAAGCCTAGATACTCCGCCACTTCTGGTTGAAGATTCAGATCCAAACGATCGTGCTTTCTTCCCGTAAGAATATGGAGCGCTGTCCTGACTCGGATCAGAAAATCGTAAGCTTCTTCCAAGGCCTGGACTTCTCCATTTTGGAAAAATGGAAGAACTGCCAGTCCACCTAAGGAACGGATAGGGCTTCTGGATTTTTCGGTCCAATATAGATATTGGATATCTCTCAAACCGCAGAGATCCGTTTTTAGATTCGGTTCCGAAAGAAGGATAGGTCTTCCTTCTCTTAGGAACCTTTCCGAAAGTTGATCTTCTTTCGCTTGGTTGTATCTGGTCGCAAACTTAGGAGGAAGTTTTGCTAAAAATTCTTCTTGGTATTTTTTGAATAATTCCTTAGAGCCTGTCAGGAACCGACTGTCCAAGACGGCATGAAAGCTGGACATATCATCCAGATAACGAAAGGATTCCTTGATGGTTCTGCAAGTATGTCCTACTTCTTTTCCGGAATCGTAAAGATATGTATTAATGGAAGAAATGATCTCAGCGAGTTTTGAATCAGGAACTCCATTATGTAAATATAATATATCTACATCGGAATGAGGGGCCATCTCCATACGACCGTATCCGCCTAGAGCGATTACTGCTACTTCTTCTCCCTTTTTTAAGATGCCGGAAGACTTTTCGAACCTGGTCCTTAAAAACGAATCGATGATAAATGTGAGTTGCCTAGAGACCAAGCGGCCGGAAACTACCGCCCTACTCTTTTCCAGAAGCCTTTGAAAACTATAGGAGATGTCTAATTCTAAAGGCAAGTTCGTTCCTACTAGCTGTTAGACTAAGTTTATTTCAATTTATCGCCAGGATTAGCACCTCTATGAGGTACAAAAAGGCTGAGACTCTCGCCTTCGCCCGAAGCCAAAAGCATAGCCTCTGAAACTCCAAACTTCATCTTTCTTGGTTTCAAGTTAGCCACCGCAACGATTGTCAATCCAAGCAGATCCTGAGGTTGATAAGAAGCCTTAATACCAGCAAAAACATTCTTAGTTCCAAGAGGGCCCAGATCCAATTTCACTTGGACCAATTTATCCGCGCCTTCTACAGGACCGGCTTCTATAATTTTACCAACTCTAAGATCCACTTTGCTTAGGTCTTCGATAGAAATTTCCAAAACTCCTTCCGTTTTAGGGGTTACAGCAGGAGTTGTAGGTTGAGCGGATTTAGTTTCCAAAGTGTTTTCTTCTAACATGGTTTGAATCGATTTTTCCTCTACACGTTTGGTGATCATTTCATAAACGGATACTTTTGTTTTTTCCAGATCGGAAGCGAGATCCGCAAACTCGGGCTTTTTGTTTATACCCAAAATTTTATACACCTTCTCCCCTGATTTAGGAAGAACAGGATATAGATAAATAGATAGAATTCTGGCAGCATTCAAAGCGACTGTCACTGTTTTACGAGCAGCTTCCGCATCCGATTTAATCTGGATCCAAGGAGCAAGATCGTTTACATATTTATTCGCTATATCGCCCAAGCGGGAACATTCTTTCATTACCCTGGTATAATTTCGGGTTTCGTACCATTCTCTGATCTTAGGTTCAGAACTTCGGAGTTCGTCCAGGATCTTCTTCCCTTCGGTGTCCAAACTCCCCAGAGTTCTATCAAGTTTATCTAATATAGAAGTGGCCACCCTGGAAACCAGGTTCACGAAGTTCCCTACAAAGTCCGAATTCACTTTTGCAGTATAATCATCGAATGAAAGATCCAGGTCGTCCATTCCAGGCCCAAGTTTTCCGGCTAGATAAAAGCGAAGATGTTCCGGATCTAAATGTTTCAGGTAACCTTCGGCTTTGATGAAGGTTCCTCTGGACTTGGACATCTTCTCCCCATTCACTGTGATAAAACCGTGAACATGAACTTGAGTAGGAGAACGATATCCTCCACCTTCTAAGGTAGCAGGCCAGAACAAAGTATGAAAATATAATATATCTTTTCCGATAAAATGAGAGATCTCGGTTTTTTCATCCTTCCAGAAAGAATCGAATTTTTTACGATCCCCTTTGAAATAATTCAAACTGGACGCCATATAACCTATAGGGGCATCCAACCACACATAAAAATATTTTTCGGTCTCTCCAGGGATCTTAAATCCAAAGTAAGGTCCGTCGCGAGAAATATCCCAGTCTTGGAGCCCTGCTTCGAACCATTCTTTCAGTTTTTTACGAACACCTTCCGCTACATGAGAATCCTTTTCGACCCAATTAGAAAGATATTTCTCAAAATCTCCCAATTTAAAAAAGATATGTTTGGAATTTCGGCTAACGGGAGGGGTACCGCATAAAGAACAATGGGAATCTTTCAGATCTTTGGGAGAATAAGTAGCTCCGCAATTCTCACAGCTGTCTCCGTACTGATCTTGGGTCCCACAATTCGGACAAGTACCTTTTATAAAACGATCCGGAAGGAACATCTTATCCGTATCACAGTAAGCCTGTTCGATCTCTCTTTCCGCAATATGTCCTTTGCCCTTTAAAGAAAGATAAATTTCCTCGGAAAGGATTCGATTTTCTTCCGAGTTAGTAGTATAATAATTATCGTACTCGACCAAAAAGCCAGAGAGGTCCCGGTAATGTTCCGTCCGAACACGGTCGATCAATTCTTCCGGACTGATCCCTTCTTTCCTTGCTGCAAGCATGATGGGCGTGCCATGCGTATCGTCCGCACAGAAAAAATAACACTCATTGCCTAGAGATTTTTGATAACGAACATAAATATCAGTTTGGATCGCTTCCAGAACATGGCCCAAATGAATCGGACCGTTCGCATATGGCAAAGCGGAAGTAACGAGGATCTTTCGTTTTGATTCGGAACTCACATAGTCAGGTTGAGAAAAATTCCCCCAAAATCAACATGGATTTTCATTGCAAAACCGCAGGTTGGGTTAAAATACATCGGAAAAACGGGGAAGCCCTTAGAGGGAAGGAATAAAAATGGAAAGGGTTTCATCCTTGGCTAGCAAAGTTCTACCAGGTCATGAGTTTTACGAAAAATTTCAGAAAAGTCTCGATAGAGAAACCGAGATTTTTCAACTCAAGATGAATTACGCCAAAGTGTTAGTCAGTCTTTGGTCATATTCTTGTCATGCGGACGGAGTCTTTCATACGAAAGAAGGAAACTTAGTCGGACAAATGGTAAAAGCTATGTTCGATAAGGATTGTATCTTCGATCATCACCAAGATCAAAAGGCTGAGATCGTAGAAGAATTATCCGAAGTATTCGAATCACCTCTTCCCGTTAAAATGATCACAGACTTTGCAGAAGGAAATCCTGTCCTAGCTGCGAACTTTTACGAAGATGCAGTATGTATCGTAACGACTGACGGCAAATTCACGGATAGAGAAAAAGAATTTCTGGAAGATCTGGCAAAGGAACTGGAAATTTCTTCCATGGATAAGAAAAACATAGATAATAAATATACGGATGGCGACGAGGACTGACTCGTCGCCCTCTCTCCCATGCCATTTCCGATCCTATTACTATTATTCGGCTACTTAGGCCTTCAATTTATACTGAGTGGCCCGTTTATACAACTTCTAGTAAATATAATATCCTTTAGACTATTCAAGTTCCGTTGGCTGACTCCCGGCGTCTTATTGCCGGGACTTTGGGTTTGGGCCAGACATTTTACGATATTCTTTCCGGGGGAACTCGGAACGGATATAGTGCATGCAAAAGGCAGTTTTGTACACTTCAGGATCTCATTCTCCAATCTATTTAAAGGAAAATTAATATTTAGAGGGGTAAATGTTCGTTCTTTTCATATGGATTATACTAACAGAGTAGAATCCAGAAAGAAGATAGAATATCTTCCCAAAAGAGGACGGATCCAATTCAAATTGGAGAAGGTTTCCCATTCCAGTATAGACATAGAAGACAAGACCTTAACTCCGGTATTTAATATACAGATCCGAGACATCAAAATAGAGAACGGGGTCTTGGACGCAGGTTCTCCATTAGAAATTCTTTTTAGAAGCAGAATGGGTTCTTGCAGGCTCGGAAGAGAAGGTTTACTCAGAACAGGAACACTAAAAGGCGGGGACAGAGGTTATCTCACATTAAGTGGGATCACTTGGGGAGAATTAGCCGGACTGGAAATTATTCCACTACCTTTGTTCAAAAAACAGGTGCACCTTACATTAGAATTCCGTCATATAGACGAACATCATACAGACTTTGAAGGGACATTATTGCATACGGGTATAGGAGAAGAAGAGGAATCAGAATCTTATCCTTTCCGATTCGGAGTGGACTGGAATGATTTTAATCTTCCGTTCGATCTGGCTCTCCGAAAATTAATTATGGAATTATTCCTTCAGACCAAATTAGAAGGTTTGATGGCAAGAACCTTGCAGACGATTGCTAAAGGGATCAGGTTGTTTTTGGGAAAGGATTGAAGCCAGGCTTTTTACCTAACCCTCTGCCCCATACCTTCTACGATCCCGTTCAGTTTGATCAAACCAGAGATCATATCTTTCATAGCGGAACGAAACGCTTTCTTTTGTTCTTCGTCGACTCTTTGGGAAGTAATATCCGCTTTCATAGATTCCAGAGTATCACTAACCAAAGCCAGAATGCCGTACATCGGCTCATCTTTGTTAGTTGAGTTAATGATGAATTCTATATTATTCTTATACATCTTTTTTCCCTTTTCGCATATCGAGAAAAATCTGGGCTCTTCTCTGATACAGTTCTTTGTATAAAATCTATTCCTTTGAGGATACGGATTCAAGTCGAATTTGTAATATTCACAGGTTTTATTAAATTTCCCCAAAGATCAGAAATCTTTTATGGACTCGATTCGTTTGCAATAAAACGACCTGAAGTAAGCTAAGAACGGTTTGAGATACTTCCTTTGGAATTAGATTCCAAGAAATCAGGAGTCATTTCGTCCTTCAGATCCACTCCGGATATACCCCGTTTGAGAGATTCGGAAAGTAAATAAGCCGTTTTTAAGGAGGCCTTATGAAAATCTAAGCCGTCCGGTCGTATATTCGAAATACAATTTCGACTCTCATCTGTTTTGCCTAACTTAGGGTCAAAGGTCAGATACATTCCCAAACTATCCGCAGAAGAAAGTCCCGGCCTTTCTCCTATTAATAGCACAACCGCCTTGGCCCCTAATATTTCTCCGATCTCGTCTCCAATCGCAACTCTTCCTAATTTTCCTAGAACGAATGGTGCAATTTTATAATTTTGTTCGGATAAGATCGGCACTAAAACTTGTAAGAATGGGACCAAATTCGAATCAATTGCTTTTGCGGAAAGCCCATCTACTCCAATCAATACAATATCATATTTTCCTTTTTTAGATTCTAATCGAGATCGGGAAGGTTCCGAGATCCTACGGCCCAAATCCGGTCTCAGTAAATATTCTTCTCTGCTCTTTGCTAAACTTTCTATTCCGAGAATCTCGATCCCTAATGGTTGGAAAATTTTTTCAAGGCCTATATTCAGTGTATCAAAGTCGGGTTCTTCTAATACTGCGTCTCTCGCTCTTGCATGGTCCAATCTGAATTTTAGAAGTTCAGAAGTAGGGATAGAACCTCCGGATCTTCCTATACCGATCCTAGCAGAAGTTAAACTTTTCCAAAATTCTTTAGAATTCATCCGGCCTTATCCTCTAATATTTCTTCGAGTAGAATTTTGCCCGGATTTTCCTTGGGTAGGAATTGTTTTGTGGATTCGAATAATCCTTTTTCCAAAAGCCAGTTCTCAAATTCAGGAGCAGGTCTTAAACCGAAGATCTGACGCAAATACAACGCATCATGAAAAGAAGTACTTTGGTAGGACAACATCACGTCATCCGCTCCCGGGACTCCCATAATATAATTACATCCCGCTGCTCCAAGCAATGTGAGCAATGTATCCATATCGTCTTGGTCCGCATCTGCATGATTTGTATAACATACATCTACTCCCATAGGAAGACCTAAAAGTTTTCCGCAAAAATGATCTTCTAAGCCTGCTCTCAATATTTGTTTTCCGTTATATAGATATTCCGGCCCGATAAAACCTACTACAGTGTTCACAAGTAATGGATCGAATTTTTTTGCGACTGCATACGCTCTTGTCTCTAAGGTTTGTTGGTCCACACCAAAATGAGCGCCTGCTGACAATCCGCTTCCTTGTCCTGTTTCGAAATACATTACATTCTTTCCGACAGTTCCTCTGTTTAATTCCAAAGCCATTTGCCTGGATTCTTCTAGAATACTTAAGTTCACTCCAAAACTTTTGTTCAAAGCTTCGCTCCCGCCTATTGATTGGAATACCAGATCGAGAGGGGCGCCTTCTTCCATTGCTTTCATAGAAGTGGTCACATGACAGAGTACGCAAGATTGAGTCGGGATAGAATATTTTTGGATGATAGAATCCAACATCCTAAGAAGTGCAATTACAGTAGGAACGTTATCAGTTGCCGGGTTGATCCCGATCACTGCATCCCCGCTTCCTAATAAAAGTCCGTCCAAGATGCTGGCAGCAATTCCTTTAGGATCGTCCGTGGGATGATTGGGTTGCAAACGTGCAGACAATCTTCCAGGAAGTCCTATCGTGTTTCGGAACTTTGTCACCACAGGAGATTTTTTCGAAACCAAGATCAGATCCTGATTGGACATTAACTTGGAAACAGCGGCAGCCATCTCGGGAGTGATCCCGTCTCGGATCTCTGAGATCAGTTCCGAATCGGTATTTTCCTTTAAAAGAAAGTCGCGGAATTCGCCCACAGTGAAGGAAGAAATTTTAGAAAAAGCAGATTTGTCATGAGAATCGAAAATCAGTCGAGTGACCTCGTCCTTTTCTCCAGGGATCAATTCTATATTCAAAAATTCTGATAGATGAAGATCTGCCAATGCCATTTGGGCAGCCACTCTTTCTTCTTGAGTAGAAGCAGCGATCCCAGCCAATTGGTCTCCGGAACGAAGCGGACTCGCCTTCGCCAATAGTGTTTTTAAATCAGGAAATACATAGGATTTCCTACCAAGAACGGTCTTATAACCCATATTCATTCCCTATCGTCTTATACAGATCTTTGAGCAAAATTCCTTCTTCTTTAGATCCGACTTACTCTAATTCCGAAAAATCCCAAATCAAGAAAATTGCTTTTCATTTTCCAAAAATAGCAGTCCTGGCCCATATCAAACCGCTTCCTAAGATCAGAACGAAGATCCCGAACAAGATCGGATGTTGCCAGGCGGACACAGTCAATACGATCGCAGACAGAACAAGTGCGATAGAAGGTAGAATTCGACCTCCTGGAACCGTAAACGGTCTTTCTCTTTCGGGTTGTTTTTTCCGAAGCACGAAGAAACTGATCATGGAACAGAAGTATAAGAGTAAAGCTCCAAAAGCGGACAATGTGATCAGCTCTGATGTTTTTCCGGTACATAATGCAGCAATCCCAAAGATCGTATTTGCTATCAATGCATTGGCAGGTGTTTTGAACTTAGGATGGATCTTTCCAAAAACTTTAGGAAGAAATTCCGCTCTTCCGAATTCGAAACTGGCTCTTCCCCCAGCTAAAATAATCCCATGAAAGGAAGCGATGAGCCCGAATAAACCGATTGTGATCAAAAGATGGAATGCCCAACCGGACTCTCCGTATAATTTACGTAATGCGAGAGGTAAAGGATAATCGGAAGCTGAGGCGCCCGATTCTGGATAAACAATCATCTCCCATCCCCCTACTCCGATGGAAGAAAAAAATACCAAACCACAAAGTACTACTAAGGTAGCTAACGCAGATCCGAATCCGATCAGTATATTCTTTTGTGGATCTTTAGTTTCTTCTGCAACATTTGCTACTCCTTCTATCGCTAAAAAAAACCAAACCGCAAATGGTAAAGAAGACAATGCCCCAGTCCAACCGTTAGGCAATGGATTAGAGGAAAACTTCTCCCAAGAAAAACTGGGAAGTGTAAGTCCTGAAAATAAAAGTAATTCAAAAACTGCTAATATAGTAATTCCAAACTCGAATGTGGCGGCAAATTTCACTCCAAGTATGTTCAAGATCGTAAAGAGCAAATAAGCGAATATCGCGATCCAGATCGGATCGATTCCAGGTAAAAACAAAGAGAAATAGGCGCCGATTGCTGCGGCAATTGCAGGAGGTGCAAATAGAAATTCTATCAACTGAGCTGTGCCTACTAAATAGGCCCAAGCATTTCCGAGAGCTTCTCTGCCGTAATCGAATGCTCCTCCCGCTTTCGGGATCATACATGCGAGTTCAGTGTAACTGAAAGAAAAACAAACATACAGCAGAATGATCAGTAAGGTGGCAATTCCCAACCCCAAGGTTCCACCCACCGGTAGACCTAGGTTCCAGCCAAAATACATGCCTGAAATTACGTATCCGACTCCCAAACCCCAGAGGAGCCAAGGCCCCAAAGTTCGACTGAATTCTTCTTTTGATTCCATCTGCGATATAAATAGCAAGAAACGTGCCTGTGTAACTTCGTTTTCTTCCTTAGTAAAAAACTCGACGTCTAACCTTATACCAGGGAGCATTCAATATGCCTCACTTAAGATCTCGTACTTCTACCCACGGACGCAATATGGCCGGAGCCAGAGCACTCTGGAGAGCCACCGGCATGAAAGAAGGTGATTTCGGAAAACCGATCGTCGCCATCGCAAACTCGTTCACTCAATTCGTTCCAGGACATGTTCATTTAAAAGACCTAGGACAAATGGTCGCAAGAGAAGTGGAGAAGGCGGGAGCCGTAGCAAAAGAATTCAATACTATCGCAGTGGATGACGGTATCGCCATGGGGCATGGCGGAATGTTATACTCTTTACCAAGCCGTGACCTAATCGCCGACTCGGTAGAATACATGGTCAACGCACATACTGCGGACGCACTTATTTGTATTTCCAATTGTGATAAGATCACACCCGGAATGCTCATGGCAGCCCTACGATTGAATATACCGACCATTTTTGTTTCCGGCGGACCAATGGAAGCTGGAAAAGTAAATTGGAATGGAGACATCAGAAAATTGGATTTGGTGGACGCAATGGTAGAAGCCGCCAACCAAAATGTCTCCGACGAACTTGTAGAGCAAATAGAACGTTCCGCTTGTCCTACCTGCGGATCTTGTTCAGGAATGTTCACTGCAAACTCGATGAACTGTCTTACAGAAGCATTAGGACTTTCTCTTCCTGGCAACGGTTCCACATTAGCCACTCATGCGGACAGAAAACAACTCTTCTTAACTGCGGGAAGACTGATCGTAGAACTTGCAAAAAGATATTATGAACAAGAAGACGAATCCGTTCTTCCTAGAAACATTGCTACTTACGAAGCATTCCAAAACGCTATGAGTTTGGATGTAGCCATGGGAGGATCCACAAACACTGTGCTCCATATTCTCGCGGCCGCAAACGAAGCTGGGATCAATTTCAAAATGCATGATATAGATCTGATCTCCAGAAAAGTTCCTTGCGTTTGTAAAGTAGCGCCCGCCACCCAAAAGTATCATATGGAAGATGTTCATAGAGCGGGTGGAGTCGTAGGTATACTTTCAGAATTGGACAGAGCAGGACTCATTCACAGAGATGTTCCGACTGTTCATTCTCCTACATTAGGAAAAGCTTTAGAAGAATGGGACATCGTCCGTCAAAAAGCAGATTCCAAGGCATATGCATTATTCTCCGCAGCACCTGGAGGAGTTCCTACAACTGAAGCATTCTCCCAAGACAAACGTTGGCCTGACCTGGACTTGGATAGAGCAAACGGATGTATCCGAGATGTAGAACATGCATACTCCCAAGACGGAGGACTTGCGGTTCTTTATGGAAATATCGCTCCTGAAGGTTGTATCGTTAAAACCGCGGGAGTAGACGAGTCCATCTGGAAATTCAAAGGAAGAGCCAGAGTAATGGAAAGCCAAGAAGAAGCTGTGGCCAAAATCCTAGGCAACGAAGTGGTAGAAGGTGACGTCGTTGTGATCCGCTACGAAGGTCCAAAAGGCGGACCTGGTATGCAGGAAATGTTATATCCTACTTCCTATCTGAAATCCAAAGGTTTAGGAAAAGCATGTGCACTTCTGACTGATGGAAGATTTTCCGGAGGAACTTCCGGACTTTCTATTGGGCATGTTTCTCCGGAAGCGGCCGCAGGCGGAATCATCGGTTTAGTAGAAGAAGGTGATATCATAGAGATAGATATCCCTGACAGATCCATCCACTTAAGAGTGAGTGACGCAGAACTTTCGGACCGCAGAGATAGAATGAATGATAAGGGAAAGGATGCCTGGAAACCTAAATCCAGAAAAAGAACTGTTTCCGCAGCGCTTAGAGCCTATGCAGCGCTGACAACTTCCGCACATACAGGGGCAGTTAGAGATGTTAGCCAGGTAGAACATCAATAATTTAATGCGACAGAAACTATTCCTAGAGTAAGGGAATTAAAAAATCGATGCCACATAAAAAGACTGGAAACCGATCCTAAAAAGGAGTATCTTCCACTTATGTCGAAAATTGCCCTTACTCTCCCTTCTGTACAAACTCCCTCTGAACTGATGGATTTCCTTAAAAAGGAATCAGATAATCCGAGTTTCGATCTTTGGTTGGACCAATTATGTGAAAGAGCAAGATCCGGAGACAAACTGGTTTGGAGTTTTTTATACCAGGCAATCAGAGAGGCGGATTCAGGTAGATTGTCCTGGGGATTTCATAAAAGACTTCTTTCCGGCATCTTTCATATGCTTTCTCGGATCGGAGATTCTCAGTCCTATAGATTGTTCATCAATTATGTAAAGTCGTTAGACAGGACCATTCCGATAGGAGCCCTGGAACTTATCGGAGATCTAATCCCAACATTCAAAGAAATTGATATAGACGAGATCATTTCCATCTCTTCTCTAAACGACCCGTTCAAATCCGCATTCGGGATCTACGCATTGGCGCAGATCGTTCTGGAAGATAGGATCCCCGAAGAAAAGATAGAACAAGTAAAATCGTTCTTAAGAGATTATCACAACCCAAGTTATTACTTGGATCATCTAGTAGAAAGAACTCTTGAGTTTTTGGAAAGGGACAATTCGGACATTCTGGCCTTCGTAGAACAACTCGCGAGCTAATGCAGTTTGTTTGATTACGAATTTGACTTTGCTCCATATGGGTCGCTCAGAAGACCTGCTCGAAAAAAAAGGAAGTCTTTCGACTTCCTTTTTTTATTCTTCAGAGTTTAAGAAGGAACTTAGGCCGAGTATTGGTCCATTAGAGATTTTGCAATTACCCTAAGAGCCATTACTTCTTCTGCACCTTCAAAGATGGAGAATACCCTAGCATCTACGAAATAACGAGAAACTGCGTATTCTTCAGCGTATCCCATTCCTCCGTGGATCTGCATAGCTTCTCTTGTCACCCATTCAGCAACTTTAGAAGCGTAGAACTTGATCAAAGTCGCTTCCATCTGTCCTTTGTGATCGTCTAAAAGTTTTGCTACTGTATTAGTGAACTGGCGAGAAGCCTGAACGATCATAGCCATACGAGCGATCTTATATTTAGTCAGGTTATAATCGAAGATAGGTTTTTGGAAAACTTGTCTTTCTTGAGCGTAACGAAGACCTGCTTCTAAAGCCGCTTGCATCACACCGTTTGCACGGGCTGCCGTTTGGATCCTTCCGCCTGCGAAACCTTCCATTTGGAAATAGAATCCTTTTCCTCTCCCCGCTTCTCCACCGATCAAGTTCTCTTCCGGAACAAAATAATCCTCGAAAGAAACTTCGAAAGAGTGCATACCGCGGTAACCGATAGTTCCGATCGCTTTTCCGGAAATTCTTCCGCCGCCGTCTTGTTTATAATCGAATTCATGACCAGTGAAGCTTGGCTTCTCCGCAAGAACGATAGAAAGACCTTTGTGTTTTAACTCAGGATCACTTTCGGTTCTTACAAGGATAAGAAGAAGGTTTGCATATCCTGCAAAAGTACACCAGGTTTTTACACCGTTGATAGACCAGCCTCCGTCCACTTTTTTAGCGGTTACGGAAACTCCGGCAACGTCTGAACCGTAGTTAGGTTCTGTTACCATGATACCGCCCATCTTCTCTCCGGAAGCGATAAGAGGGAGCCACTTCTCTTTTTGAGCGTCGGTTCCACCTTTTAATAATGCTTTAGAAAGAATTTCAGGACGAGTGATCAAAGATCCTGCGATACCCAAAGATCCTCTGGAAAGTTCTTCGGTTACGACTAGCATAGAAATATTATCCGCTTTATCGTTCGGTTGTAATCCACCGTAAGTTTCAGGGATACAAAGACCGAAACATCCCATGTCTCTTAAGCCTTGGATGATCTCTTCTGGAACGATATCGTCGTGACGATGAACATGCTCCGCTTTAGGAGCCACCACTTCTTCCGCGAACTGTTTGAAAGTCTGGCGGAACATTTCATGATCTTCACTCAGACCATAAGCTCCGAAACTTCCGGAAGAAGCGATCAGGTCGGCAATATGATTGTAGTTTTCGATCGCGCTGGACTCTTCTAAGAACTTGTTAGTAGCCTCATCGAATAATTTGGAAACCAATTCTTGGGTGGAGATTCCGTATTCGGAAGCTCTGGAACTGAACTCGGTGCGAATATGAGAAACAACTTCCGCAGCAAAAACTTGAGCCATCAATTTTTCAAGCTCACCGGTTCCGAGAGAGTCGTTCCAAGCGTATTCTATGAAGTTTTCCGCAATCTTTTGTTCGGAGGTCAACCAAGCGATCTGGTATTGTACGAACTGGTTTTGGTCCATTTTGGAAACGGAAACTTTTCCATTGGAGCTACATTTAGCCGCTAAGGCCTTGGTTACTTGTTCGATTATTGCTGAAGACTTGCTTAAAGCCTGTTTTGCCGCCGAAGAGTCCGTCGGAGCTTTCGTTGCCATCATTTTTTCCTACCGATTATTTGGGAATATTACTCAAAATACTATAACCTGGGGCCGTTTCGGCCTGTCATTTAAGTTTTTGAACCCAAGTCTCTGGAAGAAATGAGACAGAATGTCCGAAAGAAGGTCCTTCTTCCATCCAATGGAAGCTTGTAGGAGGTCCTACATCAGCCTTCCATATTACGAACCAGAGAAGATCTGATCTTTACTAAATTGTTCCGGATCCTTCTCTTTTGGTCCTCAGTCAGAAGGATCTCTTTTTTTTCTGCCCTGTCTAAAACCAAACTCGCCTTTTCCACGAACTCGATAGCTGCGTCGCTTGCAGATTCCCTCTTTTGCTGTTTTTCCTTAAAAAGATCCAAAGCCCTTTGGACCTCTTTTAGTTGTTCTGAAACGGAAACGATTTCTTCTACAGGGGAATTCATTCCTGCACTCCTCTATTCGTAAAGAACATCGATGTACTTTTTCTTAGCTTCGGCATGTTCTTTAAAACTTTTAGAGAAGTAATGAAATCCATCCGGTTTTAATAAGAAGAATAGATACTCTGTCTTAGTAGGCATGAGTGCCGCTTCCAAAGAAGGTTGTCCCGGATTAGAGATCGGACCAGGCGGATATCCTTTATTCATATAAGTATTATAAGGAGAAACTATCTTCAGATCCTTTTCGAAAATACGAGGATGAGGTTTATCAAAAAGATACTGGATGGTAGCACAAGACTCTAAAGGGATATCCTGTTTGAGACGATTTAAGAAAACACCCGCCATCAAAGGTCTTTCCTCATTCTTCTTGGCTTCTCTTTCTACCACGGAAGCAAGTACCACGATCTCATGTAGTTTTTTAGGATCTAATTCCTTAGCGCCCGGGACCTTGTCCAAGCGAACATAAAATCTTTTGATCATCATTCTGGCAATCTTATCCGCCGGAAAATTCACAGGCACGCTGTAAGTCTCAGGGAAGAGATACCCTTCTGCATTATTTGCAGGAATTTTAAATTCTCTCAATAATTCCGTTCTGGAAGCTGCGTTTAAAAAATCAGCCCTAGTCTTAATTAGGTTTTTCTTAACTAATAGGTCTCCGATCTGACGGTTATTATAACCTTCCGGGACCGTAAATGTGACAAGTTTTACTTTTCCTTCCGTGATCACTTGCAAGATCTTACGAGCGTCCATCCCGTCGTTGATCTCATACAGACCAGCTTTGATCTTTCCTGCTGATCTGGTCGCCTTAATTAGAAAAAGGAAATATTTGGAAGACTTTAATAATCCGTTCTTGGAAAGATTTTCCGTGACTTCAACTGGAGAATCGCCCGGTTCTACGATGATGTCTACCTTTACCTGGCCCGCACCTACGGCTCCTCCTTTGATCTCATCCACAACGAAGAAGGCAACAACCCCCGAAAGAACAAGTATGCCTAATAAAACAACGGATCTTCTCACGAATGTATTCTTAAAAATCATAACCGTATCTGCCTCATATTTCTATCGGCGAAAACTCCTTTTTACGGAACCTCTACTTCCCCAAAAAAGGGATCTCTGGAACTAAGTTTTTAATCCCACTTCTATCCTGCTCTCTGAAAAAACAGGAGTAGTACCCTTCGTGACAAGCTGCACCTTCCTGTGCCACTTCGTACACAACAAAACTTCCGTCTTTGGGCGCTAAGATCCTTTTCAGTTTTTGGATATGTCCGGAGGTATCTCCCTTTCTCCAAAGCTGATTTCTGGATCTGCTGAAATAAATTCCTAGGGACTCGTTTTTGCTCAGTTCTAAACTTTCTAAATTGGAGAATGCCTGCATCAAAACCAGACCCTTCTCATCCTTTGTGACTACAGGGATTAGACCGTCTGAGAATTTAAGGCCATCGAAATCGGAGATTTCCACCAATTCCTTTTCCGAAAAGTCGGGATGAGAAATTAGGACAGTATCTTCGTCGCAGTCTATATAAGTTTTCACGTTAGTCGGAAGATCATGGCGGATACGTTCCCATTCTTCCTGGGTCATTCTTCTCAATTCCGAAATTTTTCCGGGTTGTCCCCCGGCCCAAATGATAGTAAGCATTCTTTTCCTACATAAACCAAGGACCGACCCGAACCGTCAAGAAAGGTGAGACCTTGGAAATCCTCCCAAGGCCTCGACCCACAGAAGATATTATGCGGCTTCTTTTTCTCTTCTGTCTCCGAAGCTATCAAATCGGACCTCGTCCGCTATTACTTTGACCTTGGAACGGGATTGGCCTTCCTGATTTTTCCATCTATCCTGTTTTAAATGTCCGATTACAGTTACCTTTTTTCCTTTTTTGAGATACTCGGAACAATTTTCTGCAAGCCTTTCCCAAACTTCCACATCCATGTAAGAAACCTCGGATTCCTCTCCTTCTGCTCTTTTGTAGTTATGGTTAACAGCCAGCGTAAAATTTGTGACCGACTTTCCTGCTTGGGTCTTCCTTAATTCCGGGTCTGCGGTTAAATAACCGTCCAGAACTGTGAGTGATAGATTTTTCATAAACATTCTCCTCCTGGGGAATCTAGGAGCTACATGTAGTAGAATGTTTGTGATACTTGCGATTTTTTGGATTTAGCAGAATATCTCCTGGAATTTTGATTCCATAGCATTCATGCGAATAAGGAGAGAGTGACGGGCCTCGAAATCGAAGCCCGATCCGTTTATTCTTCCAGAGTGGAGAGGTAAGATTCGCCTTCTAAAATTGAAGAAACACCAAGATAATATTCATCTTCTGTGTTGAGTTGTCCGGCAAAAGAATACCATCCGATAGAAATGCCCAAGAGGAGAGCGGCCGCTACCGCTAATACATTTCTGACCGGGAATCGAACTAGTTTTTTAGAACTTTCTTCTTTTGTGTATCTATCGATTACACAAGAAGCTAAATTTTTAGACCAGTTCGGATCCGATTTTCTTTTTTCGATCTCTTCCTTCATTGGCAGACAATCTTTTAATATTTTCCCCATACTTCTCCTCCTTCTCTTTTTTCGGAGTTCTGCATTCTTCGCAACATTTCCTTTCCTCTAGCTGCCCTGGATTTTACTGTTCCCGCAGGAACTCCCAGGACTTCGGCAATCTCTTTTTCGGAATATCCGGAAAGATAATATTGGATCACACTTCTATATGCTTCCGGTAGATTGCCAATCCAAAGTTTTGCTTTTTCCCAAGTAGGAAGATCTTCTCTGTCCTCTGGTTGTTCTTTTTCAAAAGCGAAACTTCTCGAGTCTTCTTCCGATCTTTTTCCGGCCTTCTCAGCCTTGGTCTCTTCTCTTACCAGATTTTCATTCATCCGAATGGATTCATTTCTGGCGATGGTGTACAACCAAGTGGTCAATTTAGAGTCTCCTCTGAATTGACCTTTTTGTAATGCCTTATAAGCACGAAGATATGTTTCTTGTGCGACATCGTCTATCGCATATGCAAAGCGTTCATACAAGTAACGGGAGATCGCCGCTAAGACGATCTCCCTGGTTTCCTCTACGAAGCGGGAAAATTCTGCCTCTCCCATTTTACCTCCGAAGAACTTTGGAAATTAATCCTCGTCTTCCTTATCGAATTTACTTTGGAACTTAAGGATTAGATCCGCCAGTTTCCCTCTTTGTTCGGGAGTTAATACCGCGTGGAATTCCACTGCCTTTTTGGTGAAAAATACTCTAAGAGCGGCTATCTTTTTCTCTCTTTCTTCGCCCAGCTTGTTCCATTTTTCAGGATTCAATTTGTCTGCACGAAGTTCTTCTACTGCTTCCTTAGGAAGGAAGTGTCCGCCCAACTTTAGCTCTTTACGCTTTGCAAGCACGTCCTCTTTGATCTTATCCAGAGCAGCAGCTTGTGTGTCAGTTAAATCCAATTCGGACTTAAGTTTTTTGACGATATAATTGGCTCTTTTCTCATGGGACATCCATTTATGATGGCAACCCTGAGTCAGTAGGGCAGTTGTTCCCAGCACCAACAAAATCGCGGTTATTTTCGTAATTTTGCGAAACATTCATTTCTCCTCTTTATGCACCTGGGACCGGGGGCTAAAAGGTCGGTTCCAAAAAAATTAGGAAGAAAGTATGAGAATATCCTCTTTCTTGATTTCGAATTTAGAGGCCATACGCGTTAAGATTGATGCAAGAAGCTCCTCGGCCCTTTTGTAATAATAAAACTCCTTTCCGACCTGCATAAAAAAAGTGTGCTTACGAGGCAGATCTTTTAGAATAAAGGAAATTTCCTGAACGATCTTTTCGGAATTTTTCATATAAGGACAGCCGATCAATTTTATTCCGATCCCATAAGTTTCATTGTCCACTTTCTGGATAGAAAAAGGAAAATTTTTCTTATCGATCAGAGTCGTTTTCTGAATTTTCAGGACTGAGGTAATCTTCTCTAAAACTTTCTCTTGTTCGAAAGGTTTAAGAATATAACCCACTACTTGTTTGCTATGAGCCGCGGAGATCACATCTTCTTTCTCGTTACTTGCCGTAAGAAATACAATCGGTGTATTCTTGTTCAGTTCCGGGATATTACTAGCTAAACGAACTCCAGAAATGATAGGCATCATATTATCTAAAAGAATAAAATCGTATTTGGATTTTCTTAATTTCAGTTCAGCGTTCATTCCATCCATGACATGATCTACTTCGAAATTAAACCTTTCCAAAAAATGAATGAGTAATTCTGCAGAACTCTCATTGTCTTCGGCAAATAAAACTTTGAAAGACGGTTGGACCATAAATCTGAAACTTTTCCTTATGGATTTTGGTCGGAACTCCTACAAAGACCGACATAAAACTTTTCTTCTTCGTAAATGATCCGTTTTTTATAATGTTCCGTCGACGATAAAATTTTGACAAAATTGGCCCAAAAATAAAAAAACGGGACCTCGAATTCTCGAAGATCCCGTTTTTGCGTCAAAGCAGAAAGTAAGTTAGATTATCTTCCGGCTTCCCAATATCCTTCCGAGTACTGGTCAGTAAGATTTGCCCATACTTCTGAAACTCCCTTAGCCGATTTAGCCTCTTGGAGTTTTTTGTTTTCATATGGAGTTACAGGAGCGGAGAAGTTCCAGCCTCTGGAAGAACATGCACTCTTTCCGTTTGCCCAATTTCCGGATGCGTCAGTGATCGCCCAGTTGCCACTTCCGTCTTTACAAGCGTAACGATAACTATTAGAACATTTGTTGTCGTTCCAACGTCCGCTTCCTACTACCTGTAGACAATCTTCTGCTCCACCGTAATCGTTCGGTTCTGCATAATCCCAAGACCAAAGTCCTTGTTTTGCAAAATCTGGACTGAATTGGTCTATTCCGAATACGCTGATCCCGCAAGCCAACATCTGAGCAATATTATCGTTTGTGAATACTCCACTCTCTTTCACACCGTCGTAGACACCGAAGTAGTTGGTACTATCGTTAAAAACACGGGTCATAGTGTTATCGTATACACTTCTGGACCAGTTACAGCTAGGATAACCTTGGAAAGCTTTCGGGCTGATAGTATTGCTCCCGAAGAAGATCCTTTTTGAGTATTGGTTCCAAGCTCCGTCGTAACAACCGTTGCTCATCATCAGGATCCTTCTGTTAGAAGAAACCAAATCTTTCAGCTTAGGCATGTTTGCAGCGTTCGGAATATCTCCGCAAGAACCGCTACTATATCTATGCAGATAAGGATCCAAATAACTTCTTACTAAGTTTAAGAACTCATCCTGTCTTCCATCCAGATAATCCTCGAAATACAGGACTAAAACTTCGTTCCTGTTTTGAGGAGAAGAAATCCAATTTCGGATTTCTTCCAAACCTTTGCTGGCAGGACGATCGAATACGTTACATCCTAAATCGTTGGATTGAGCGTGACAAAGCAAGAAATCGTTTTTGAAATTCGTGCTCAGATAATAATGAATATCTAATTCTATAAACCTAGCTCCCAATCTCAACTGGTCAGTGATAGAAACCTGTTGGTTCGGAAAAGCATAAGAGAAGAAGGGTCCTGCATACGCCTTGCTATTATAGGAGTTATGTGTGCCATAAAACAAAGCCTTGTGCACGGGCAGGTTGGCCGCTACTTGCACTTGCCTTTGCACAGCGAGTGATTTCGCTTCCGCAGACTTTTCGAATATATCGATCGGACTTTCAGTTACTGCTCCCCTACTCGCAAACAAACTAGTCGAAGACAAGCTTATCAGCAAAACGGTAAGCATGGTTAATTTTCTCTTCATATTTCCATTCACCTTTTTTACTTCTGTGGAAGCATATTATTTTGAGGGCTTAACTTGTAACAAGCTTCTTCTTATAAGCGGCTTATATCTGTTTATTTTTATGAAAAACGGTCGTTATTTAAAATTTACCTATGAATTAGTATGGCCACAAACAAACAGAGTTCAGTGAGTAAGCACTCATACATTATATTTCCATAATATATTTATACAAGACATATGATCCATAACTCACATAGAATTGTACGGTTTCGTTTTTCTCCGAATGGACGCCCTTAAAAACAACTTGTTTCGTTGGAAGAAGGTCCCCAAAATGCGAAACATGCCAGCTAAGAAGAAGACCAAAAAGGTAAACTCTTCCCCTAAACGAGGGATCAAATATGAGGATAAATCCCCCGGACAACCTGAACTAGTTCCGATTTTTGAAGAGATCAAGAAGCTGATGAAACCCTATAAAAAGGGGAGTCTTCAAGAAAGAGAAGACTCTGGGGGCCAGTACGGTCTGGTCAGCGAGATGGAAATCGAAGTAAATGGAAAGAAAAAACCTGAAGTTTATTTTGCAGGCGTACTTGTTCAAAAAGGATATGTAGGATTTTATTTTATGCCTGTATATTCTCAGCCGGAATTGAAAAAGATTTTTCAACCCGAACTTCTGAAATGTTTAAAAGGCAAAAGTTGTTTTTATATAAAGAAGAAGGACCCGGTCCTTCTCTCTCAGATCAAAGACGCCCTAAAATTAGGATATGAAGAATATAAGAAGAAGGGCTGGATCAAATAAAGCCCTTACTTACCTAAGAAGATCTTCATAAAGTATTCTCTCAATTCAGGAGAAGGCATAATCTGATAATGAGATAATCCTTTTAAGATCTTTACTCTAGCATCCGGATTAGACTTCTTACGAAATATAGAATCGCTCAAAAGAGTAAGACTCGGTTTTTCCACGATCCCGTCTCCGATCCATGAGGACCAGTCTCCTTCTTCTTCCGAGACAAAACTATAGATCTGATAGGCATCTATCTCATCCAGCTCCCCGAAATATTTTTCTTTTCCATATCTGCCTAGATGTGTGCCTTCTTTCCAATCTTCTTCTCGGATAATTCCGTGAGAAAGGTCCTTCATTGCTTCACTTCTTTGGTTGCCGATATAACCGACCAACTGCACCGGAAACACAGGTAAAGCTTCCGCTCCCAGACCAAGCCAGAATCCTACTTTTTCAATATAGGAACCTCCGTCAGGAGAACTGATAAATAATACTTTTTGAATATTAGAAGAAAGCGGATTACCTTCTTTTTTCGAGGAATACAATGCACTTCTTAGAATAAGGCCTCCTTGACTAAAAGTGACTACGTCGAATTTTTTACGTTTTAGTTCAGGATCTTCCAGGAGCTTCTTCACTAATTCCAGAAGTTTAGCACCGTTCTCGGAAATATGAGCTCCAGGATTGAATCTAAGATAAAAAGGATAATAATTTTCTTGGATCAGAATTTCAGAGAAGGAGGGTTCCCCATTCTTTGTCCAAAGTCCTTCGTCACAAAATAAACCGGGTACACATAGCATCGGTTTTTTAGATCCGGACTTTTTCCAATCAGCCAACGCCTCTTCCGGACTTACATCTTTTCCATCCAAACGAAAAGACGCTTGGATCTCGGAAGTTGTGATCATTCCTGCAAATGATTCTCCCACTACGCTAGAAACGGAAATATTTTCGAATACCTTTCTTTGGATCAAAGACTCTGTTTCGCTCAATGCTTCCAATGCAGTATGCATTGCTTGTGCCGTGGATTCGAACGCCCTGGATAGACCTTCTTCCGTTTTACTTCCGGCTTCTCCCAAGGATATGCCGGTATTCTTCAGAAATTCTCCGAGGCGAGTTCCGTTTACTGTAGGAGTTTCCGAAATTTGAGATAAACTTTTTGCACACCACTCGAATGAACCGGTGAGAGCTGATTTAACTCCGGATAGAACCCCGAGTGATGTATCTCTTGCGAATGAAACTGCGAATTTTCCCAACTTCATGCTGGGTTCTGTTGGTTTGTATGGCATATTTATAATTCTTAATTGGACGCGACGCTTTACTATACGTAAAAAGCGCAAGCCGTCAAGGGAAAGATAGGCAAAATCGGATATTAAGAAGCCTGAGAAGGCTTCGTAATTTTTAAGATCGGATTAGCAGGCGAGTTGGACGAAGCTGATTGCGTCGGATTTACTGAACTCTTCCTCGTCTTCTATAAAGCCTAAAAAAAGAGCTTGGGCTCTCATTCTTGCAATATGAGCAGAAGGGTAATCCATCACGCAGAGAGTTTGTTTGCCCAAGAAATCTTTCTCTTCTCCAAGAGAAAGTATGGGTTCGCTTGATTTACGGACACCGGCAGCCTCACCGAAATCCAAGATCAATCTATAAGCTTTTTCCCCATGATCGAGAAGTAATTCGAAACCGATTATCTTACCGACTCTTAAGTCTAGATCGGCAAAAGGTTTTTCCGAAGCTAAGTTTATATATTCAGTCGATTCCATCATCTAGTATAACCATCTGTAGATATTTATTTGACAAAAAAATTAAGAAGAAGATCCAAAAATCGCTGTTAGACTGCGGGCAAATCCAAGAAAAATCTAGTGTACTCCATTGGAGCACTTTCGAAAGAAAGAAATCCTCCATGCTCCTTCACGATACCTAAGCTGACAGAAAGTCCGAGACCGGTCCCCTTATCTGCTCCTTTAGTAGTGAAGAAAGTATTGAAGATGGACTTACCGATCTCCGGAGGAATTCCGGAACCAAAATCTTCTACAGTGATCCTTACCCAAGACTTGCCTCCGATCTCTTCCGGTTTTGCGGAGATGATCATTCTCTTATTTTCATCATATTCCGGATAACGTTGGTTCAACGCATCCGTTCCGTTATTGATCAGATTCAAGAGTACCTGAAGTATCTGGCCTTCTTTGCACATTACGGAAGGAAGGTCCGTATGCACATCTAGGTCCAATTGGATGCGGCTCATTTTTAATCTTTGTTCTGATATAGAACGTGCCCTGGATATTAAGGCAAAAACACTTACAGGCTCGAAGGTTCCTTTTTCCTGTCTGGCAAATCTTAATAGATCTTTTACCATTACGGAAATCCTTTCCCCTTCTTGTTTGATCTTAGAAGCGATCTTTTGCGCCTTATCAATATCCATATCTCCTTTGGAGATCAATTGAGCGTAATCTATGATCGCCATGATAGGATTGTTGATCTCATGAGCCATGGCTCCTGCTAAAAATCCCATAGCTTCCACTTTCTGGCTCTGTCTGAGTTGTTCTTCTATTTCAAACTTCTCTTGTTCTGCTCTTCTTAAGGCTTTATGTTCTTCTATTTCTCGGATCGCTCTTCGTAGAGCAGGGACAAGTTTTACTAGCCTATCTTTCAGAACGTAATCAGTTGCGCCTCTTGTCAGAGTTTGGATGGCCGCTTCTTCTCCGTACGTTCCGGAAACGAAAATGAAAGGAGTGGTAGGACATTGCTCTTTTGCGATGGTTAATGCGGATAATCCATCAAAGTTCGGAAGCGAGTAGTCTGAAAAAATAAAATCAGGCTTCTCATCTATGATAGCCTTTAGGTATTCTTCTCTATCTTGGACATGCAATGGAATATACTCCACCCCTGCCCTTTTTAATTCCCTTTGGATGAGCTCTAGATCGGTAGAAGAATCTTCTAAAAAAAGGAATTTTAGCGTCTTCATGTCAATGCACCGATTTATTTAATATACACCAATATTGTCCTATTTCAGATACAGTTATGATCAGCTTTTCAAATTCTACAGGCTTAATAATATAACTGTTCACGCCTAGTTTATAACTTTCTACTATGTCTTTCTCTTCGGCGGAAGAAGTTAACATCACTACGGGAACCGTTCTCAATTTTTCGTCGGACTTGATCTCTCTCAGCACCTCGAGTCCGTCCACTTTAGGCATTTTAAGATCTAATAATACAAACAAGGGTTTCCCGCCGGATTCTCTATCTTTATATCTTCCTCTGCAGAACAAAAACTCTAGAGCTTCCTCTCCATCTTTGACATGAAATACCTGATTTACTAAATTATTTTTTCTGAAACCTCTCAAAGTAAGTTCCGCGTCGTTCGGATTATCTTCCGCATAAAGTATATCATAGTTTCCCGATTGATTCATTCTTCTCTATTCCTTGCTCGGTATTGTAAAATAAAATGTGGCACCCTGTCCCATTTTTCCTTCTGCCCAAACTTTCCCGCCATGCCTCTGCACGATCCTATCCACGATCGCAAGTCCAATCCCTGTTCCATAAAATTCTTCGCTGGAATGTAATCTTTGGAATACCTTAAAAAGTTTATGAGAATACTGATCGTCGAAACCTACTCCGTTATCTTTCACGAAGTATGTTCGGTTCCCTTCTCCATTTAAAAAGCCTATTTCGACGAAAGGATTTTGAGACTTGGAAGAATACTTAAATGCGTTTGATATCAGATTCAGCCAAACCTGTTTTAACATCGAAGCATCGCCTCTGGCAGGAGGAAGTTCGGAAATTTGCACCTTAGGACTTTTGGATCCGTATTCCTGATTGATGATCTCTATCGAATCGGAAACCATATGTTTCATATTTATGGAATCCGATTTTGGTTCCAGCTTGGAAACACGATAGAATGCAAGAAGGTCGTCTATCAACTGCCCCATAAATTTAGAATTTGTAGCGATCACATTCAAAAGCCTAAGAGCTTCCGGTTCCAAAACCATGGAATAATCTTCCAACATGATCTTAGTAAATCCGTCTATCCCTCGAATTGGAGCCCGTAAATCGTGAGAAACGGAATAACTGAACGCTTCTAATTCCTTATTAGCATATTCTAATTTCTGAATATTCTCTTCTAGATCCTTATTCAGTTGATTTATTTGGAATTCTTTCAGATTCCGTTCGGTCACGTCCAGCCATTCGACCACGCTTCCCAATCTTTCTCCTGAAGAATCTATAACAGGGTCTGCGCTTAGGTTAAACTGTCTTCCACCTATAGAAATGGAACTTTTATGAGTATTCGTAAATGTGGAAAGGATATACCTTTGTTTCTCAGGATGAACATGAAAGATATCTATACAGGATCCTAAAAGTGCTTCCGGAGAAAAATGCGGATATTGGTTGCGAATATTATCCTTAGCGGTTTGGAACATATTCACCACGGAACGGTTCGTATATACCACGTTCAGATCGTTGTCCGCAATCATGATATTGCTGGATGCACAATCTAAAGCGGATTTTATCATTAAGATTTCTTTATATACTTTCTCCTTTTCGAAAAGTGTATGTTCCATAAGTTCGTTCTTCTCAGAAAGGACCTTTTCCGCCCCTATCCTTCGATCGAATTCTCTCTTTAAGAACCTGTAAACTACCGCTAGGATCAGAATATTAAATGTAATCGAAAGGAAGAGTATCCAATCCGTGATCCTTTCCTTAGTTTTGGAGTCGGAACTTCTTTCCGCAAGAAGTGTGACCTCTTTTTCCTTCAATTTGTCGATCAGACGATCAATCTCGTTCTCTAAAGTGGCGTTTTTCGTTTCCACTTCTTGGTTCCGAGAAGAATAACCGAATTTCTGGACTAGTTCGTCCCTCTTTGTCATCACCTTTTCCAATTCGGAAAGAACCGTTAGTTGTATCGAGTTATCTCTGGTTATATATTTCAGCTCTCCCAGCTTAAAGAAAAGATTCTGCTTTTCAGTTTTATAATATTCTAGATCCTCTTTTTTGCCTGAAGACAAGAAGAGTAAAAATCGGATCTTGGTTTCCTTTACGGAAGAGGACAAACTTTCTAATCTGGAAAGAACTCCGAATGTATGGGATTCCCAATCCTTAGATTGGGCGAGATTCCGATTGCTGATCCAGGAAGAAACACCGATCAAGAGGCTTAAAAAACCCACACCGATAAGCCCGAACCTTAGTTTAGAATCGTATGAAAGCATGATAGGGAAGAGCATAGATTAAAAGTTTTTAATCTTCTAATTCTATTGCGTATTTGATCCGCGTATTTTAAATATTTTGACCTCCTTTTGCAAGATATTTACACAATTTAGACAAAATTAATTTCCTAAATCTGTTTTTAACTTTAGGCTCCTAATTAAGTCACATTAGGGAGAAAGTCTTATATTCTATCTAAGGCTTGCTTGATCTTTTGGACCTGAGAATTCTCCGGTTCCAGTCTGTAAGCTTCTCTCAAAAGCTGTTTTGCTCTTTCATAATTTCGTAAAGCGATAGAGATCCTAGTTAAATTGATCAAATTTCTAATATGATCAGGTTCCCTTAAGAGTAATCTTTCACCAAAATCCTGGGCTTTTTGGAATTGTTTGGCCCTTCTTGCAACGTAAGAAGCGATGAATAATATCTCTTTATCCACCGGACGAATGTTCAAATATTCTTCAGCAAATTGCGCGGCCTTTGAATAATTCTTCAATCGAATATGATACTTAAGTAATCCTTTTTTCACCTCAGGTAGACGGTTGTCTAGTAAGTCGGCTTCTTCCAATAAAGCTAATGCTTCTTTGATATTCTTATCTTGGGACTTTTCTTTTGCTTTTCGAAGAAGTAGCCTGATCTTCTCCTTCTCTTGGATCCTCTCAATTCCACCTTCTTCTTTGAAAGAGATTCGGACCAAAGATAAGTCGTCCGTTAAAGAACCTACTTTGTGTATGGATTCGTATATATTAGAAAGTTCTCCATTTCCCTCTTCTATCAGTTTTAGGAAAAGTTTTTCGTCGTCGTTGATGATCCTTGTACCTTCTTCATCGTTTCCGATCAAAATATCATCCCTTCCGTCTGAGCCCGCGATAATCACATCACCGGGCAATAGCTGGAATGTTTTGACCGAAATTTTTCCATCCATTCCTGTCGTTCCCAATTTTCTGAACATGAGATCTTGTTCTATAAACCCCGCTTTTCCATCTCTAAAAAGCACGGTCCAAGGATGTTCTGCATTAATATAATATAATGTTCCGGAATTTTCATCTATCAGTCCTATCACGGAGGAAACTAGCATAGAACCTTCGAAACTTTCAAATACCTTATGCAATTCTATAAATGCGTTTTTTAGCCATCTTTCAGGAGACTGCTCTTTCATAGATTCTACCATCCGAGTCCTTTCTATGATAGATTCGCATACTGCTCCTAAAACCAAGGCTCCTCCTGCTCCTTGCATGGATTTTCCCATGGCGTCCGCATTTAAAAAAACTATATAACGTTGTCCTCTGAGAGTGATCTGGTTGGAGATATTCATATCTCCGCCGATCTCGTCGTTAAATCTTCGAAAGCTGAACTTTTTCTTTTGTTCTATTAAGAAGTCTACTTTGATGTTTTCAGATACTGCCTTATTCGCGCCTAAAGGTTTGATCAGAAGTGAGGTAAGGAAATAATCTCCGTCCTGTTGTTGTTTGAGTTCATTCACTTCTTTCAAAGTTTTTTCTAATTCTTTGGTTCTGTCTTTTACCTTTTCTTCCAGCTCGTCCGCATATTCCTGGAGTCTTTTCTTGGCAGTTTGGATACTTATCGCCATCTTATTGAAAGACCTAGCGATAAATCCGATCTCGTCTTCCACTCTAGGAGTCAGTCTATATTCTAGATTTCCCGAATTCACTTCGGTCAATCCCACCACCACTTCGTCCATTGGCACAACGATCGCATTTTGGAAGAAGAACCTGAATCCGAACACAATCACCAAGAATGTGAGGACCATAGAGGCAACTAAGATAAAGCTTGGATCGTGATGAAATATTCGATAATCCTTATATTCGAATCCTACTTCGTAGATCTTTCCGTTCATGCTCGGAACGAAATAGTAAGATAGATACATTACAGGCTTAGGATCGGAAGGAGAATAGATCCTGGTGCCTCGATAGATCCTCTCTCCTGCAAAATGAATAGGAGCCAAAGAACTCAGCACGATCTTAGAAACTTGGTCTGCCGATTTATCCGAATTAACCGCCTGGATTGCAGATTGTTTTACATACGCCAAGGTCTCGGACAATCCGATATCGGGAGAAACGAGCAACCCCTCTATGGATTTTTGTTTTTTACGATCGGGAAGTCTAGAATATTTATTTCGGATAATATTCAGTTTTCCGTATATACCTCTGAAATAATCCTCCATATCGGCATCTTTTACCGTTTCGTTGTTCTTTGATTTCAGAAAGGCACGGATACCGGCGGCATAAGCCTTAAAGTCACTTGGAGAAGCCTCCAGGATCTTTTCTGTTCTTTCCAATCTTTCTTTTGCAGGCAAACTTCCTAGATTAGAGATCTTTTGTTTTTCCCTAAAGAACCGAACCTCTAATTCGTCTTCTTTTTTAGATCGAGGATCCTTATTTCCTCTTTCGGATCGAAACTCATTCTTTTCAGGATCATAAGAAACTATATAAGCCAGGCCCTGTGAATCTTTTCCTTCTTGAACTGAAATGGAGCTGTCTCTTCTTTTCATCTCATCGTAAGATCTTTCGTATCCGTTCAGAATAGAATAACCTACCAATTGATAACATACGAAGAACGTAGCCAAAGAGATCCCGATGATACGATTTAGTATCGTAGTTCTTTCCTTAGTCGCGTTCACATACACGATCATGATCAGGAACATTCCCGTAACCATTCCTAGGTTAAAAGACTGTTGATAGGTAGCGCGTGCAACTGTTCCATTTCGACTGAGTGCGTTCAAAATTCCTGGAACTACTGTGATCACCGCATAGCTAAGAAGAATATAGATTACCGACCTTCTCTCTTTTCCTGTCTCTATGATCGCTTTCCAGATTCCGATCACAAGGTAACATGCTTCGTAGAATAAGATTATATATATAAAATAACTGTAAAATACATGGACCTCATAATCCCAGTAATGACTTCCGGGCACAAAAGATCTAGGAGCATCCCAGCAAATGAAAACATAATATCCTGTGACTACTAATACTCCCAGATAAAGAAGCCAATAGAAGATCAACCCAGGTAAGATCCCTTTCTTCCTAGGCTCAGGGAAATAAATGAAAAATCCCACTAATTGGGTAAAGCTCATCAATGGTCCAGCAACTGCAATGGCCCTATGAAAAATTGTGCTTTCGTCGAAGGAGATAAAGCCCCAGAAATATCCGATATTATGGAAAACTGTAGTTAAACCGCAGACTCCTAAATGGAAGGCGGCCATACTTCTCTCCTTGATTGTAAGAAAGAAGAAGCCAGCATAAAGGAAGTACAGAACGATTAAGATCGAACCGAAAGAGTAAAAATTAAAAAATAAGGGATCCATTGATTGGTGTAGAAAAGTAGTCCGGGAAGCTTAGAGTAACGATACGACTCGGATCAAGCGTAATTTATTTCCAAAATTTTGTGAGACTTCTTAGATTTGTCGGAATTCCAACAGAAATTATTTAAAGCTCCTTATAAGCTTTCCATCTTTGCATAAAGCACGTTCTAAAAAGGAATCTACTTGACCCAGGAATCGAAAAACAGAAGCTTACTGGAAATATCGGCCAACCTATTCTTCTCCGATTCATGCAAACATCTTCCAACAAAAAACTTCCACTTTATCTAGTCTTCCCGATCGTATTCTGCTTAGCGTATCTTCTAGCAAATCCTGGATTCTTTAGCCAACCATACCAAGAGACTGGAGATTATGCCGCTAATGCTCTTCAGATCTGGAAGGCAGGAATGTTAGAAGAGACCCTAGGAGCATACTCTCGCTTCTTAGTGAATCATCCGGGACCGATCGTATTCTACTATCTTGCTCTTGCAGAAAAAATATTCTTCTTTGTGAAGTCTCCTCATGGAGCCCACTCTATCGGGATCGTTCTTTATAATCTTTTTTTCCTTCTGATCGGTTTAAGAATTCTTTACTCAAAATTAGAAGAGAACAGATCTACAGTTCTACTATTCGCATCTTTGGTTTTAGGATTAACTCCTCTTTTACCAAACGCATTCTCAAATATCTGGGGACCTGGAGTGGTTCTTTTACCCACTTTGGTATTGATCCTTTCTTTAGCTGATTTTTCCCAAGGTTCTATCCGAAATTTTTTCTGGTTCGTAGTTTGTTCGAACATCATCGTTCAAAATCAGATCGTCGGGATTTCATTTATCATACCGATGTTCGCAGTTGGATGTTTTTATTTTTATAAGAGCCTGTCCCAAAAGGGCCAGGCTCTCGAAGCCCGGAGTCAGGTATTAAAAGATAACCTAAGTTTTGAAACGGACTATAAGAACAAAGGACTTTCCCAATACAAAACGAAAGAGTTCGGATTAAACATTTTATTTGCGTTAGCTTTCACGATCATCTGCTGGACTCCTCCGCTCATTGAACAATTCACTAATTCTCCCGGGAACTTGAGTAAAATCATTGGATTAGCTCTGAAGAACTCTACCTTTCATAAATTAGGCCCAACATTACAGTATGTTCTATCTTATTACGTTTCTCCACTTAGTATTCCAAAACAGATCCCGGCACTTTTAGCGGTTGGTCTATTATTCGGAATTCCTAGTTTCTGGAAGAATAAATTACAAGAATTTGATAGATCTTTACTCAAAACACTAATCTGGGCTTTCTTCATCACATTATTCGGTGCATTCAAGATGAAAGGGGGCCAGATCTCCCATATTTACTGGTTTACCTATGTTCTAGCGGGACTTCTTTATTATCTGAACTTAAAGATCATTCTATCCAAATTCGAATTCCCGAATACCAGAAGCTTTCAGATCTATTCTATTTCCATAATATTCCTCTGCATCGCCATCTATGGTAAAAACACAGAATTCGAGTACGATGATAGACCTGAAAAATTTGTGACGGCGATCTCTCCTCAAAAAGGAACCAAATACAGAATTCGCTGGAAATCCGATCCAAAAGATTTCGGACAGGGGGATCTAAGTTTAGGAATTCTTCTCAGACTAACTAGAGAAGGGTACAACTCCTGCCTAAATGAAGAATGGCATTTTTTAGTCCCGAAATCCTTCCGATGCAGCGACTCGGAATCTGCAATTACAATCACATTAGAAACACCAGAAAAAGAAAGTGAAGAGTTTCAAATCCTAAACAGGAACTCCTTTCACTATAAATCCACAATAGTAAGGATCATTGAATGAAAGAATATTTCCTAGGAATTTTTAAACCTGACGAAAGGGAGATCGCACCTTTTAACGGGGCAAGAACCTTAGGCTTTTTTATGCTGATCTATGGACATATGTACCGTACAGTTCAGATCTTTATTCCTGATATAGATCCATACTTAAGAAATTTCTTAAATAACGGTTCTGTTTGTTTGGATCTATTCTTTCCGTTAAGTGGGTTCCTGATCGCAAGTCCTTTGTTTGCGGAATTGGAATCCAAAGGTACCATAAACTGGAAGTTTTTCTATCTAAAACGGTCTTTAAGGATTTTTCCTCCGTTTTATATTTTCTTAATATTACAGTATTTCATATTCATCCCCGCAATGCTTAAAAGCGCACCTCCCGAATTTGTAGATCAGATAATTGCCGCTAAAAGTAAGATATGGTTCGATTTTCTTTATCTTTCCGACTATTTTAAAGGAACTATGTTCCACGGTTGGTCCCTCTCTTTAGAGGAACAATTCTATATCGCGTTTCCGATCTTTCTGTTAGGCATTTTCAGATATGTTCCAAAACGTTTTAGGTTGGGATTTTTGATCTTTCTTACCGCACTTCCTTTGATCTATCGTGCGATCTTTATGTATACGGTTGTTTTAAAGACCTCCGGTTCAGATAGTGTAGATCTATACAATGGATATATTTATTATCCCTTCCACGGACATATAGATTCGGTTCTTTATGGTATTATATTCGCGTATATATTCAATTTTCATAAAGGATGGGTCGAAAAGGCTCTCCAACTTGGACCTTGGGCAAATTATCTACATGCAGGACTTTGGATCGGACTATTGACCTACACTGCATTAGCTAACGAATTCGAAATGGGATTTCATCAAGTCATTCGCTACCCAAGTTTTGCTCTGCTATGGATCGGGATTTTTATTCTCTCTATGAGAAAAGGAGATCCGATCGGAAAATTCCTTTCTTGGAAAGGATTCTCTCCTTTTGCAAAATTATCGTACTGCGCATATATCATTCATATTGTGGTGATGACGCCTATTTCTAGAAAGTTGCTTTACGCGGATAAAAAATTAGAACAGCACGAATTTCTGCTCTATACCATCCCAGTCGGACTAACAGTTTTCTTCTTCGCGTATTTCTACCATTTGATCACTGAAAAACCGTTTGCAATTCTCAAAGATAAATTGATTGCAAAATACAAAGTCAAGATGACCTCCGAAGTTTTCAGAGAGCAATTACAGAAGGTTTCCTGATCGGAAAATAGGATAAGACCTCAAAGGAGGCCCAATTGCGGGACATAAACGAAGTTTTTTCGGGAGAAATTCCTGAAAAAAGGCCCATCCCCTTCTTTTTCTAAAATTATTCGAGAAGAAGGGGCAAAGAAGTTCACGAAAGGCTGTTTTTTGCTTGCTATTAAAAAATCGAATATGCACACAAGGTTCGTTACCCACATGGAAATAACGGTTCAAGGCGACATCCACATCATCAAAATTTCCGGATCTATTTTGCAATCCGACAGCGAGGAACTGGACCGCAACCTGAGCGACCATAATTTCGAACCTTCTCCTAAGATCATTATCGATCTTACAGAGGTGAGTCATATTTGCTCAACTGCGTTGGGGATCCTAGTCTCTTACAAAAAAAAGTTCAATTCAGCAGAAGGGGATATCATCATAGTAGTGAATGACGACGATCTTCTCCAACTATTCGAGATCACAATGTTGGACAAAGTGTTTAAAGTTCTTCCTACTATCGAAGATGCTTTTGACGAGTTCAAATTGGGAAATTGAAATCCCTTTCTTTAGCCTCCAACAATTCCCATAAAGTTCGCGAAATTCGAGCCATCCTTTCTCCTTTAGGGTTTAACTTATCCACCCCGAAGGAGTTAGGGATCGATTTCGGTCCGGAAGAAACAGGTAAAACTTTTACAGAGAATGCCCTTCTCAAAGCCCGGGAATTATTCTCTCTTTCCAAACTTCCTTCCTTAGCGGATGATTCCGGAATTTGTGTAGAAGCTCTAGGTGGAGAACCCGGAGTTTATTCCGCTCGTTTCGGCGGAGAAGGTTTAGACGACGAGGGAAGAGCCAGACTTCTTCTGGAAAAAATGAAGGGGGAAAAAAACCGGAACGCAAAGTACGTCTGCGTGATCGCGTTAGTCAGTTCGGAAGGAGAATTTACTTTCGAAGGAGAATGCCCCGGTTTGATATCCGATAGTTATGATACAAGTGGGAACGGATTCGGATACGATCCTATTTTTTATTACCCACCCTTCTCCGCACATTTTTCCCAAGTCTCAGATGAGAAAAAGAATTCGGTTTCTCATCGTAAGAAAGCTTTGGATGAATTAGTAAAATACCTGAAAACATATTCATAAAACTGAATATGTTTTGAATAAAAATATCCGATCTTACTGAGCTTCCGTAAGAACAGGTCCGCCTGCCAGACGTTTGTAAAATTCTTGTCCTTCTCTTTCTAAGAACTCTTCGTAGGTTCCTTTGAAGTCTCGGATACCTTCTGTGGTAACCTCCAGAACTCGGGTTGCAATGGAACTTATGAATTCCCTGTCATGAGAAACAAATAGGATGGTTCCTTCGAACTTGGTCAATGCATAGTTCAAAGACTCGATGGATTCCAAATCCAAGTGGTTTGTTGGTTCGTCCAAGGCCAAAAGGTTATCCTGGGCCATGATCATCTTTCCTAAAATGATCCTGGATTTTTCTCCTCCCGAAAGAACCTGAGTTGGTTTTTTAGCCATGTCCCCGCTGAAAAGCATTCTTCCTAAAACGGCTCGGATCTCTTCCATCTCGGTGCCCGGAGGAGCATATCTATATAGCCATTCTATAATAGAGTCGGCGTCTTCTCCGATCCCTTCCCTATGGTCCTGAGGAAAGATAGAAGCTTCCACGGAATCTCCGAAAGCAACCGTTCCTGAATCAGGATCGATCTGCTTCATCAGAGTTTTTAAGAGAGTAGTTTTTCCTACTCCGTTCGTTCCTATGATTGCAATCTTCTCCCCTTTTGTGATATTGATCGTAAAGTCTTTAAAGATAACTCTGTCTTCGTAAGCCTTGGAAATATTGTCCGCAAGGATTACATCTTTACCGAGTACTCGTTTCATTTTGAAAACGATATAAGGGAATAATCTAGAAGAAGGTCTGATCTCCGCCATATTATCTTTGATCTTCTCTATCATCTTTTGGCGAGAAGTAGCTTGCTTGGATTTTGCAGCGTTGGCGCTGAATCTGCTTACGAACTCTTGTAATTCAGCAATTTTTTCTTTCGATCTTTTATTATCAGACTGAGCTCTTTCTCTAGCAGCCTGAGAAGCTTCCATATACTCGTCATAGTTACCAGGATAAACGGTCATCGTTTGGTAATCTAAGTCGCAAATATGAGAAGCAACCGAGTTGATGAAGTGACGGTCGTGGGAGATAACAATAACAACGCCTTTGTAGTTCAATAAGAAAGATTCTAACCAGTGAATAGTCTTGATATCCAAGTGGTTGGTAGGCTCATCTAAAAGTAAAACATCAGGTTTTTGGAATAGGACCTGAGCGAGTAATACCCTAAGTTTAAATCCGCCTGTTAAAAATGAAAGTGTCTGATTGTGGATGTTTGTTGGAATTCCTAAACCTTCTAATAATTCACCTGCGACGCTTTCTGCTTCATATCCGCCCATCTCTCCGAAAGCTTCCTCTAATTCGGAAACTCGGATACCATCCTCATCGGACATTTCAGGTTTGGAATAAATTTCGTCTCTTTCTTTGGCAATCGTCCAAAGTTCCTTATTCCCCATCATTACAGTATTCAATACTGTTTCGTTTTCGTATTCGTAATGGTCCTGTTTTAAGTAACCTACTTTAATTCCACCGTCAATTGCAACGGAACCCGCGGCAGCTTGTTCCAATCCGGCAAGGATTTTCATAAAAGTGGATTTACCGGAACCGTTGGCTCCGATCAGACCGTATCTGCAGCTTTCTTTAAATTTAACAGTAACGTTTTCAAAAAGAATTTTCTTTCCGAAATTCAGAGACAGACCCGAAACGCTGATCATACAACCTACCTAACACCGAAGGAATTTTATAAAAGAGGGGATAGGACCATAGTTTATAGGGTGCAGTAATTCGCCAAGCGAATCCTAGGCCTGGTCTACTCACTCAGTTTACGTAATTCTTCAATCCCAGGTAGATTAGATAAGTCTGGAACAATTACAATTTCTATCCTTCGATTCGCTGTTCGATTCTCCACACTTGTATTCGGGACAGAAGGACGAGAAGATCCCATAGAAGCCGCACTGATCCTATCTTCCGGCATTCCAGACTTAACCATAGTATGAAGTACATTCAAAGCTCTTGCGGATGCAAGCTCCCAATTTGAGTATCCTTTAATACCGGTGGGCACATCGTCCGTATGACCTTCTACCTGGAATCTTCTTCCATGGAGAGAAGATAAGATCCCTGTGACTTCTTTAATCGCGTCCGTTCCCTTAGAAGATAAACTCGCAGAACCGGGAGCGAATAATATATCGGAAGAAAGTACCACTACCATTCTCCCATCTACGATCCGGATCTTTAGTTTTCCGGAATCGATCATACTTTTAAAACTTTCTAATAAACTTTTATAATCAGCGATCCTTCTTTCCGTTTCTTCTTGGATCCTTTTCATATCTTCTACGGATCTTTGGAGAGAAGACTTATCTTTTTCCAAATTGGAGAGGTCCCTTGCTTTTTCGTCGTACATCGCCTGCAAGGCATCGTATTTAGATTGGGAAACGCAATTAGATAAAAGGGAAACCGAGACCAATGTAAAGGTGAGAATACCCAGATTCGTTTTCATGATTCCTCCGAGTTTTTTCTTAGAACAGGGCGCATAATTCATTTATCGTTTTTTTTGGGCTTTTCCCAAGGGATTCTACTCTATTTTCCGAATTATTTTCGAAAAAACCTGGCGAGAATGTACGATCCAAGTTAGTCTGTTAGTAATCATGCGATCTTTTCTATTAGAACGTCCCCGATATGGATTCTTTCCCTTAATTTTGTTTTTATTCTTAATTATCCAATCTGATCTCTACACCCAAACTGCTCCTTCTAATCCTCCAGCTAACTTCAAAGAGTCCATAGCAGGAGGACCTCCTACATTCAAAAAGTTGGTAGAAGAAGTTAAGGTTTCTCTAAAAGACAGAGGATATGTTGTAGATCGAAAATCCCATTTTACAGGTTCCGTATTCAAAGGAAGCACAGTATCTTTTAAACTTCAATTCCCGGAAGGAAAGGACAGAAAGATCGTCCGCAAATTAGGCGTAGGTCTCGCTCACGAAAATCCGGACCAATCCGTTATGGTACATATCTTCCAATCAGACAGCGAAGATAGAAAATTATCTCCTTTGTTCACAGGATTTGTAGAACCATCTTTCGTATATGAATGGGAAGCAAGATTCGGAGAGAATCATTTCTTAGTAGAGATCAGACTAGATGAATCAGAGTCTAACGTTGCAAACTTTGAACTATTATTCGGAAGCCAATTATACACTCCTGCAGCCGCATTCGGGCGGGAAGAAAAAGACCAAAATCTGAACCAACCCGGTTCTCCCGGCAAAAAACAACCAGGGGCCGAAGGTAGGCTTCCAGGTACGAGTGAGTTAAATAACTACTTCGAAGTTTTTAAAAAGGAGTTCTGAATCTTAAGACTACATCACAAGTCAAGGTAAGACTAGCATTCAGACAAGATTGATCTAAATAACCTTTCCCAATACGTTAATGAATTGCGGAATTCTGGCGTTTGCTATATCTTCGCCTATATAGTGAAATTTCTATCCGAAAGGATAGATCTTCCGGCGATTTCGGGATCTTCGATCTTCAGACAAAAAAAATCATTTCGCCGGATTAATCCTCCTAAAAGAGGTCGGATCGGTGAAAAAGAAGGACGGTAGCCCTGTCTACCCCACAAATGGTGTGTTCAGAAATTCTCGAGAGAGAATTTTAGAAGGCGCTGCGATTGCTTTTGCCCGCAAGGGTTTCCATGGAACTTCCCTGAGAGAGATCAGCAGAGAATGCGGGTTGGAGCAACCTAGTATCTATCATCATTTCCATTCCAAAGAAAACTTGTTCAGAAAAGCGTTGGTCGCCACTCATTTGATGATATTGAACGATATCCGAAGTAGAGTGGTAAAAGATAAAGGTTTAAGAGAAGAAGTTGTGTCCGTGTTCCGGGCAATTTCCGATATCGCAAGACAGTTCCCTGATAGAGCTAAACTTCCATTCAGCTTGGTCTATTCTGCGCCCGAAAACCTAGTCCAAGAATATACGAACCATTACGGAGCCCAGTACAGAAAGTTATTGGATGCGGCCGTGGATCGTAATCCCCCGGCTAAAAACGCGGAACTAAAGCTTTCCCTTCTCGTGGACCTATTGCATAGCCTCATACTTTCCATTTCCTCGGTGAGATTTTTTGAGGATAGGGTCAGAGGTTTGGAAGAAAGGATCGATCATATCCTTCTTACTTAGGCCAGAAAGCCAAGTTTAGGACTCTTTTTTTTCTCGTAAGCCTCGGTCGGTTCTGTTTTCTGGTCCCCATGAGCGCACCTGAAATCGTACCAATTGGCCAACTCCCTCCATTAGGGGTGGTCCCTAAAAAAATGCATGCACAGGTCATCCGACCAGAGCGTTTTGGCGATCCAATCAAATCCATCCAGCCGGAAGAGATAGATGTCCCTGAAATCGCTCCAGATGAAGTGCTGGTTGCAGTTATGGCAGCCGGTATTAATTATAATAACGTTTGGGCCGGACTTGGATTTCCGGTAGATGTGATCGCCGCAAGAAATAAGAAAGGCGAGCCTGAAAAGTTTCATATCGGTGGTTCAGACGCATCCGGGATCGTATATAAAGTAGGTTCCGATGTTAAGAACGTAAAAGTCGGGGACGAAGTAGTCCTTCACTGCGGGATCTGGGACAAGAACGATCCTTGGGTCAAGGCGGGGAATGATCCTATGCTTGCACCTTCCGAATTGATTTGGGCGTATGAAACGAACTGGGGATCCTTTGCTCAGTTCTGTAAAGTCCAAGACCACCAATGTCTTCCTAAACCAAAACATCTTTCTTGGGAAGAAGCAGCTGCTTATATGCTCGTTGGAGCAACCGCATACAGAATGCTTCATCACTGGAAGCCGAACGATGTAAAACCGGGAGACGTGGTATTGATCTGGGGAGGAGCCGGTGGACTCGGAGCGATGGCAATCCAGATCGTAAAGGCAGCCGGTGGAATTCCAATAGCTGTAGTGTCTTCCGACGATAAGATCGATTTCTGTAAGAAACTTGGCGCGGCCGGAGTAATTAACAGAAATAACTTCAAACATTGGGGTGCTCTGACTTCGGATATTAATAAGCCTGAAGTATTTGTAGAATGGACCAAACAAGCCCGCGAATTCGGAAAGGCTATCTGGGACATCGCAGGAAAAGGAAACAATCCTAAGATCGTATTTGAACATCCAGGTGAGACCACCATCCCTACTTCCGTATTCGTATGTGAAACCGGAGGAATGGTAGTCATCTGCGCCGGGACCACAGGTTATAACGCAACCGTAGACTTAAGATATCTGTGGATGCGCCAAAAACGTCTCCAAGGTTCTCACTTTGCAAATGACGAAAACGCAGCCGGTCTGAACCAACTTGTGATCGATAAAAAAGTGGATCCGGTTCTTTCTCAAACCTTCCAGTTTAACGAAACTGCGCAAGCTCACCAGTTGATGAAAGAAAACAAACACCCTGCAGGAAACATGAGTATCCTTGTAGGTGCGGATAAATTAGGACTAGGTAGAAAGTAAACTACCTCAGAAGGGCTCCTGGTCCCAGGAGCCCTTCTACCCTCCGAACTACATTATAAAAGTATAATTAAATGAAAGCGGTCCAACTTTCCTCTTTCGGAAAAGAAAATCTTTCCTTAATCGATCTACCAGACCCGGGCGAGCCAGGCCCTGGAGAAGTTTTAGTCCGTTTTAGAGCGGCATCCTTAAATTTCAGGGACTATCTCGTGGTACAAGGAAAGTACAATCCCAATTTTCCGGTCCCTATGGTTCCTTGCAGCGATGGATCCGGAGAGATATTAGAGATTGGAGAGAATGTCACCGGCATCAAAACCGGAGACAAGATCAATGCAACCTTTGCTCCTTATTGGTTGTCGGGACATGCAACCAAAAAAGAACTCAGGACTACTCTAGGCGGCCCTTTAGACGGGACCCTAAGACAATACGCAATTCTTCCGGCAACTGGTGTGGTCCCAATGCCTTCTCATCTCAGTTTTGAGGAAGCGGCCACACTTCCTTGCGCGGGACTTACCGCTTGGTCTTCCTTCTTCGTGGAGAACCAACTCAAAAAAGGAGAATCCGTAGTCATACAAGGAACAGGGGGAGTCTCCTTATTTGCATTACAATTTGCTAAAGCAGTTGGAGCGACCATTTACTTAACTTCTTCTTCTGACGAAAAATTAGAAAGAGGAAAATCCTTAGGCGCGGACCATCTGATCAACTACAAGAATATTATATCTTGGGGAGAAAAGATCAGAGAATTAACAGGCGGAGAAGGCGCGGACCATATAGTAGAAGTGGGAGGAGCTGGAACTCTAGAGCAATCCATTAAAGCAGTAAAACTATTCGGCACAATCCATCTGATCGGGATCTTAGCAGGCGCCATTAAGGATCTGAACCTTTTACCCTTGGTCATGAACCAGATCAAAGTCCAAGGGATCGTAGTCGGTCATCGAGAAGGTTTCCTTGCTATGAACAAAGCCATAGAAGAATGGAAACTGAGGCCAGTAGTAGATAAAGTCTACGAACTTTCCGAATTCAAAGAAGCATTAGAATATCTGAAAGACGGAAAACATTTCGGAAAGATCGTAGTTCGTATTCCTTGATATCTTCCGCCTTTATTATAACTTTAAGCTACAGATGCAGGTAATCTCTTAGATTCCTTTCTGGAATTATAAAGATAATCCTTTTCTTTATAAGCCATAAATCTTCCAAAACCGGTTTCTTTTCCGATCTCAGGAAGAACTGCCCCATTCTCCACCGCAACTTTTCCGTTAATCAACACAGCGCGGATCGCTTCTTCGTTTCTGCGAACTAAACGAACCATTCCTCCAAACTCCGGCATTGGAGTTTCTTGGATAGTCTCCACTTTTTCGTTTAAACCATTTGGATTCAAAAGAACGATATCAGCCTGTGCACCGATCTTTAATTTTCCAGTGTCCAAACCAAACCAATCCGCGATCTCTCCGGTAACTCTCCAGACAGCTTTTTCAGCCGAGAGAAAAGGTTTTCCTTCCAGTTCTGCATCTCTCACTAATTTCAAAAAACGTAATGGGAAATTATAATGTGCCATTCCCCTTAAGTGAGCGCCCGCATCTGAAAATCCGATCAATACATCCGGATGACTGACTATATATTTTAAAGGCCCTTTTCGATCGTTACCGATCACAGTATACCAACGGATATCGTTACCGTACTCAGCGCATAGATCCAAAAATGTTTCGACCACATGTTGTTTTCTTTCTTTGGCTAATTCTGAAAAAGATCTGCCAACCAGCTTTTGGTCGGGACATTCTACAATCTTGGACTCGTTAAAGTCTCTATGGAATACTCTAGGCAAAAACCAATTTGTCCATTGCCTGCGGAACCATTTTCTATATCCTTTATCCAGGAGAAGTTTTCTTCGTTCAGCAAGATCCGCTAAATGAATGGCCGCAGTTCCAGCACCGAATTCTTCGAATACAACCACATCTACTCCATCCGCATATAGATCGAATACAGCAGGAACAGCTTGCAAACGAACATCTCCTTTTAAGATCGTATTTACGATCCGAGTCAGAAACGCCACCAACTTGTAAATAGAACGATTCGATCTCGGGTCCATGAGAGAAATGATCGTTGTCTTCAGTTTTTTTCTAAAAATCCCAAGACTTTCCTTAAAGAACAATAGAACATTATATTTTGTAGAAACGTTCGGCACTCCTTGGAAGATCCTATCTTCTCTCCGAACGATTTGATTCAACCTGCTGATCTCCGACCATTTAGCAAAGGTAGAAGGAAGAGGCTTACTCCTAAAACGGCTACCATCCATTTTATCCCATGTGAGAGTATTGATAGAAAGTCCTAAGTATCCGCAATCGATCGCCTCCTGCAGAAGTTTTTCCATTTGGACCATTTCTTGCTCGGTGGGTTTTACTCCATAAGATAAAGATCTTTCTAATCCCATCGAATAAGCTCTGATAGCGGAATGTCCCAAGAAGGTAGAAACATTAGGGCCCAAAGGAAGTGAATTCAAATGGTCCGCATACTCTTTCATCGAATTCCAAGTTTTATTTTTTTGTAATAAAGGAAGCACCTGTTCCCTAGGGATTGCTTCTACCCTACTAAACATATCCGCAAGGTCCTCCGGTGTACCGATACAAAGACTGAGAGAACAACTTCCCATTGTGATTGTAGTCACCCCATGCATCACGGACTCTTTGAGGCCAGGAGAAGCTTCGACCTCTGCATCGTAATGTGTATGAAAATCTATAAATCCTGGAGTGACCCAAAGTCCTTTTGCATCGTAGATCTCTTTTGCACCACCGGAAATTGATTTAGAGATCTCAGCAATCTTTCCATCCAAGACCGCGACATCTCCAATAAAAGATTCGTTCCCTTCCCCATCGAATATTCTTCCATTCTTGATCAGAACATCGTACTTCATATGATTCCTCTTCTCTATTCTATCTCTTAGAGCTTCGCAACGAAAGTGTATAATAATCCATAGTCAATCTTTTTCAAATTTTTGGAATATACATGAACGATTGTTCATACAAAAAAGAAGATTATACATTCAATGCAACGAGTAAAGCCAGTTTACTATAGCACTGTTGGGCTTCTCGGAACCTTCGCCCATCTGCCAATACAGAGCAGAAAGCCCCGCCCAAACTAGAACACGATCCACATTAAATCAGCCAAATCCAAAAGATCTCAGAAAAAAATTTCCAAAACAGAGTATCTTATACCCCAAATGCGTTAGTCCGCTTTGAAAATCCGGATTTTCCAAGCGGAGACCTTCTCCTCTCAAATTATCCCTAAAGGAATATTTATAAAAAACCAACTGTTATTAAAAGATATTAGTTTCATATCAAACGTTATTTTATCAGCACTTTTTTCGAACGTTTTATCTTGACAGTTAGGAGTCTTGATTTAATCTTCAAAAGCTCGGGTTTTGTACTGAGTGATACAAATAGAAAAAGCGAACAAGTTAAACTAAGCGAATCTCAAATTGAGACCATATAGACAGCAAGAGAATAGTGAAGAGGTAAACTCAAATGCGTAAATTAGGACTAGCGGTATTGCTCCTATTTTTGTGTAGCGGCACGTTGTTCGCTTCAGGGGGAGGATCTTCCTCCAAACCATTAGCCGGATCGTATCCAATCGTTCTTTCCCACGGACTTTTCGGTTGGGGAAATGATTCTTCCGGCGTTATCAGTATTTTAAGCTACTGGGGAGGAATGGACACATACCTTCAATCCCAAGGAGCTACCGTATATGCACCAGCTAAAACTGCGGCTCAATCCAATGAGACTCGTGGAGTTCAGCTAAAGGACAAAGTTCTTGTCTATATGGCTGCAAACGGATTCAGCAAAGTACATATTCTTGGCCACTCTCAAGGTGGATTGGATAGCCGTTATGCTATTACCAACCTGGGACTTTCTTCCAAAGTTTCTACTTTGACCACTTTGAACACTCCTCACAGAGGATCTCCAATTGCAGACATCGTAAACGCTGTGCTGCCTAGTTGGATTAAACCTTTCGTAAGCACTGTTCTTGGTGTTTTCGTTCAGTTAATCTGGAGCCAAGGAGAGCAAGACGCTCTTGCAGCTTTGGGTTCACTTTCTACCAGTGGAACCGCTGCTTTCAATAGCCGTACTCCTGATGCTTCTTCCGTTAAGTATTTCTCTTACGGATCTTACATCACCATCCCTGACCTAATCCAACACCCTTTAATGGGATTGATCCAACCTGCTTGTATCGCTGGTGGATTGTTCAATGGACAAGGCGGAACTTGCGATGGACTCGTTCCTTACACTTCTTTGAAATGGGGAACCTTCAAAGGTGGACCTGATTACGGACTTCTAGTTACTGGTATAGACCATATCCAGTGCTCTAACACTCTGAATTCCGGAAAACCTTGGTATGATGTGGAAGGTTACTTCCTGAAAATGGCTTCCAACGCGAAATCTAATCAGTAATTTCGAACGTTGTGTCTGAAAAAGCCGGGATTGGATCCCGGCTTTTTTTATGCCCAAACCTAAGCGTAGAATACCGATTTTATAGTTGGTACTTTTCTAATATTCTTCATTCTTTCCGCTTATGAGTTTTTCCCCGAAATTTGCGATCTTGGGTTCCGGAAGTATCGGAACATATATCGGAGCGTACTTGGTAAAAGCAGGGTATCCTGTAGTATTTGTAGGTAGAGAAAGATTAAAACAAGAGATCCAATTATTCGGTTTAGGGATCAGCGACTATAAGGGAAATTCTTTTACCCTCGCTCCAAGCCAAATTCGTTACGTTACTGATATAAAAGAAGCCAAGGACTCGAACGTATTTTTGATCACGGTAAAGAGTAAGGATACTGTAGAAGCTGGAAAATCTATCCGGTCCCTTCTTTCATCTGAAGAACTTTCTAAAATTATCGTAGTGAGTTTTCAGAATGGGGTCCGAAATTCGAAAGAACTTGCTTCCGTATTACCTGAGTTAGGCGACAGGAACTTGGCGGGTATGGTCCCATTCAATGTGGTGGCAAAAGGAAAAGGGCAATTTCACCAAGGAACAAGCGGGGAACTTGTAATTAAATCGAACGAATTTGGGAATAAGGTCCATTCTTATTTAAGAAAAGCAGGATTACCTTCTATCATTCATAAAAACATGGAAGGAGTGCTTTGGGGAAAACTACTTTTCAATTTGAATAATAGCCTGAACGCTCTCGCAGGTATTCCTCTTAGAGAAGAATTATCCCAAAGAACTTATAGAAAAATTTTGGCCTCTATGATCTTAGAAGGTTTAGAAATACTCAAACTCTCCGGGATCCAACCCGCAAGCGCAGGAAAAATGATCCCCTGGCTTGCGCCTATCATTCTTAAACTGCCTGATTTCTTATTTTTTAAAGTGGCTTCTTCCATGGTCAAAATTGATCCGGAAGCAAGATCTTCGATGTGGGAAGACCTCCATCACGGAAGGACGACTGAGATCACTTATCTGAATGGTGAAATTGTACGTTTAGCGGATGAGATCGGGCATAAGGCCCCAATCAATCGTAAGATAGCTTCTTTGATCGCAGAAGCGGAAAGCGGTTCCGGTAAATCTCAATATGATGCGGAAACGCTTTCCAATCTTTTAGGAATTATTTAGGCTTCTTTGTCGCCTGGTCCGGAAGCAGTATCTTCCGGTTTTCCTTTTCCGAAAACCAATCTCCTGATTGCGTAAAAGAGACCGATCGCAGCTGGGATCAATAGTTTTGCTCCCTTGAGTAGGAATCCGCCGATCACCGCAAACAATCCTGCTTTTTTCAGAAGTCCTCCTGCGATCAGACCTCCGATCCCGTATGCTGCTAAATTATCTATTTTAGAATCATAGTCCGCGTAACGGTTTCCTTCCGAGAATTCCACACTCTTGAGAATTCTGCCCACATCATTCTCTACTCTTTTTAAGACGGTAATATCTCCTAACACATTGAGTAGAAGATAACCGCTTCTTCCTAAAATCCGAATATTATAATTGAGGGTATTTGTTTCAGTGCCTTCGAATTTATATTCTTTCGCCCAATGCAATTTTTTGGCGGTAGAATCATAATAAGGAGAAGAAGCCCAGCCGACTAATTCCAGTCCTGAGTATCCGTCTTTCTTTCTCTGCTCACTTTCTTCCTTAGAGGCATCTTTCAGATCGGATAATAGTTCGTCGTATTTGATCTCTTTGGAATCCTCATCATCCACATGTCCTTCGTCCACATAATCGATAGTGATCGCATAAGATCCTAGATCCAATGGTGTTTCATTAGCGATGAATAAAATCCCTAATCCAGGTTCACTGGTAGGAGGATTTCCCCAAACATCTTCCAATACGGTCTTACTATCTTTCGGATTTAGATATTTGTAACCTTTGGGGACTTGGATGTTTGCTATCAACTTTCCATCCTTATTAGAAAGAGGCACTAGGTTGGTTTCATACTTTAAGGATTTGATCCATTTCATTAGGTCCGCATCTGTTTCAAATTTTTGAGCAGAAACAGGGAGGCTCCATAAGATGGCCGTAAAAAAGAAGGCGGCCAAGAATCGACGAGTCATATATTCTCTCCGGATTGAATTCGAGTAACAGATAATATGCAGATCCGAAAGAAATTCAGACAACTAATAATGTTTAAATTAGAAAAAATATATTGAAAAGAACGAACGTTATACGATGGACCTACTGCGTTTTGGTAGCGAATAATCCCACATCTTTTCTAACATGTTTTAGTTCCCATTCCTGCAGGCTGATACCTTCTTCTTGGGCCCTTCTGGCTCTATAGGTATTTAATAAACGATAAGTGATCGGATAACCGAGTAATGCCAGAGGGATCCCAAAAGCAAAACCGCCTATGAACATGGGAAGTCCCATCTTATCGAATAAGAAAATTGTCCAATGATACAATCCGCTGATCAGATCCATTGATTCCGATTCTTTAGAGATGGCCAATAACGTGTCAAAACTGATCTGTTGATAAGGAACGCCAAACAAAAGTAAAACATGTTTTCCTAGCCAATAAAATAGAGAGTAAAAAAACGGGACAGTAACAGGATTTGTGATCCAGATCATTGCAATCGCGATCGGAAGATAAAAACGGATACGGAACAATCGAAGTATCAACCAAGTCCCTAATCCTAAATACATCTGCACTCCTACTAAAGGAGTCATAGACCAAAGTAAACCTACAGTGGTCCCCAAACAAACTTCGTGGATAGGGGCATAAGATTCTTGGAAAGGTAAAATGATTTGTTTATGGATAATACGCCAGATCGTTCTGAGAAAATTCATTGGGTCCTGTTTTATTTAGAACTGGAAAGTTTGGAATATTGTTCCCAAGATTTTGAGTATTTCTCCATTGCTGGAAATAATTCGAAGGCTTTTTTTGCGGACTCGCTTGCTGCCTTCGGATTTTTTTCGAAATCGTTTTGTAACTTTGCCAGAAGATAATAGGTTTCCGCTTTAATGATCAGGTCTCTGTATTCAGTTCCTAATCCTTTTTTTAAGGATTGGATAGAAGCCACTTTATCTCGATCCAATAAATGTACAAAGCCAATCCCATAATAAGCGGAACCTTCCGGTTTTACTTGGATGGACTTATTGTACCAGTCCATAGCCTCTTCTCTTTCATCTTGAGAAAGAGCCAGATTTCCCAGATCCGTAAGCAACATAGAACTGTATTCTTGATCTTTGGTGGCTTGTGCAATCACCAAGGCTTGTTTGTACCTTGTTTCTGCCTTTTCAAAATTCTGTTTATGTTTTTCTATTTGAGCGAGTCCCCTTAGGCAATCGATGGAGTTTTTATTCTCCTTTAAACAAAGTTTATATTCTTTTTCTGCCGAAGGATCCTCTTTGCGTAAATAATGGATCCAGCCTCTTAAATAATGGACCTGATCCATTTTTCCCATGATAAGTGCCTTATCTTTTGCCTTCTGAACGGATTCCGTTAAATGACCGGAGTCCAATAAATCTCTGATTTCCAGGATAGAAGGCTCATCCTTTTCCCCTGAACACGCAGAATAGAAAGCCAATACAAGTGTAACGGTAATTAAAATAGAATAGTTTCTAGAAAAATAAAAACGGCTCATATCTGTGATTCGGTATCGGTCTTTTTCATGCTCTTCCCGAGGACCAACATGGCAACAGGAATTTCCGGCTTTTGGAGTCGATTTGTCAAAATACTTCTTTTTTCCAAAAAACGTCGTATTCGACGTATAATTTCTTCGTTTTTTTTCCTCTAATCATCTTTGAAGTTCCCCAAATTAATCTTTAGGGCGCTTCTTTCGTATTTACGGAATCCAAGCAAAAAGTAGAAGGTCCAATGTTCTAGAGTTAAGCTTGGAAATTATTATTTTCCAATATTTTCTCGAATACTCTTGTTAGTCGGAGAAAGATTGACGAGAAAATATAACCCGATGGAGGATGGTCCAACCTTCCTGCTCAATGCACACGGCAAAATACTTATTCTTTTTATTAGGACCCATCGGCTTCCTCATTTTCCTTTTGTCCCTGACCCCCTGGCATAAGGAGGAAAATTTACGCGCTTACAAAGGTGTAATTGACCTTAGAGGGATCCAAAGTACAAGTTCCGGACCGGTTGATCTATCCGGCGAATGGGAATTTTTCTGGAGCCAAGAGCCCGGAAAAATCCTAGAATCTTTTCATGGGAATATGACAGTCCCGGGTTCTTGGAATAGAGAGACTGAATTACATCCGTCGTACGAAAGATTAGGTTACGCAACCTATAGATTAAAAATCCTTTTACCAGATGTTTGGGTGGGGAAGGTACTCACTTTAGGTTTTGGCACTGTTTGGAGTTCCTACAGATTGTACTTGGACGGAGAGTTCTTAGGAGAATCGGGAGGCCCGTCTACTTCTCCTAAAGCCAGTGTCGCGAGAGTACAACCTCGATCTTTCTCTTTCGTTCCTAGTTCCAGTCAGATAGAAGTTTCACTTTTCGTTACGAATAATTTCGCAAGGCAAGGAGGCATCAGCTCTCCAGTCAAATTAGGTCCTTCTGAAGTGATGTTATCCACGAGAACTAGGACCATCTTTACGGATATTTTTGCGTTCTCCAGTCTAGTGATCATGGGACTCTATCATATTTCTCTGTATTTATACTTAAGATCCAGCAAGGCCCCTTTGTATTTCGGATTCATGAGTATGGCGATCGGTATGAGGACTCTTGTTACGAACACAAGACTTCTCATGGAATTTTTTCCTTCGATCAACCAAAACGGGATCCAGATTATAGAACAGATCTCCATGATGTGTGCTACTGGACTGTATCTTCTTTTCTTCTATGAAACCTTCAAAGCTTACGCATCTAAACTATACGTACAGATTTCCTTAGCAATTATCTCTCTATTCATTCTAATGACCCTATTCGGATCTTTGGAATTCAATAGCAGCAAGGTCCCCTATTTCCATTTGTTTATAGGGATCACGATCGGTTACGTGATCTATGTAATCTTCGGGATAGATTTTGAGAAAGAAAGTAATTCTTCTTATATCTTATACGGATCGGGAATATTATTCTTAGGAGTGGCGATCGATCTATTCTATACTTATATTCTAAAAGTTTCTTCTCTTCAGGTTTCTCATATTGCACTAGTACTATTCGTATTCTTGCAGTCTTTGGTAATCGCTTCGGATCGTTCATCCAAATATAAAGAAGCAAAACTTCTCACAGAAGATCTGCAAACCATGAACCTAGAACTTTTCGAAATGAAAGAAAAGTTAGTACAAAAGGTAGAAGATAGGACAAGAGTTCTAAACGACACTCTGCAGCAGATCAATAGAGAATTAGAGATCGCTCAGAACGTACAAAGAAAGATACTCACTCCTCCTGAAAGAGAGATCAAAGGAATTCGTTTCGACTATGTATACAAACCTTTGGAAAAAGTGGGTGGGGACTTCTTAGATATCTCCGAGATCAACCCAGGCCAAGTAAGGGTACTCTTAGCAGATGCAGTAGGACACGGAGTACAGGCAAGTCTTATGACCATGGCCTTAAAGACAGAATACGAAGAGTTAAAAAAACTACCCTGCCCTACTCATGTATTAAAAGAATTGAATGGAAGATTTTTAAGAAAGTTTGATACTTTGGAAAGTATCTTCCCTTGTTTTGTGGCCGATATCTATTTAGAAAAAAAAGAAGTTCTATATGCTTCTGCGGGACATCCCGATCAGGTATTACTTTCCGGCGGTACATTCGAATTACTTCACAAAACAGGTCCGATACTAGGACTATTCGATGATTTAGAGATCGAGTTCTCCACCCATAAATTCCCCTTAGGAAGCCGTTTATTACTTTTCTCCGATGGACTCATAGAGAACAGAAGAAAGGAAAATAGATGGAGCACTGTGGAGACAATCGCATCCAGGGCCTCCACACTTTCCAATGTCAGTCTCCAAAAACTATTGGAAGAATTGGTCGTAATGGAAGAAAAATCCAGAGGGGACGAACAAAGATACGACGATATCACGATCATCGCGATCGAATCCAGAGAAACTCCGGAATATCCAGCATAAAAAAGCCCCCGAGATCGGAGGCCTTTTAAAATTCAGAGAAACAAAAAGATTAGCAGATAACTACTAATTCTCCGGATGCTTTTACTTCTCCCGATTCGTCAGAAGCCTCAACAGCTACTGTAAGGAGTTTTTCTCCGTTTTCTTCTTTCTTACGTTTGATCTTACCGGAACAAGTTAACTTTTGTCCAGGCTTGGTCATCGCTTTGAAAGTTACTCCGAATTCTTTGATCTGTTTTTGGTCCGCCCAAGAAGTGCAAAGTCTTCCGATCTGAGCCATTACGAACATACCATGTGCGATAGTTCCGTCCAATCCGGTCTTACGAGCGAAATCCGGATCGTTATGGATTGGGTTAAAATCACCACTCGCTCCCGCATAACGCACTAAATGCGCATGTGTAATGGTATCCACTTTTAAAGGAGGGAGTTCTTGTCCTACTTCGTACTTGTCGAATTCAATCTTACTCATCTTAATCCTCCTATCACTGTTCCGGTTTACGGATGAAAATGGACATCTCAGCTTCAATCACTGTTTCACCTTTCGCATTACGAATGGTGGTACGGAAAGTCATAGTATCCATTTTACCTACAGTCACGTTAACACATTCTCCCTGAGAAGAAACTCTGCCAGGATAAAGAGTTTTAACATAATTATATTTTTCTTTTAGATGAAGGATCCTGGAAGTATCCACTCCCATGTTTTCCATATCTTTCCAAATTTTTGGATATCCCCAAAATTGGATCACTGTGGGAAATGTAGGAGGAGCTGGAATGTCCTCGTATCCCGCTTTTTTTGCCGCTTCTAGATCGAAGTATATCGGATTGGTTTCGCCGATCGCTAGACAAAACTCTTTTATCTTTCCTCTTTCCACGTCGAATTCGTAGGAGTCGAGTTTTGTGCCGATCAGGTCTTTTGAAATGCCTTTTTCTGCCATAATCCTTTTCCTTGGGATTGGTTTAAAAATCTTCGAAGGATCGAAGATCGTTTCTATGGCCCTATTTTTTAGACACCGATCCCACAGGTCCATTGAATTTTTAGTAACGAACGTTCTGTTCGCTCAAACGACCGTTCACTGAATGGTGTTCATCCGGATGATAGTCGCTTCGCTCCTGAAGCCCGCGTTGCGGACTATAAGGGTTGTAAGCGGACCCCTCAAGTAAAATTCTGTCCTTGTCCCTTATGATTTCTTTTGGTTCCAAACTTTCTAGGACATTGATCCCGATCCTGCTTTGTTACCTTCTACAGGATTGTAGGCAAATTTTTCCAGGATCATTTCCAAATGAAGAAGAGACCATAATTCCCGTTTGGGATGGACTTCGTTCTTTAAGAAAAACAGGAAGTGTTTGCAGAGGAAATTCAGAAGAAGCTATCAGAAAGATCTCCTATCATTATAAAAAGAATCCATCCCGTTATTCGGAACTTCCTCTTCACGAAAAATGGAGAAACACTCAACTTACTATATTAAAAGATAAACAAACTTTGCTGAACGAATCCAGAGATAGTTTGCTACTTTTTCAAAATGGCGGCTGTGATATTTCCTCCGAGTTTATCATCCCCGGGGCAAAACTTTACGATCTACAAAATGTTATTTTGGATTTTTCCACGACTGCGCTTTCTTCCTCTGGGGAGTATATTCCAAGCTCCGGAAAATTGATCGTTAAACTAGGAGATTCTATTGTATTCTCCGAGGAACTACAAAGCCAAGGAAAAGAATGGATCGATCATAAGATCAAGATCCCGGAATCACTTTCCAAGTCTTTGGAGGAGAATCCTTCTACTACTTGGAACTTTGAATGGGTTCCTAAGAATCAAAATGATCTTTTATTTGTAGGACAACCCACATTGTATGCTTCGGTGGCGGATCCGAAACTTTGGGGACCTAAAGAAAACGTAATATTGATCGTGGTAGATGCTCTTCGCCCGGATCGTTTGGGATTCGGCGGTTCTCCAGTCCCTACAAGTCCTTATTTGGACGAACTCGCTTCCGATTCTATAATTTTCGAGAATGCATACTCCAACGGAAATTGGACTAAACCTAGTATGATCTCCTTTTTTACTTCTAAGATCGCATCCGAATTAGGTCTTGGAAATGCTTGGTTCTATTCCAGTAATCTTCATAGAAAAATATTCTATTCTAAAAAGCCTGAAACACTTCCGAACCATCTCAGATCCAAAGGTTATCTGACCGCAAGTCTTATGAACAATGTCTTTCTATTGGATTATACAGGAGTGGGAGTGGATCTAGGATTTCATAAATTATTCCAGCCAGGAAAAGACAAAGATGATACGGAACTGATACTTGCAGAATCCGTCCAGTTCCTAAAAGAGAACAAAAACAGAAGATTTTTCCTCCATATAAATATCAACACTCCTCATTATCCGTATCTGCCGGAAAGAAAGTACATGGACATTCTGGCAAAGAAAACCGATCCCAAGATCTGGAATAGTTACGATCCTTACGTAAGAAAGTATATGGCAGAGATCTTATATACCGACGAAGTTATCGGTAAAATTCTTGAAGAAGCTAAAAAGACTGGAGCTTTCGATAAATCCTGGATCGCTATAGTCGCAGACCATGGTGAATTACAATCCATGGAACATTATTACCATCACCATTTCGTGGCGGAAAATCTGCATGCCCACGGGGAAACTCACTACGACGAAGAGATAAAGGTACCTTGGATCATTCATCCTCCTGCATCAGCAAAATCGAATATTGAAAAAAGAATCTTTTCCGAACAGGTTTCCTTACTTTCCCTTTTTCCCACCTTAGCGGGAGCATTGGGCTTACCTTGTGATCGGAACCTCTGCGGTGGAAATGATTACTCTAAAGCAATCTATGGAGAAGAAGGTCCGCAATCCGAAAACTTTGTATATACTGAAGGCAGATTTTCAGAATCCATTCGTACCAAAGAATACAAACTCATTCGCAGATATCCAGGCTACGATTTTGTAAGAAGGACCAAAGAGGGAGAACCACATAAGATGTCCGAGGAATTCTATTCCTTGGTTTCAGATCCAGGAGAACTACAAAATCTTTCTTCTTCCAATTCGCCGCTTCTGACAAAAGCAAGACAGGAATTGGATTCGCACAGCTTGAAAAAGAATGTTTTCAAACTCAGATTACCTGCCTGTGAAAAAGAATGTATACGTAAGATAGAGATCGGAATCCAAGCGGGAATTTATAAAATACAATCGGATACTCCGTTTACCGAAAACAAAATAGAAACAAAGTCAGCGTCTCTCACAGTCAAACAAACACCAGGAAAAGAAAGTATTCTCTCCTTCTACACAGTTGAGCCTGTTTTCGGATTTCGTTTGTCCATTTCCAAAGATGGAAAACCGGAAGATTATAAATCCGGAAAATGGGGAATTCTATCGGAAGCGAGTTCTAAAATTTACAGGGACTCTCCCGAATCAGTGGCTTCTGCAAAACTTCCTTACGAATTCAAAACTTCTAAAATACCTTATTTTTATAACGATGCCGGACTTTCAGGAAATTCGGAATCTTCTGAGCAGGCTGCCTTAGGAAAAGAAGTTCGAAAAGTGTTAGAAAGCTGGGGCTATATCCACGAATAGAATCCGTTTTACGTCAAAGTTTCTCCGCCTATTTTGGCAAAACTCCTTGCTTTTTTTATATCCTTCGTTATGTTATCCGCTTGCTAATCCAAACAGAAATAGGTGAAAAGAATGAAAGTTAGAAGCCTTGTATTTTGTCTTATTCTAATATTCGGTTTTATATCCTGCGGAATCGATCCTGTTGAACGCTGCCAAGACAGAAGAAAAGTAATGAGGGATGCGGTTTGCCAAGCAGTGGGCGCTCATGAACCCGGAACGGAATCCTATAATAGCATCCTTCTTTCTTGTTTAATGGAAAATAATCATTACAACGAATGTAAAAGTGAAGATTATTTTTAATCCGAACATTTTTACAAAAGGATAAAAGCCGAAGATTATTCTAAAACGATGGTGATATCCACTCTTCGGTTTTTAGCCCTGCCTGATTCTGTGGAATTTTCCGCAACAGGTTGAGACTTTCCATAACCTCTATAAGACATTCTGGTTTCTTCGAGTCCATGAGAATCTCTTAATTCTTGGAGAACCGACAATGCTCTGTCTTGGGAAAGTTTGAGATTATATTCTTGGCTCCCTTTATCGTCCGTATGTCCGCCGATCCGGATCTCTCTGTCAGGATATTTTTTCAGAACGTCTGCGATCCTTTCTAAAACCTTTTTGGCTTCAGGCTTTAATTCGGATTTATTATAATCAAAAAGAAGATTATCTAAGGATAGTACGACACCCTCGTTCGATTTTCTGATCTCAACAGGCGCGCGGTCGGCAACTTCTTCTTCAGGGTTTCCTTCCCATTCAGGCCATTCTAACCCGTTGCCTTTTTTACCAGTCGGTTTCTTTTTAGGATAAGTGCTTCCCTCTGGAAAAGGCCCTAGGATCCTTTTGACTTCTTCCGCAATTTTGTCCTTATCGTTCTCCGTAACAGAGTTTTGTTTAGAATAAAGTCCATGGATCTCAAAAGACATTTCTTGCGCGATACCGTTCGGAAAAACAAATGTATAAGCAAGCTGTACATATTTGTATTGAGGAACACCTTGCTCTGAATCGAAAAATACTTTCCCTTTTGCAAAACCGTAAATTTTGTAAGGAATATTCTGAGCAATAGGATCGGATTCTTTCATTAAATTATAATTATATTCGATCAGATCTGCGTTCCCTTTTTTTCCTGCGTATTCCCAGTCTCCCCTTCCTTGGTAGACGTATTTTGCTTGGACTGGGATCTCTACCCTAGTGGCGGAGAACTGAAAACTTTCAGAAGCAGGTTTGGTCCATTCTTCTCCTACACTTACTTCTTTAGAAGAAAAGCTAGGTAGCGATCTTAGGTTTGGCATACTGTATTCCGGAGGAACCGTATACTGCCCGGTTTCTGAAATATGGAATTTACTCTTGAAAGTTTTATCTTTATAGAAGGCGGGATCTAATTCAGGAAATTTAATATAGGTATCGAATATAGCGGAAAGATCGCAGCCTTCCTTTTTACAGGAAGTCGCCTTAAGTAAAATCCGATTCTTATCCTCTCTATGGATGACTCTAACACCTTGTCTGGCTTTTACTCGATGGTATTCGTTCAATTCCAGATCGTCTCCGGATTTCATTTTCCATCGAAACAATACTGGAGTTTCGGAAAATAGATAAGAGGGTATTAAGAAGAATAGTATGAGGAACCCTCTGAATGCCATACTTATAGTTTCGAAAATTTTCACCAAAAACTTAGAAGGATTCCCAAAAAACGGACCCTTTCCAGGTTATTTAGACTAAAAACGACCCAAGTTTTGGCCCTGAAAAGCGATTTGCAAACTTCTATTCTGAATGTAAGAACTTGACAACTAGGGGATAAAATTTCATCCAATTAGTTCGTGGTTCCACATTTCCATGAGATCGTGTTTTTCGGAGTGCTTTTTTGCATGTTACTTTCTGTGGCATGCCTACTCCGGCCGGAAAAATCTGCCGGCCTAAAGATCTTATCTTTATTATCTTTTTGTGTTTCTATCCAGTTCTTGTACGTTTATTTTCTTTTAAAGGGGATTTATTTCGAACCTTCGTTTTTAAATCATCTTCATATTCCATTCGCTTGGTTTTTAGGACCAGGGATGTATAGTCTGTATTCTGTTACGGTTCGAGAGGAGAAGTTCACAGCCTTCGAAAGGAGTTTTTATCTTCCAGGAATACTTCTTCTTATCTTATTTCCTATCTTGTATTTAGTTTTACCTCAAATCTTTTTAAGTCGTCCTGTGGATTATTTTGAAAAAGGTTCCACGAGTTGGTCGGATATCCTACTGTTAGGCGCTTATTCAGCTAATTTGGTATTTTATTCTTCGATCGTATGGCAGACAAGAGCCGCATTCCGATTGGAGAGACTTAAAAAAGATGCAGGAGCAAGGATACTTCTGTTCGTTGTGATCGGAAGCGGAAGTGTAACTTCTATCCTTGTCATCTCTTATTTAATCAGAGACATTAACTTATTATTCATATCCGTCTTAAGCACTGTGATCTACGCAGTCGCAGGCTATCTGGCACAGATCTATGCTCCGGAAGTTTTCAGCGAGATGGGACCTTCTATGAGAGATGCGTATCGTAATTCCAGATTAGAAGGTGTGGATACGACAGATCTAGAAAATCGTCTAGAAAGTTTGATGATAAAAGAAAAATTGTATCTTCAAGAAGACCTTTCTCTTTCCACACTCTCCAATCAGTTAGATATCAAACCATATCAACTTTCAGAATTTCTAAATCAGAGGAAAGGAACCAACTTTTCAAAGTTCGTAAACGGTTACAGAGTCGCGGAAGCGGTTCGTATATTAAAAAAAGAAGAAGGAGCCAATATTCTTTCCGTCGCTTACAGATCCGGTTTCAATTCCAAGGCGACTTTCAATCTTGCATTCAAATCTATACAAGGTGTTTCTCCGAGAGAGTATCTCCGAAAATCCAAAGTTTCTTAATTTGAACGAACGTTTTCTTTCGAATTAGTTTAAATAAAAAATTAGGACCTTTTAATTTGTCCAAAATTCGAATCCAAGACGACCCCTACTGATAACTGTCTTATACTCCCTCTCCATAAATTAGCTAAAAAGTCAAAGACTGAAAAAGCGTATGGAGAATAGTGATGAGAAAAATATATCGAACGTTAGTTATGCGATTTTGCATACTAATGATGGTCGTGGGAGGATCATTTTACTCTTGTAAAAGTGATTCTTCTCAAAATGCGGAAGCTGCAGCCCTCTTAGCCTCTGTAGATCTAAGCCTGGCTCAAGCTGCCGGAAACAAAGGAGTTTCCGAACTAGAGGATTCCAGTGGAGAGATCCAAAATGTATTCGCGCAAGAGAGCGACGGAAGTTTCACTTTCGATAATACAATTAAGGTAACTGCAAACGACGGGGTAGTGTTAGAGGCTAGCCTTTTCACACCTAGTACACCTTCTCCCACTGGAAAATACCCTACAGTAATTTTCGTAAACAGTTGGGCCTTGAACAAATACGAGTATCTGGTTCCTGCCGCGAAACTCGCTAAAAAGGGATATATCGTTCTATCTTATAGCACCAGAGGTTTCGGAGCTTCCGGAGGACTCATCGATACTGCAGGTCCGAAAGACAGAGCTGACTTAAGCAAAATTATCGATTGGTTACTTGCGAATACACAAACCGATTCCGCAAATATCGGTATTTCAGGTATCTCTTATGGTGCCGGAATTTCCTTAGCTGGTGTAAGCACCGAACCAAGGATCAAAACTGCAGTTGCAATGAGCGGTTGGGGAAATCTCAAACGTTCTCTTTATGGGAATGATACTCCTAGATTGATCTGGGGACTGATACTAGTTGCTTCCGGTTACATCACAGGAAGACCTGATCCGATCATCGCAGAGAATTTCGGAAAACTTCTACAACATACGGATATCGATTTTGTAACTGCATGGGCGGCAGATCGTTCTCCTGAAACTTTTGTAGGACAATTGAATGCTTCCGCAGGTAAATCGGTCCTGATCTCGAATAACTTCGAGGACTTCTTATTTAACCCGAACGCGGTTTTAGATTATTATTCTAAGATCACCGTTCCTAAAAAACTTTTAATGAACGAAGGGATCCATGCAAGCGCAGAGTTGACCGGTATATTAGGGATCTCCGGTTTTGTATGGGATAACGCATACGATTGGTTCGATTATTGGTTGAAAGGGATCAATAACGGGATCATGGAAAAACCTCAGGTGACTTTCCAGAAACGTTTTGCGGGTCCTAGAGTAACTCTTCCTTCTTGGCCTTCTCCTACCGTTTCCGATAAAACTTTTTATCTAAAACCAAGAGGTTTATTCTCCAACGGAGAATTATCCACGAGCCAGAATACTACCACTACGAACACAGGGATCCTCTCCGGAGCGGATACAGTTGCCGGCACTGGATTTCCTTTGCTTTCGGATATTCTTGCCGCTCATGCTGAAATTCCCGTACAAACCAATTTAGGTTTCGTAAGTAGAGTGAACGGTATTGTATACCAATCTTCTACATTAGGCTCTGCATTGAAAATTAGAGGTAAAATGTTCTGGAACGGAAAGATCTCTTCCAGCCTTGGAAAGGCTAATGTGAACGTTTACTTCTACGATGTAGATAAATATGGCACCGCTACTTTGATCACTCATGGTACCGGGACTATTTTCGACGCGGGATGGTATGAAACAAAAGATCTATCTATCGATCTAAATGCGGTAGCTTATGATGTTCCTGCAGGAAATAAGATCGCGATTGCAATCGATACTTTCGATTCTCAATACGCGGTGCCAACTGTGCTGATTTATGGTCTGGATGTGAAACACTCCAAAACCCAACAATCCACTTTAGTGATCCAATCGGAGAATTAATTTCGGATTTCCATTCCTTTTTTAACGGCGGGCTTTGCCCGCCTTTTTTTATGCCTCTCTTTCCTTTCTCCACTGGATATAGTCGGGCAATTCTACTAGTTCAATGAATCCTTCTTCTTCAGGATCGTCGGGAAGCATTCCGATCTCATAATATCCTATTTCTTTGGTAAATGTATCTTCGCCCAGAAGAGTTTCCAATAATAGACCGACTGCTTTTTTGAGATGAGGATTTGACTCTACATTCGGGAAATCGGGGAAACAGATCCGAATTCCGAAACTTTTAGGAAGATTTGTGTTCTCCAAAGGAAGAAACCAAGTCTCTTCCGAATCTAACTCCAAACCTTCGTGAAAAATAACTGTGCCTTTTTCTTGGTACTGGTCTACGGAGAAGACATCCCAGCCAGAAATCTCGGGAGCGAGGTCTACGAACCTTTCAGCCTCCGCGTACAGATCCTCATCTCCTGCTGTGACTACAGTGAATTCGTGAGGGCTCTCGTCTCCCCCTCCGATCTCGAAAAAAAACTCGGAATTCACTTCCTGGAGTCGGTCCATGAGATCGTCTAGAAGACGATCTCTTTCTTTATCGTCCAGATCGTCTAGTTTAGTATAATACCGGCTGTTTTGGGAAAACCAGGTCCAAAACTTTTCCGCTTTTTCTTCCATTCATCCGCCTCAGTCACGAATCTATCGGAATTTCTAACCAAGAGACTCGATAAAAATATCCGAATGTATGAAAAGAATGTTTAAAGGGAAAGGATTATTTTCCGATTTCCGAATCTATCCAATGCAAATACTTTTGGTTCGCCTCTTTGATCTCCCAGGAAACGATACAAGGGACCGTGTAACTATGTAATTCCGAAATTCTTGCTACGACTTTTTCCGCCTCGGAATCTTTGGTTTTTAATAAAAGAACCGTTTCCTGATTATGCTCTAACCTTCCATGCCATCTATAGATAGATTTCATCCCAGGGATCAGATTGGCGCAAGCAACCAGTCTTTCGTTCACTAAAGTTTCCGCAATTTCCAAAGCTTCGGTTTCATTCTTTGTGGTGACGTAAAAAGTTCGATAGCTCATATCATAGTGATACTCCCGAAATTGAATTGTTTCAAGGATGATTCTCCTAATTCGTAAAACTAAAGCCCTAAAAGTTAAGGTAAAATTCTGGACAAAGTTCCCCTCTGGATTAAGAAACTCGCAATGGCTTCCAAAAAATCGCCGAATCTTATCTTTAAAAAATCGTATGACGCATTGGCTTTGAACTCCGCATTTTTCGGTTTTTATGCTCACTCCGGTTTTTCTCTCGGACTAAAAGAGATCGGTTTTAAACCCGCAGCGATCACAGGTTCCAGTTCAGGAGCATTGATCGGGTCTCTAGTTGCAGCAGGACTTCCCCCAGAAGAGATCACAAGATTCATTCTTACTTTGAAAAAGAGTGATTTTTGGGACGGGAATTTTTTTAGCCAATTCCTAAAACCGTTTAGAAAAGGACTTAAAAATTATTCCGGCATTCTTTCCGGAAAAAAGATCAGGACCTTATTGGAACCTTACTTGGGAGGTAAGGATATTTCTGAGATGCCTATCAAGATTGGGATTGCAGTTTCTAATCTTACCAAAGGTATCAGAGAATTAAAGACCGAAGGAAATATCATCGATATGATTATGGCCTCCATGACATTCCCCCTTCTTTTCGAAATTCCTAATCTTAAGGGAGAGGAATTTTTGGACGGTGGAGTTGCAGATGCGGAACCGATCAAAGAATTTATCTTGGATCCAAGTATCAAAAGGATTGTGATCCATGATATTGAGAACCGCAAACCTGTTTCGGGTAAAATTTTGATGAGAGCTTTCGACTCTTGTGTGAGTGTGATCGCAAGCGAGACCAGAGATCTAAAAGAATTATTAGCGAAGAAATACGGTAAAAAAATTATTAGAGTGGTGACCAATACCCCCTATCTTCATCCGAATAAAATGGAAAATGGAAGATTAGCTTTGGAGTTAGGAAGAAGGTCCGCTCATTTTATGAAATCCCAGATCTTAGGGAACTAAACGCAAAAGCCGTCCAATTGTGTCGGACGGCCCCGGAGAAATTGATCTAGATAATAATCGAAGTTCGGAAATCTTCTTTCCGTTCTTATATTATTTCTTTGCGTCTTTTTTAGGATCAGCTTTTGGAGCTTCTTTCTTTGCTTCTTCTTTTTTAGGAGCTTCTTTCTTTTCTTCCGCGCTTAAAGCAAAAGCTGCTACAAGAGACAAAGTGGTGATTGCTAATACTAGTTTTTTCATCTGGATTCTTCCTTTTCCTTAATTCCACCTTCCGTTTTCGCTTCCGGTGTGCAAAAGACCATATCAAAAGGCCATCCGTTTTACAAGCAAAATTTACGCTATAACAGATAAAAATCTGTAATTACATACAGGTTCGTCAAAAGGCAGCACGGGCCTAATGGGGAAAAAATAGCTGACAATGAGGGGAGGATCTTATGAATAAGAAACGGGAGTCTTTGGACTCCTATCGTCGCTTCACTCTTATATCCGGTGCGGTCTGACCTGCCGGATTCTTTTTTGAAAGTCGACTAACACAAAGTTCTTCTTAGCTGTATTGAAATAAAAAGGGCCTCCTTTATGGGAGGCCCTTTGTCGCTGCACTCTTATATCCAGTGCCGACGTCAATAAACCCTTTCGGGATTATTTTTTTGCTTCTTTCTTAGCGTCGGCCTTAGGTGCTTCTTTCTTTGCTTCCTCTTTTTTAGGAGCCTCTTTTTTCTCTTCTGCGCTTAGTGCGAAAGCTGCAACGAGAGAAAGAGTGGTAAGCGCTAATACTAGTTTTTTCATCGAAATTATCCTTTTGATTGTTTTGGCTCCGGTAAATGATCCCGGGTCCGAGGTTAAAGATAATCCGAAAAATTACGGACCGCCCACAATCAAAAATCAAAACTTTATATAAAATTTCGCTAATCTAGCCTTCTTCTTTTTTTATAAAACATATTTAAAAGAAGGATTTGAAACCTATATCATGGAACTAAATCGAAACCCATTCGGGTCTTAACGGAAGAGAGTTTGTCGTTCAGTTAATCTCAACTGGAAATTTATTTCCAACAGAAGTTTCAAAACTGATGCCGTCCTTTCGGCATTTATACGATTTCAGGATTCTTCTCACTTCTTCTAATCCAATCGTACGTTCTTGACTTGGTACCCTTCCGCTTAGAACCTGTTCCTTAGGGTTTTTCGTCGGGACCTTTTATCCGGACCGGTTTACCGGACGGTAGTCCCAATTTTATCCTTTCAAAGATCTTTTGTCTTTTGAAAAGAAACGCGGTTCGTACATCGCGTCTCCCGAAGAGACCCTTCATTCCAATTAAGGTTAGTTATAATGGATTTCGCTCTTTCAGACGATCAAAAAGCGCTTAGAGGTCTTGCCAGAGATTTTGCAAAAAATGAGATTCGCCCAAAAGCGGAGCATCATGATAAAACTGGGGAATACCCTCTTCAGATCTTGAAAAAGGCCTGGGAGATCGGTTTGATGAATATCCATATTCCGGAAAAATACAACGGAGCCGGAATGCATGAATTGGATGATGTTATTATCGGAGAAGAATTATTCTGGGGTTGCTCTGCGATGGCAACCGCTATCCTTGCGAATAACTTGGCATTAGCTCCAGTCTTGATCGGAGCGAGCGACGAAGTTTTGAAAAAATGGGTTCAGCCTATGACAGAGCAATTCCAACTCTGCGCTTATGCTGTTACTGAGCCTGGTGCAGGTTCTGATGTTGCAGGGATCCGAACTACTGCCAGAAAGGTTGGAGACGAGTATATCATCAACGGTTCCAAGATGTGGATCACTAACGCAGGTTATGCGGATTGGTTCTTCGTTCTTACTAAAACTGACGCTGCTGCGGGTCACAAAGGTATCACCGGCTTTATAGTTAGCTCCAAAACTCCTGGCGTGGTCGTAGGCAAAAAAGAATTGAATATGGGACAAAGATGTTCCGACACAAGAGGGATCACTTTTGAAGAAGTGAAAGTCCACAAAAGCCAGATGATCGGTAAAGAAGGCGACGGATTTAAGATTGCGATGGGAGCATTTGATCATACTCGTCCGGGAGTTGCAATCGGAGCTGTCGGTGTTGCAAGAGCTGCCATGGAACATGCATTAGAATATGCTAAAACTAGAACTGCATTCGGTAAACCTATCATCGAGAACCAAGCTATCTCTTTTATGATCGCAGAGATGGCGAGAGATATCGAAGCAGGAAGACTTCTTTGCCACCAAGCAGCTTGGTTGATCGATAACGGTTTCAGAAATACTTACCAAGCTTCTATCGCAAAAGCGTTCTGCGCGGATGCTTGTATGAGAATTACGACTGACGCAGTCCAAGTTTTAGGCGGTTACGGTTTTAACTCCGAATATCCTGTCGAAAAACTCATGAGAGACGCGAAAATTTTCCAAATTTACGAAGGAACTTCTCAAATCCAAAGATTGATCATCTCTCGTTACCTAACAGAAGGTAAAGGGATAGAAGGACCGAACCTCTGAAGGAATTTTCCTTAACATACGAAGAATTCCTGGAAAAAACGAAGTCCGGGAATTTGATCCCGGTTTTCAAACAAGTCTTCTTGGATTTGGAAACCCCGGTGTCCCTTTTTGCAAAATGGGGAGGCACCGAGGCCAAACATTCTTTTCTTTTAGAATCAGTAGAAGGCGGAGAGAATGTAGGCAGGAATTCCTTCTTAGGAAAAGATCCGTATAGATTGCTCTACGGTAAGAACGGTCTATTTTATGTTTCCAAAAGAAAAGAACCGGAAACTGAGATCATCACATACGATCCCTTATTCCTATTGGAATATTCAATGGGAGACGACAAATACGTTCCGGATCATAGGCTTCCTTCTTTCCAAGGAGGGGCTGTAGGTTTTCTTTCCTTCGGAGCTGTACGTTATTATGAAAAAATCCCAGATACTAAACCGGAAGATGAACCTGCTCCAGATGTTTACTTTGCTTTATACGACGAAGTACTGGTAGTAGATCATGTGGATCGTCTATTAAGGATCGTCGTCAATGCTCGTCTTTCCGAATACGAAGATCCTAAAGCTTGTTACGAAGCTACATTAGAAAGAATTGATGCGATTGAAAAAGAGATCAGAGAAGGAGAACTTCCCGGTTGGGTTAAGCATCCTTTAGTAACTAAGGAGAAATTGGAATACACTCCTAATATTCCCGACGAGGACTATAAAAAAGCGGTCCAGAAAGCGAAGGAATATATTTATGCGGGAGATATCTTTCAGGTCGTTCCATCTAGAAAGTTGGAATTCCGACCAGGAGTTCCTCCTTTCCAAGTTTATCGCGGATTAAGGACCGTAAATCCAAGTCCTTATATGTATTTCCTCAAGCTGGATGATATTTCCTTGGTTGGATCTTCTCCTGAGATCATGGTAAAATGTAAGGATAGAAAAACTTACCTCCGGCCGATTGCAGGTACGAGACCAAGAGGAGCCAATCCGGAAGCGGACAAACTTCTGGAAGAAAATCTTTTAGCGGATCCCAAAGAGATCGCAGAACATATCATGCTCGTAGACTTAGGAAGGAACGACCTCGGTAGGGTTTGCGAAGCGGGAAGCGTTCGAGTAGAAGATTTTAAAATTATAGAAAAATATTCCCACGTAATGCATATCGTAAGCCAATGTTCCGGCATCTTGGAAGAAGGAAAATCGGTTTACGATCTTCTTCGAGCTACTCTTCCTGCGGGAACAGTTTCAGGCGCACCTAAGATCAGAGCTATGGAAATCATAGACGAATTAGAAAGGACCAGAAGAGGGATTTATTCCGGGGCCTTAGGTTATATTTCCTACCAGGGAGATACGGACATGGCGATCGTCATTCGTACCATCTCTTTTTATGGAGAGAAGGCATTCGTCCAAGCTGGAGGAGGAGTTGTTTATGATTCTTCTCCAGAAGGCGAATTAGAAGAGACCAAAAACAAAATGGCCGCATTACTCCGAGCAGTGGACTTTGCAAGAAACGGATTGAAAGGAGAATGGAATAGATGATCCTTCTCGTGGACAATTACGATTCTTTTACATACAATCTGTATCAGTATTTTTCGCAGATAGGCAATAAGGTAGAAGTTTTTCGGAACGATAAGATAGATCTAAACGAGATCAAAAGATTGGCTCCGAAAGGGATCGTACTGAGCCCTGGTCCGGGACGTCCTGAAGATTCAGGAGTTTGTATAGATATTTTAAAAGAATTAGCGGGACAGCTTCCGATCTTAGGTGTATGTTTAGGTCACCAAGCCATAGGACTTGTCTATGGCGGAAAGATCGTAAACGCTCCAAATATTATGCACGGAAAAGTAAGCTTGATAGAACATGATGGAAAGGATATATATAAGTCCTTGCCTTCTCCTTTTTTAGCCACTCGATATCATTCCCTTGTGATACAACCTGAAAGCCTTCCAGATGTATTGGAAGTTTCCTCCAAGACGGAAGATGGGATCATCATGGGAGTGCGTCATAAGACAAAACCTCATTTATACGGAGTTCAATTCCATCCGGAGTCCATCATGACCCAAAACGGATTGGAACTGGTGAGAAACTTTTCTCGAATCGTGTCAGAAGCATAAATCAAATGAAAATTTTCTTCCGCTTAATGAGTTATTCAGTACGTTATAAGTACAGATTTTCATTAGGCATCGCATTCGCTCTTCTAACTGCGATCTTGAACGCGGTCTCCTTAACCTCCATTATCCCTCTTTTCGATACTATGGCAGCGGATCCGAATACCCGCTTCCAATTCGAATTTACGGAGGCAGAACAAGAGATCATCACAAAGGAAGAATCCAACTTAGAGATCCGCTTAAACCCGGTAGAAAGAGCTAAGAAAGTCCTGATCGACGTTAAAAGATGGTCTAACGGACGCACCAAATACATGGAGCCCAAGGAAGTTGTTTGGGCGGTTTGCCTTTTGATACTTCCTCTATACGGACTCAAACTGCTCACCTATCTTGCTTCGGTGTATTGCCTCGCGACTGCGGGTTATTGGGCTGTGCGGGATATACGACAGAACTTATTCGAGAAGAACCAAATGCTCCCTCTTACTTTTTTCTTTAAGGAAAAAACGGGACTTTTGATGAGTAGGATCATCAACGATGTAGAAGTGGTGGCTGCAGTTATCTCTTCTAACTTTAGAGATGCGACGATCAACTTTTTCTACGTAATCACTCACCTCCTAGTATTACTTTATTTGAACACTGAACTTCTTCTTATCGCATGTGGAACAGTACCTTTGATCATCCTGCCTGTGACCTTATTCACCAAAAAGATCACTAGATCCACAGAAAGGTTTCAAGAGAAATTGGCGGACTTGAACGCGAATCTACAAGAGATGATTTCCGGAATTAAAGTGATCCGCGTTTTTAATACCGAAAAATATGAGAGGGACAAATTCCAGAAGATCAACCAAAACGTTTATCGTAGGAATTTTAAAGGGCAGTATTATTTACAGATCGCGCCCAGCCTAGTGGAGTTAACTTCTTCTTTAGTGGCCCTGGGATTTTTTGCATTAGGTGCACGGTATATTCTCGCAGGGAACGTGGGCTCTCCTTTCACAGTGGGACAGTTCATGGTATTCCTTCTCACACTTCTTTTTCTTCTCCGCCCATTAACACAGTTATCACAAATGGTGGGAAAAATCTCCCAAGCAATCATCGCCGGAAGAAGGATTTTCGAGATCATAGATCTGGAAACAGAGGATCATAGCGAAGAAGAAAAAGTAAAAGTTCACAAGGTCACAAACTCCATCCAGTTCAAAGGTGTAACCTTTGCTTATCCAGGGACCAACGCAGAAGTATTAAAAGATATCAACTTGAACGTGAAAGTTGGAGAAACAATCGCGATCGTAGGTGCAAGCGGTTGCGGAAAGTCCACATTGATGGACTTGATCCCTAGATTCTTCGATCCGAGTGTCGGATCGATCGAGTTCGATGGGCAGAATATTAAAGATCTTTCTCTTGCCGATCTACGTAATAAGATCGGGATCGTAACACAGGACATTTTCTTATTCCACGGAAAAGTCGCAGACAATATCGCTTACGGAAAACCTGGAGCGAACAGAAAAGATGTTATCCGAGCTGCACGACTTGCTCACGCCCATGACTTCATCAAACAAATGGACAATGGATACGATAGTATCTTAGGAGTGAGAGGTTTAAATCTTTCCGGTGGACAAAGACAAAGACTTGTGATCGCAAGAGCTTTGTTAAGAGATCCTGAAATCATGATCTTGGACGAGGCCACATCCGCGTTAGACGCAGAGTCCGAAAGATTGGTCAGTGACGCTTTCCGTAGATTATTCGCAAACCGTACTACGTTTGTGATCGCTCACAGACTTTCCACCATCAAGGACATTCCACGCATACTTGTTATGGATAACGGAAGGATTGTAGAGGAAGGAAATCACACTTCTCTAATGGAGAAAAACGGTCTTTATCGAAAACTTACAGACAATCAATACGCCGGAGCGGGGATGCTGCCTTGAAACCATTAGTTCTTGTAGTGGACGACAACGATCGTTATGCAAATAATCTCAAAACTTATCTCCAAGAAAATGGCTGCGAAGTACTTCGCGCTTTAGATGCATCTCAAGGTTGGGATCTTTATCTTGCGAATAAGCATAAACTGAAAGCTGTCATCACCGATATCACAATGGAAACCCAGACCTCCGGCCTTTGGATGATCCGTAGGATCTACCAAGATGGATTCGAAGGAATTAAGGTAATCGCCACTACCGGTTTCGATGTTTCCGGAGTAATGGCGATAAGTAAATATTTCCTTCCGTGGTTTGCAGGAGTGGAATATATGGTACCAAAGGTTCCTTTAAAAAGAGGAGAAGTGGTTCTCATTCCTACGGATGGAGCGCCTGCGGACTTTTTGGGCAAACTGAAGTCCTAAAGCCAAACATTATACATTCTATTTTTATTATGTTTGGGAACTAAAACTGTCTCCGGCTTTCCATTACATAAGATAAAAGCCTGGCCGTCCGACCCCAGGCTTCCTTCCTCTAAACCCTTTCCATAAAAGCAAGAACTGATCCCAAGCGCCTTCCCTATATCCAAATCACTTTATGTTTTATTAATTTAAAGTAAACATTTGTTCATTAACTTAAGATTCATTTGCGACAAGCCAAATAATGCCGAGCAACAAACTAACAGAATTAACGAACAATTGTTAACTAACTTATTTAACTAACAAATGTTCATCAGCATAATATTTATGCATTCATATTATAAAATAGGAAAATAGATATGCATAGCATTTGTTACATCGTGCCAAACGAGTGTTCATAATTACGATTTTGATTTTATTAAGTATAAAAAAATTTTTTCTTGAAATCAAAACGTAAACTCTTCCATTTCAAATGAAATCTTATTAAATGAAAAATAAAATGGAAGGGTCAGTAAATGAAAACGAATTATTCAAGCGGAGCTTTATCTTCCGAACAAGTATCGCCAATCTATAAAAATCTTTCAGCTCAGTCTGCTAAAACATTCGTAACCTTCGCCGGACAGGGAATAGATCCTATTCCTGAATTACGCTCTTTCTATGAAGAAGGCAATTCTCGTTCGGAATTTTGGACAACTGTCTTCTCTTCTATCGAGGAAGAATGTAAAGCAATCCATAAAGACAGACTTTTAGGAGCATTGCCTTTAGGTTTTCGTTTAAAGGATTGGTTGGATCAGCCGGAATTAACTCCGGACCATTCTATCTTAAAGAATTGCTCATATAGTATTCCTCTTATCTTTTTAGCTCAGGCTTCCGCTTTATACAGAGTAATCCAAGACGAATCTCACTGGGAGTCTTTATATAACGAAATCTCAGGTATATTTGGTCATTCCCAAGGAGTGTACGCTGGATTTTTATTATCTTCTTCTCCTGATAAAACCACATTCTTAAAAAATTTATCACTGATACTTAGAAACCTGATCAGTCTAGGTATAAGAGTCCAAGAGGAATTTCCAATTTTAGAATTGGATGTTTCTGCAAAAAGACTTTTGAAGCCCGATGAGATCCCCTCTCCTATGGCGGCTTTAAAGTCGGAGAGCGACTCCTTATTAACGGAAGAATTAGAAAAATTTAACTCAAACAGAAGTTCCGAAGACACAATATATTTAGGACTGAAGAATGGACCAAAGGCCAGAGTGGTCTGTGGATCTCCAGAATCTTTATTAGAGTTCAGAACTTATCTTTCAAACAATAATTTCCCCAACCTGGATTCTTGGACATTTCTCAAAATTTCCGCTCCATTCCATAGCCCGTTATTAAGAAGGGTCCCTGTACTTTTGGAAGAAGATGTCAAAAGAATAGGATTCAACCCGAAACAATCCGATCTAAAAATTCCTCTATTCGATACAAGAGACGGAAGAGATCTCAGAACAGAATCAGATCTCGCGCTTGCCTTATCCAGAATGACAGTGGCAGAACCCTTGGATTGGGAAATCTGTTTGGGAAGTTTAGAAAAAGAAGAAAGTAAAGTTTTATTAATCTCTTTCGGGCCGGGAGTGGATGCCGAAAAATTATGCTCTCCTATCCTTAAAGGTAAATCCTATCTCACTCGAAACTTAAGCAAATCGGAGTCCTATAGATCTTTCACAAAAGAAACTAATTTAGAATTTCCTAAATCATGGAAGGAATTCCAACCAGAAACGGTAGAACTTCCAAATGGAAAAATTTTCTTAAAGAACAATTACTCTGTTTGGACGGGAAGAGCTCCTGTATTTGGGGGAGGTATGACTCCTTCTACCGTTGAACCTGCGATCGTGATCGCTGCGGCAAAAGAAGGATACTTAGTAGAATGGGCTGGAGGAGGACAAGTAACGGAAGAACTATTCCGAAAAAGAATGGAAGTATTTCGAAAAGAATTACCTCCCGAAGTCGGCATAGTTGTGAACCTTCTATACTTAGATGCCTATTTATGGAATCTACAAGTTCCCTTAGTAAAAAAACTCAAAAGTGAAGGAGCTCCTATCGAAGGAGTAACTATATCAGCTGGTATTCCGGAAACGGAAGAGGCCATTCGAATACTAAAAGATTTTGAATCTCATGGGATCTGGTTGAACTCCTTCAAACCGGGAACCCAAAAACAGATCCGACAAGTTATCTCTATTGCAAAACAAGTACCAGATTCAAAAATCCTAATGCAAATCGAAGGGGGAGCTGCAGGAGGGCATCATAGCTGGGAAGATCTAGAAGGATTGGTCCGATCTACTTATAGTGAGATCAGAGATTGTAAAAATATAATTTTGGCAGTCGGTGGAGGGATCGCGGAACCTCAAGATTCCAAGTCTTGGTTGTTCGGAACCTGGGCAGGAAAAAATCCAATGCCTGTAGACGCGGTATTCTTAGGCACCAGGCTCATGGCTGCAAAAGAGTGTGCTACATCAGAAAAAATTAAACAAGCTTTAGTAGAGATCTCAGGATCCGAAAATTGGAAAACCACTCAAGAAGGAAAGAACGCCGGCGGAGTTATTTCCGGACGATCAGGATTAGGTGCGGATATTTATTACGCAGAGAATACTTGGACCAAACTCTCTTCTCTTGCAGAAGAACTTACAAAAGGAAAAGAAACAGAAGAAGCCAAAAAAGCGGTTCAATCAAAAAAGAAAGAATTAGTCTCTCTTATCAACTCTACTGCAAAACCATATTTCGGCGATCTAGAAGAAATGAGTTACACTCAAATTCTTTCAAGATACTTAGAGCTGACCTGCCCTGGGCAAAGATTGATCTCTCCGGAAGGGTGGCCGGATCATCCTTTTATAGATAAAAGTTTCAGAAACAGATTGATAGAATTGGTGCAAAGATTCGAGGCCCGTATCTCCGAGCCTACGGATCAAAATTCTATATTAGAAAAAATCGGTCCAGATTTCGATCCGAATGTTTTTCTAAATGAATGGAAAACAAGTTATAAAAACGCGGATACGATCCTTATCTTACCGGAAGATACTATATTCTTCTTAGATGTTTGCAAAAGACCAGGCAAACCGGTAAACTTTATCCCTGTTATCGACGAGGATTTAGTAAAATGGATCCGCTCCGATTCCCTTTGGTATTCTCATTGTGTTGATATGGAACCGGATTCTTGCGCTTGGATCCCCGGACCAAAAGCGATCAAAGGAATTCATGAGGCGAACGAGCCAGTCTCCTCAATCTTCCAAAACTTTCTACAAGTAAGTTTGGAAGATTCTAAACCTAAAAAAATTCATTGGGAGGATCTGTTCGCTTCGGATGTCCAAAGTAAAAATATCTCTAATTTATTCTCAGAAGAGCAGATCAGAAACAATTCGATCTCCATATTCGAAACCCTTGATATAACTCCGAACGATTGGATGGTTCATTTAGCAGAATTAGGAAAAGGTTTCTTAACTGCCGTATTAAAATCTCCCAAAATCGGGCAAACTGCGTCGGATCTGAAATTATTCTTTGAACCAAGGATCGGCAGAAAATTTATCTGGGAAACAAGCGGCTCAGAAGAATTATTGCTGATCCAAGTCTGGGAGGAAAACAAACTAAAAGTAGAATTAAAACTTTCGGAAAAAGATTCTGCAGAGTTAAAATTATTTTTCTACGATCCTAAAGACGGGACTGCAATTCCTTTCCAAAGAAAATTCAGCGCCGGAAAAACTTTAGGAACATTTATAGAAGAAGATCATGTTTTCAAAGAAAAATCCGGTTTGGATCTTTATCTTAAAACATGGGGACTGGATCAAAAAATCGATCTGAATTATTCAAAGAATATTTCAGAAGAATTAGAATCAGAGGTAATAATCGATAAGGAATCCATTTTAAATTTCCGGAAAGCGATCGGAGAATTAAGAAGAACTGATTTAAAATCAGATCCAAATCCTCCTATTGGAATGAGTACCGCTTTTGCCTGGAAAGTACTTCTTTCTCCTTTATTTACATTAGAAAATAAGAATCTATTTAGGCTTTTACATTTCTCCCAAAATTTCCAATGGGAAAAAGAAGCAACCGAATTGGTTCCTGGGGATAAACTTAGATCCAAAGCAAGACTTGCAAAAGTCCGCAAACTAGGTTCGGGACAAGAGATCCAGATCTTGGGAGAAATTTCAAAAGACGGAAAGAAGATCTGCTCTTTCCAAACTGGATTTTTGATCCGAGATGTTTATTCTAAATTCGAAGAGTTCGACTCCTTACCTTTCGAAAAAAGTATCCTGATCAAATCGGAAGCGGAATCCAATCTTCTAAATTCTATCCCTTGGATTTTTAAAAAAGAAGACCAAGAACCGAACTCAGTCGGATCTAAATTAAAATTCACTTCTGAAAATCGCCACGTTCGATATTTGGGCGTAAATCAGGAACTTCATACAATCGAAGGTAAAATAGAAAAAGTTTCAGGCTCTCATTTTAAAGAATGGGGAAAATTCCAATTAGAAGAGAAAGTTCAGGTAGGAACTCCAACATCTTTGGATCGATTCTTCTCAAGTCTTTTAGAGGCGGATCAGGAAGTCCCACTCACTAAACCTTACAAGGTCGTATCAGAAACTTTCTTTGCTCCTTCCGATATGAGCGAATATTCTGCGGCATCAGGAGATACAAATCCAATCCATACGGATATTGATTTTGCAAAATATGCAGGCTGGAAGGACAGAATAGTCCACGGCTTATGGACTTCTTCTAGAGTAATTAAACAAATCGTAATGGATGTCGGACAAGGAGATCCGTCAAGATTATCGTCCTTCGAAGAAATTTTCGAAGCTCCAGTATATTTAGGAGAAGAATTACTTTTAGAAGCAGTACACATTTCTCAAAAAAAAGGATCTCACATCCTTTCGATCAGCTTACAAAATCGAGATGGAGAAAGAAAATTAAGCGCGAAAGCAATCGTTTCTCCTAAAAAGACCGGCTACGTATTTACGGGTCAAGGTTCCCAGTCCCAAGCCATGGGAATGAAGCTTAGAGATGAATTTCCGGAAGCCAGAAACGTTTGGCAAAGAGCGGAAAATACCACGAGAGACGAGTTAGGCTTCTCTCTTTTAAAAATTGTACAAGATAATCCAACTTCATTAAAAGTTGGGAAAAAAGTTTGGAACCATCCTAAAGGTGTTCTTCATCTCACTCAATTTACTCAAGTTGCTTTGGTCACTAAGTCCATGGCAGACTGGGAGATTCTGAAAGAAAGAGGATTCTTAGATCCGGATGCGCCATTTGCTGGACACTCTCTAGGAGAATTCTCGGCCTTATCCGCTAGAGGATTTTTAGGATTAGAAAATGTGATCCGGATCGTTTATGGAAGAGGGCTTACTATGCAAAGTCTTGTTCCAAGAGATAAGGAAGGGCGAAGTCCATTCGGAATGAGCGTAGTATTAGGAAATCGTCATGTAGGCCTGGATGAAGAAACCATTCTGAAAGTTGTTTCACAAATTAAAGAAGAGACAAGCCTTCCTTTAGAAGTAGTTAATTTAAACATAAGAGACAAACAATACTCCGTCACCGGCGATCTCAAAGCTCTCACTGAAATGGAAAACCGTTTTAAAGAGATTGTAAGAGGCAAAAAAACGACGATCCGTTTAGAAGGAATAGATGTACCTTTCCATTCCAGAGTGTTGGTAAACGGGGTTTCTGAATTCAGAAAAACTCTGGAATCGAATATCCCTCAGATAACCGGTTTTGAGGAATTAGACGGTAGGTATATCCCGAATTTAGTGGCGAAACCATTCTCCATTGATAAGGAATTTATAAAGTATGTTTGGGAAATATCTGGAAGTCCAATCTTAGAAAAGATCCTAAAGGAAGATCAGAAACTTTCTAACGAAAAACTCAGAAGGATCTTGCTGATCGAACTACTTGCCTATCAATTTGCGATGCCTGTGCAATGGATAAAAACTCAAGACCAATTCTTCCAAGACCTGAAAGTCCGAAGATTGATCGACCTAGGCGCAAGAGGAGATCTTGCGGGTATGGCAAGGCAAACTCTGAGAGATTTTCCGGATCCTTCTTCATTCGAGATCCTACATATAGAAGAAAATCGAAATGTAGTCTTTTCAGAATTAGAAGATTGTGATACCGCTGAGTTTTCTAAACTCAGAGAAATTCCAGAACCAATAGCGACGGAAGTTCCTATTGCAAAAGCGGAGACCAAGATTGCATCGGCACAAGTGCAGGAAACAATCCAAGAACCCCAACAGTTCGGCGGAGAAGAATCGTCCGTAAATCTTACTAAGAAGGATGCATTATTCGTATTACTTTCTTTAAAGGCAGGAATACGACCCGAAGAAATTTCTGAAGAGGAAAATATAGATACTCTATTCGGAGGAAATTCTTCCAAACGAAATCAGGTGATGGCGGATCTGGGAGCGGAATTCAAAACCACAAGTTTGGATGGGGCTCATGAGAAATCCTTAAAAGACCTTGTAAGATCTTTGGAAGAGCAATCTGCATACACACAACCTGGGCCTTATCTCAGAACTTCCTTCGAAGAAACCTTGAAGAAATTTTTCCCGCCTGATTTCGGCAGAACAGAGATCTTTAAATATCTAAAAGAAGAAAGAGGCTTAAGTGCTTCGGGGATTTTTGCGATCAGTATCTTTCTTCCTTTATACGTAAGAGAAGGAGAGTCGTTACGAAAGGGTCCATTGAGTTCGATCGCATTAAACTCTCGGATCGGAAGTTCTAAGGACGCATCCAAATGGTTGGACAAAGCAGTGGATCTGTTTGCCCAATCCAAAGGAATACGGATCGGAAAACTTTCCGCAAGCAATTCAGGATCTGGCGGAGGGGCAAAAGTAGATGCAGCTGCGTTAGAAGAACTGGAAAGAAAGTATTTCGGAGCGGAAGGAATTTTTGGAAAAGCAATTAAGAACTTCCAGTCTAGGCTTTTAGGAGAAGATCCATTTGCAGAATTTTTAATAAAAGATCTGAATGTTATAGAAGAAGCTAGGCAAAAGATCCAAGCAGAGTCTGCTCCTTCTTCCCTATTCGACGAAAAGAAAATAGTTCGTTTTTCTAACTCGGAACAATGGGCAAAGAAAAAACTTTTGCAAGGTTTAACCAGATTCAGAGTCGGAACTGTAAGTCGTTTAAGTCAGGAAGAAGAAAAGTATTTTGCAAATCATGCAAGTCCTCTATTATCCCAAGTTTTAGAATACTGGGACCAAATCTTGGAGAAGGACGAGATCCAATTTCCTGAAAAAAAGAAAAACATCGGATCCAAAAGAGAATATTTGAGATCTCTCTCCTCTCACTGGGATCAGAATAAAAAACCGATCTTCCAGGCAGAAAACTCAGTATTACGTCCTAAACTAGAGATCTCTGAAGAAGGAAATTTAAACTTTAAAGAAGTAGAATATTCTGCTAAATTAAAGGACTTTTTCCAAGGAAAAATTTCTATCGGAACAAGTGAAGATCAGGGAGGGAGTTGGACAGAGAACCGGAAAGAAACCGAATCTATTCTGAATTCTATTTTGAGTTCTTCCGAGACTGGGATTTCGTTCTCCGGTCTAAAAGTTTTAGTAACAGGGGGAGGTCCAAACTCAATCGCATTAGAGACCGTATTCGTGTTACTCTCGGGTGGAGCGGATATTATCCTAACTACCACTTCTTATTCTTCAGAAAAAGTTAAGTTTTACAAAAGAATCTTCCAGAAGTACGGAGCAAAAGGAGCTTCACTTTCTTTAGTTCCATTCTCTCAAGGATCGTTCGAAGATATACGTTCTTTATCCGAATGGTTGGTCCAAAAAGATTGGGAGCCGGACGTTTTAATTCCATTCGGCGCAGTCGGAGAAGAAAATACAGGATCACAGTTAGATGATTCTTCTTTAACATCATTGAGAGTCATGTTACTCGGTGTGGAAAAACTGATCGGAACTCTGGGAAGAGTTAAGAACACGCCGACGGAAACTTCTCCGCTTCATGTAATCCTACCTCTCTCGCCGAATCACGGTATCTTTGGAAGAGATGGAATGTATGCAGAAACCAAATTGGGTCTCGAGACTTTATTCCGCAAAAAATTCTCGGAAGAAGACGATTGGGGAAAACATACAAGGATCCACGGTTGTGTGATCGGTTGGGTAAGAGGAACAGGCCTCATGGAGGCGAACGATCTCGTTGCCCAAGCATTGGAAGAAAGATCGGGAGTCCTCACATTCTCCAAAAGAGAGATGGGACTTCTTTTAGGAAATTTGATCCATACTTGTGTATTTCATTCTTCCGAACAAATCACTAAGGTAAATTTCACAGGCGGTTTGGATTCTCAAACCGATCTTGGAAAAACTTTAGGCAAAATCCGTGTAGATATTCTTTCCGAAGCAAAGATCAAAAAGGAAACCTTTTTGCTTAAGAGCAAAGTTACATTAGAAAAACGTGATACTAAAACAAGAGAATTCTTACCTAAAGAAGTGTATAAATACCCTTCTGTCCCTAGCCAAGCACGATTGAATGAGATCGGATATTTAAAAGGATTAGATTTATCTAAAACAATTTGTGTCGTAGGTTTTGCAGAACTCGGACCTGCGGGCAGTTCCATGACCAGATGGGAATTGGAAAAATCCGGAACACTGTCCTTAGAGGCTGCTCTCGAACTCGCTTGGATGATGGGTTATATTAAGTACCAAGCTGCAGATAAAGGAAGAAGTTGGACCGATTCCGAAACTGGCGAAGCGGTCGCAGAATGGGAAATCAAATCTAAATACGAAGAGAAGATCTTAGCTCATACGGGCATCCGGATAATCGATAAGGAATGTGTGGGTTTTGATCCTTCTGCTTTATTCTCCTTCGTAGATGTGGTTTTAGAAGAGGACTTCTTCATACCTGTTTCCAACTCGAAAGAAGCGGAAGAATTCAAAAAAGCAGAACCTGAAGCTACGGAGATCTATCATGATTCCGAAAAAGACAAATGGTTTGTTAGAAGAAAAAAAGGAAGTACGATCAAGGCAAGAAAGGCTTCTGACTTCAATAGAAAAGTGGCAGGGCAAATCCCGAAAGGTTGGGATCCGGCCAAATATGGACTGACCAAAGATCTGACCGCTCAAGTCGATCCGATCACAGTATATAATCTTTATTGCACATGCGAAGCGTTCTTACGTTCCGGAATGGAACCTATGGAATTGTATGAATTCCTACATCCAGGACTTGTCGGCTCCACAGTCGGCTCCGGTATGGGAGGAATGGGAAAACTCAAAAGAATGTTTCATGACTTCTTACTCGGAAAAGAAAGACAGCATGACGCGTTACAAGAATCGCTGATCAACGTTACTACAGCTTGGGCACTCACCTCTTACGTAGGAGGATATGGTCCCGTCCAAACTCCAGTAGCAGCCTGCGCGACTGCGGGAATTTCTTTAGAAATGGCGGCGAGTTTAATCAAAGAAGGAAAAGCGGGCTTTATGTTAGCCGGTGCCTTCGATGATTTTGCGATGGAAAGTTTGGTTGGATTTGGAGACATGCAAGCGACTGCAAGCAGCGTAGAAATGTTGGAACAAGGCATCGATCCAAAAGGAATGTGCCGCCCGAACGATATCCGAAGGGGAGGATTCGTAGAAGCGCAAGGAGGAGGAGTCGTCCTACTTGCAAGAGCAGACTTAGCTCTCGAAGCAGGACTTCCAGTGTATGGAATTTTAGCCTATGCAGGTTCTAAAACGGACGGTATCCAAGCTTCTATTCCTGCGCCGGGCCTCGGACTTTTATCTTTAGGTGCAGAATCCGAAAAAGAAAAATCCCCATTAAGAAACGCGTTAGCTCCTTTCGGTCTCACTGCGGACGATATAGGTGTCGCCTACAAGCACGATACTTCCACAAAAGCAAACGATAAGAATGAAAACAAACTTTTGTATAATTTATTATCCAAGTTAGGAAGAACTCCAGGAAACCTATTACCCGTAGTTTCTCAGAAATCTCTTACAGGACATTCCAAAGGAGGAGCCGCAGCCTGGCAGACTATTGGAATATTACAAACTTTAGAAGAAGGTATCGTAACCGGAAATCGAAATCTTGAAGAAGTGGATCCCGACATGAACGAATATCCTTTCATCACTTTTACGGACGAAAGCATTCCATTCGGTAAACATAATATTAAAGCCGGAATGTTGACTACTTTAGGGTTTGGACATGTGGGAGCACTTTGCCTTTTCGTTCATTCGGACTATTTCTTAGCGGCGCTCACACCAGAGCAAAGAGAAACCTATCTGAAATTAAGAAGAAAAAGAGAGATCACCAATCGGAACAGATACCATGAGATCAGAATGGGGTTAGGAAAACCTATGTATGAAAGACATACTAAGTCCTACTTCCAAGAAGAAGAGATCGGGTTACTCCTAAATGCTGGTTATAGATCCAAGCAGGGAGAGAAAAAATGAAATTAGGATCACAAACTCTTCCAAATTTTGAATCGGTAACCAGTCCGTACGCTTCCGTAGGAGTGGATCTAACTTTCATTCCGGAGTTCAAAGAAAGTTTACAGGATAAGGCTACCTTCTTCTTTAGAATCACTTTTACGGATTGGGAAAGGAAGCAGGGACAGACAAAACCTGAAAATCAAAAAGCCAGCTTTTTTGCAGGAAGATACGCAGCAAAAGAGGCATTGATCAAGGCCTTGGACGGATATCGCCTATTTCAAAAGCCTGACTTAACTGTAAACTATTCCGAGATTGAGATACGCAACGACGATTATGGTCGTCCCTATTTTCGTTTTTACGGAAACTTTGAAACTTATCTGAACAACTTAAAACCGAATTCTATTCGGTTAAGTATTAGCCATACGGGGGATTATGCATTTTCCGAAGTCCTCCTGATCTTTTAGGAGAAAAAGCGAATGATACCCACAAGAAAACCAGAACCAGATTCATTTACCCAAGGAATATTAAGCATTCCTGAAATAGATTCCGTCATCAGAGAATTGAAAATTTTAAACCCAGGGCGTTCCGAAAAAAGGGAAATTTTACCGGAAAGAAAAGGTGTCCTGAAAAAAGTACTGATCGCAAACAGGGGAGAGATCGCCAAAAGATTCTTTTTAGCATTAAGAGAAGAAGGTATCCGCTCCGTTGCAGTAGTAACCGACCCTGATAGAGAACAATCCTGGTATGAGTCCGCAGACGAGATCATATACATAGGAAGTTCCGATAAATATACGAATTCCCAGACAATCATAGCCGCCACCTTGCTTTCTGACGCAAACGCTGTATATCCAGGATACGGATTTTTGTCCGAAGACTTCAAATTTGTGGAATCATTGGAGGAAGCATCCCTAATATATAAAAAAAATATAATATTCATGGGTCCCAAAGCCTCCGTAATGAGAAAAGTGGGAAACAAACTGGATGCTAGAAAGTTGGCATTAGAGAACGGTATCCCACTTTTATTGGGAAGCGGACCCATCACAGGCGGAGAAGAGATCGCAGTCCAAGAAGCGGAAAGGATCGGTTATCCTATCATGATCAAATTGGACAGCGGCGGCGGTGGAAAAGGAATGGTCATCGTACGAAATTCCAAAGAGCTAGTTCCTGCAATAGAAAGTGCGGTCCGTATCGGCGTCCAATCCTACGGAAACGGTACCTTCTTCTTTGAAAAATACGTAGAGAGACCTGCTCACTTTGAAGTGCAAATTTTCAATTCCACCGCAGTAGGTATCCGAAAATGCGCGGTTCAAAGAAGAAACCAAAAAGTTGTGGAAGAAAGTGGAGAAACTTTTTTAGACGATAGGACCTTATTACAATTATTATCATCCGCAGAAAAGATCGCTCATATCTCAGGTTACTCGGAAGGATGTGCCGCGGGAACCGTGGAATTCCTACTAGATTGCGAAACAGGCAATTTTGGTTTTTTAGAAATGAATACTAGATTACAGGTGGAATATCCTGTGACGGACCAATCTCTTGGGATCGATCTAGCTAAATGGCAAATTCTATTTTTTGATGGAAGAGAACAAGAGATCCCTTATGACTCGGTGATCCGCAGAAGATTCTCTGACAGAAATCATTCTATCCAATGCAGGATCTATGCGGAAGACCCTTTTCAAAACTATTCACCTTCTCCGGGAAAAATAAAAGATCTGGAATTACCTACATTCAACGGAGTACGTTGCGATTTCGGATTCAGAAAAGGTGATAGAGTATTAGGTGATTATGATCCCATGATCGGAAAATTAATCACCACGGGAACCACGAGAGAAGAAGCGCTTCTCAGAATGGAAAGAGCTCTTTCCGATCTCTACATCCGAGGGATCACCACAAATATCGAACAATTGCTCAAACTAGTAAGACATGATCTGTTTCGTTCAGGAGAATATGATAATTTAATTTTATCTAATAATGAAGAGCTTACGAAAGCGGAAAAAGAATCAGAGGAAGTAGGAGCAGTCATCTGTTCCCTCGCTGAATCCGTTTTTATAACCGAAAATGATCTAAAAAGATCCTTTAGAGACAGGGATCTTCCCAAACTACTTCATTCCCAAGAGTCTGAATATTCACTTTATGAATTCGAATTAAAATCGGAGACGAAAACTTTTAAGACCCGCCTATTCCGAACTTCCATTTCCAGTTACAGGATTTTACTAAATGGAAAAGATTTTGGGACTATTGGAGTCTCTTTAAGCGGCGAATTGGGAGAAGAATTTTTAGTAGAATTTGCAGGCAGGACAATTCCAGTCCGAGTAGATCGTAGGCCTTCTTTTCACTTGGTGAGATTTCCGGATGAACAAGGAAAACTTAGGTATCTCCGATTTTCCATTTTATCCAAAGACAAAAAGAATAACGCATCCAGCGAAGGAGTATTACGTTCTCCTTTCCAAGGAACATTCGTAAAGATCTGTAATAACCCTCAAACGAACGAGACATGGAAAGAAGGAGAAACAATCCAAGAAGGAGATCCGATCTTAGTCATTTCTGCCATGAAGATGGAAACAGTTCTTACCGCGCCTGTTAGCGGAAAACTAGGATATCTATTAGAACATGGAGATGGTAGCAAATTAGTTCGAGGAATGACCGCTTCAGGAATGGTTCTGGGCAAAGGCTTGAGCGAAGGAGAAATACTCGCAAAAATCGAAACAGAGCAAAGATCCGAAGTCAAAAAAGAATTAGAAAATCATAATACTTTTGGAGGATCCATCTGGGAAATCTGGGCGTCCCTAGAAGCGGATATAGAACTAAAACTCTCCCCGATAGAAAAAACTTCGGGCTCCGATCTGAGAATTTTACTGAAGTCCTGGATCTTGGGAACCTTTAGAGAACAAGATGCAGTAGAAAAGATAAATTCTATACTTTCCAATTTTGAATTTTCCAAACTTCCAGATTCGGAAAATCGACAATGGGGAAATTTCTATTTAGAACTTTTGAAATTCCACGTATTAGTGCGCAGAATATTCTCTTCAGATCCTGGAACAAAATTTTCTCACTATGGAGAGATACAAAGAGCTCTATCGGAATGGGATACAGAAGGATATAATCCGCCTAAAACTACGAAAAAACTTCTATCGAATGCATTTCATTATTACGGAATAAAACCATGGAATCCTCTTCGAAGGACTAAAAACCAAAAGGATGCATTCATATTTTTGGTAAAAGCATACGCGAATCTTAGAGAAGGAAAAGAACTCGTCGCAAAACTTTTGGAAATACTTTCCATTTATGCTCCGCCTACTCCTTCCATCGATCTTGCATTGAATGGCATCTTGTATCTGGAAGAAAGAGAGAAGGAAAGTTCTCTCGAAAAAACGGTCAGAAGAATATTAAGCTCCAGAGGAAATCGTCCCCAAAAATTCAAAGGGGGAGATGCAACCATTTCCAGGAAACATGTATTCGATTATGTACGTTTTCTAAAATCACCTTGGTCATCCGTATCTGAGCAAAGATCCGAGATCTTAGAAGAAAAATTCAAAAGATCCTTTTCGGAAGACTTACCATTGATCCCTGAAAACTTCGATGAGTCCCTCACTTCGCAAATCCGAAAAAAAATAGCACATTGGCAATCCCAAGGAAGTATTAAGAGATTATTCTCCCCTACTCCCGGACATTTTTTGTATTTCTTAGAAACCGAAAAAGAAAAACAATATATACTCTTCTCCACTTTAAGCGCTGAATCGGAAAAGAAAACTTCTCGATTCGATCTGGAAACCACCGCGAAAGTAGGGGCGTGTATTTTGCAAGGCTCCCAAATATTCAAAAAAGTGGATATTTTCAGATTAGAAGTTCTAGTTTCCGGATTCAAGGTCAAATTCGATCCAGGATCCAATGACCAAGATGTATTCAATTATAATAATATAATGGAATCCTCCGGATCGGTTCTTCGTTTCTTCTTACACGGAGTTTACAGTCAATTCACGATGGATTTCCTTCCGGAAAATTCCGAAAAAACGGTAACTCTTTCCTTCTTCTTTAAAGATGGAAAGCTTAGGATGGACATAGCGCATCGTAATGATCCTAGATTTCCGTACTGCACAGGAACCGATCCAAAAGATCTGACTGTTTTCCAAAAAGGAAAATGGCCTTTGGAATGTTGGGTTTCCGAAATATTCGATATGGATTCCGCAAAAGAGATCATGATCCCGGGAACAGACGGTCTTCTCAGAAAAAATCCTAAAACAGGCAAAGAAGAGATCTATATACCAGGAGCAAAAATATTCGAAGGAAAGATTGGCGGAAAACCTGCATTATGTTTTTTTAAAGATTCCAGAGTAGCAGGCGGCGCTACAGGAGATTTAGAAGGAAGAAAATACATAGCAGCCGCATACTATGCCTATCGAAAAGACCTTCCTTTGTATATCTGGAATGACGGAGCAGGCGCTAACATTAAAGAAGGAATGGTTTCTTTAAATAGAGCCGCAGAAGGATTCTTCATGAACTCACTTTTAAGTGCAGGTTTGAAAGCTTCCGAATTCAGAGCCGCAATCGAATCACATTCAGATCCGGTCTTAAAAGAAGTATGTTCCGAAACTGAAAAGAAATACGGATCAGAATTCAGAAGATACAACTCTGAAGAAAGACCTAAGTTTTGTTTTACAGTCGCAGTTGGAACAGGATCCTCTACAGGACTGGATGTTTATGGCTCTTCCCAAGCCTCCTTACAAGTTCTCTTAAATGAAGATGAATCCTACCGAGTTCTAACAGGGTCTTCAGTAATCGAATCCGTAACCGGCGAAAAATTCACCAATTATGAGATAGGCGGGGCTAAAATAATGGGCCAAGCCACGGGAACTGTGGATTTTGTAGCAAACGATAAGATACAGCTCATTTGGATCATCAGAAGGATACAAGACACTTTATTGGGATGTAAACTTCTTCCAAAAGATAAAGGCCAAAGAGTCATATCAGAAAATTGGAATGTTTTAGATGAGAACGAACTCACCTATCATTCTGAGAGCGGATTTTTCCTGCCGATCAAAGAAAACTATTCAGGTTCAGGATCATTAGTCTCCGGATTCATTCGATTGGGAGAAGCTTCCGTACTTTCTATGGGGCCAAGAACCAGCGACGGATTCCATTCTCTTCCCTGTATTATCAAAGCGAAAGAATCAGTTCGGATCGCAGAAAAAACTGGAACAAGCCTGCTCTTAGTATACGGAAGCAAATGGTTCAGAAGTTCCCATTTGGATGATTACGATTCCTTAAGACCCAGAAGGGACTTCCAAAAATCATTACAAAATTTTAAAGGAGCCTGCTTACATTTCGTAAAAAATCCGGAAGGACTTAGAGTCTCCGAACTTACTTCAGAGGCGGATGTATGGTTACTTTTAGAACCGAACGAAAAGAGCAAAGCTTCCATACATAAGGAATTCTTGAATAAAAAAAGATGGGCGACATTCACAGCTAAAAACGAATCGGAAGCTTATGAGATCATTAAAAAGTTTTTCCATTTGTTAAATCATAGAAAGATCGAAAATTCTCCGGCAAACGGAAACGAGATCAAACTTCCGAACGAGATCACGGTTTCTTACGATATGAAAGAAGAGATCGTCCAAAAAATTTTAGACGAAAACACTTTCTTAGAATTCGGAGAATGGGACCCAGGTTCCAGTTTGATTACAGGACTCGGAAGAATACAAGGCAGAACCATTGCGATCATTGCGGACCAACCGAAAGGAGGAGGCTCTCCTGACGCACCTGGAACGGAAAAATTCAGAGTATTCACAGAATTCGCGAACAAACATTCCATTCCTTTATTAATGATCTCTGATGCTCCAGGTTTCGTTCCAGGTACCAAACAAGAAAGAGCAAGGATACAACAAATCGGCGGGGAATCCTTGGACGTAAACGTTCTCTCTGAAATGCCTGTAGTCTCCATCGTATTAAGACAAAATTACGGAGGAAGACAGATACATGCGTTCAGCGGATTTTTAAGACCAGGGATCGCATATTATTCTTTAGCAGAAGCAACTCTCGCTGTGATGGGAGGAAACTCAGCGTTCGACCTGTTCCAGGGAGCAAAAGTAGCCTCGCTCAGAAAAGAAGGGAATATTCAAGAAATCGAATCTATCCAAAAAGAATTTTTCGGATCTTTCATAAAGAAATCCAGGGCGGACTTCGACGCAAAAAATACCGGAGTCTTGGACGGCACTTTCAAATCTATTTCAGAGTTAAGAGAAGTTTTAAAAACAGGTTTAGAAGAAGCCGACCTTAAACTTTCCCTTTGGAGAAAGAACAAAAACAAGTACTCCGAAGGAGAAGTATATCTTTGTCCTCAAACTTCAGGAGAAGATTGGAAGGATCTAATCCTTCCTTAATTTGAACGATCCGTTTGTAGGAACTCCTACAAACGGATCCAACGAAAACGAAAGGTTCTTATCTTTTCCGGATTGCGATCATAGCGATATCGTCCGAAAGTTTAGAGAACCCTGTCGCACTTAGATCTTGTTGTGTATGAGATTCCACATCAGCGACGATTGTTTTGATCAACTCTTCCGGACGTTTTTCTCCGTTCGCGTGCAGTAATTTTGCAAGCCTTTCTCTGGTGTACATATCCGAGTTAGGACTTCTTGCCTCATCCAAACCGTCCGTATATTCGAAGAAAATATCTCCGGAATCCAAGGTTAATACTCTTTTCTCTATCGTAGTTTCAAAGAAGGAATTTTCATCCATACCGATCGGCAAACCACCAGCAGGAAGTTCTTTGATCTTTCCATCGGAAGCATCAAAGAATAAAGGCTTAACGTGGCCCGCAGAAATATATTCCAATCTGGAAGTATTGGAATCGAAGATAGCTAAGAAGAAAGTAATAAAAATATGATCGGGAGTGTCTTCATATTGATAAGCATTTGCCTCGAGTAAGATCTTTTTCAAATCCCTTTCTCCTTTCCGGAGAATCGCCCTGATCTGAGACCTGAAAAGAGCCATCACTATCGCAGGGCCCACACCGTGGTTAGAAACGTCGCCGATACAGATCGCGATCTTCCCTCCACCCAATTCAATAAAATCGTAATAATCCCCGCCGACTCCGGTCATCGCCTTATAGAACGCACCGAATTCCACATAGTCGTTCAAACTAGAAGGAAGTTTTTCAGGAAGAAGTCGTTTCTGGATCTCTTCTGCTGCCAAAAGTTCTCCTTTCATCTCTTCTCTTTCTTTCAAACCGTGAACCATATCGTTCAGGGATTCGCTCAATACTCCAATCTCGTCGTAACCTGCAGGAGGAAATTCCACATTCAGATTACCTTCCCCAATTGATTCAGCATTTTTACTGATCACTCTGATCCTGCGAACCACAAACCAAGCCAAACCGTAAGCTAAAAGAATTGCGATCGTCCCGATGATCCCGGTATACCGGATCATTTCCTCCCGGTTGGATTTCATTTGACGGACACCTTCGGTCCTATCTATTAGAATAATATTATATCCTAATAAGTCTTTTCGGAGAAGATCATAGACCAATCCTTTGCCCTCCTCTTCTCCCGGAGCTACAAGAGGAGTAGAATCCAAATCCCACATTACTTCTTCCGCTTCACTTCTGCTTCGGACTAGAATTCCGGAATCCCAAGCAATTCCCTTCGGAGCTTTAGGAAGTTCCGTCTCTGAATTCCCGGAAAGGATCCATTCTCTCAAAAGTCTCCATTTGATCCGAACGGACTTTCTTTCATTTTCATCCTTATAATATCTTCTAATTCCAGCAGGCCCTGTTTTGAAAGGAATAAAAGTAAAGTCCTCTAGAGCCGCTTCTCTCAGGCCGTAAAACGCATCCTCTGCTTTTCTTTCGTAGGAATTCCCCCAATCTCCCTTAGTAGATTCCAAACGAATTAAGGAATCTTTATATTCTTCTTGCTGGGATTCTAATGTCCTGATCTTTTCTTGGATTTCCTCCGGAGAAGTTTTATTTTCTCCCTCTTTAGGAGGGAATTTCAATAGCTTCTCCCATTCCAAAATTTCTTTGGAAGTGCTGGCGATCTTGTCTTTTAGAGATTTATGATCATCGTTCCATTTCTTTTCATTTTTCTCAAAAACCGATGTATACGGCTGTAACTGCTCCAACTTTGTGTCTCGTTTTTTGAGCATCTGTCTATAAGCAAGAGCTAGATTTTTGAATTCCTTATCGGAAGAAGGTTTGGCCTTTCCATCCTTACGAAGTTCCGACATTCTGGCCTTTAATCTTTGGGAAATCTCAGCAATCTCTGCGGAAATTTTTCTATCTTCTTCTAGATACTTTGCCCAATCTTTGGGATTCTCTAAGATCTCTTCCGCCATAGATCTGGATCTTTCCGCTGTGCTCGGGTTCCTGAAAACGGGACGATACACTACTTCATATTGTCTTCCACCTACCTCGTAACTTTCCGGCTCCGATTTGTTTTGAATGACTTCTAAAACATCCGAATCTCCAAAAAGACTCTTGCGGCTTTCGGTAAAATCCGCTTGCGAGAGTAATTTTTTGCCTGTCTCCGAACTTTGGGAGAAGAGTAAACCCGTATCTAAAGTTTCCTTTCCCACTCGATCATATGCTAAAATTCTAATTTTATCCGGAAGAAGTCCTAAAGAGGAAATCCTATCCTTAAACGATCCTCTGAAAAAATTCTGGAGCGCTTTTGTTAAAGCAGTCTCTCCTGATGCCGCCTTCTTCTCTCCATCCGGGATAGCCTTTTCTGCAGTCTTTTTTTCCTTCTCTAGTTTGTCTTTATCCGAAAGGTAAGTCTTTTTCTTTTTAGGATCCAAATCAGCTTTTGCTAATTCAGTATCTAGAAACTTGAGTTCTTCTCCAATTTCCTCTATTCTGATCTTAGAAGTCTCCGCACTGATCCTCGCAAGTGCAGTCTTCTCCGCAATGGACCTGATCTTTTCATAAACAGGAGCATCAATCGGAGCTCCATTCTCTTTTCTTAATTCGTTACGAACCTTGGACTCGAACTCTTGGATCTCTTTTTCGGAAAGATATCGAGTAAAATATGTATCAACGGATTTATAAACATTCCCTCTTTTAACATTCAATCCTATGGATTGGCCGAATGCTTTTAATGCACCAAAAAGTCCGCCTTCCTTCTGGACAACTGTCCTCTTGAACTTACTTAGTTGTTTCTTTTTCTCTTTTACCCTGACCTTGAACTCTTCTATCAAGATCATACTTCTGCTCAGATTTTCCAGATCTAAAACGACCGAGTTCACATATTCCAACGGAGCCTTTAACTCTGACTCAAGCTTCTCTTCTAAAGCTTTTGTCTGTTGGGAATAATGAATTATAGAAGTAAAACCTAATATGGAGATGACCAATGCGGCTGTGAAAAAGGAAAGTTTTGCCCGTATTCCGGGTAGAACCGCTCTTAGGAATTTGTTTTTAATCATCTTATTATCTCGTATGAATCAGAGTGAGTTTGTTACGCGGAGGATTTTTGAGACGTTGGTAACGTACGACCATTATCTTTTTAATGGAACGTAATCCGAAACCTCCGTCGGCCCCGCTTTCGTATAATTCCTTCCAGGTTTCGCTTTTTTCTTTGGTGGGATCGAAAGGAACGCCTTGGTCCAGGATAGAGAACTTCCAGCTTCCTTTATTCTTTTTCATTCTTAATTCGATTTTAGAAGAGTCTGGCTCCGAAAATCCATGCTCTATTACATTAGTCATAGCTTCATCTAAGCAGAATACGATCCTGCCCTTGACTATATCCGAACAGTCTTCTCCTAAAAATTCGCGAACCTCTCCCCGAATTTTAGAAAGCTCATCCAGATCGACGGAGTAATATAGTATTTTTTCCGGAATGGAATCCATGAGAGGATTCAAACCCCGCCTAACGCATCATCTAAAGAAGGAAATACTCTCACCTTTTTGGTGAAATACATAAGTTCCATCGTATCCTTCACTTCCTTTTTAAGGTTGCAGAAAACGATCTCTCCCGATTTTTCCTTCAGGAATTTTTGGATCGAGTTTAGAACGCCGATCCCTGCGGAAGCAATATAAGTAAGTGCCGAACAATCACAAATGATGGTTTTGATACCGTTCCCTACCGCCGCTTCCAATTTGATTTTTAGGTCCGGAGCGGTTTTAGCATCAATCTCTCCTGCGACCTTGAGGATCAATTTGCTTCCGTCCACTTTTTCGTTGAATGTGAGGTTTGCCATTACACACCCTTCCTTAATTCTTTCATTAAATCCTTCGCTTGGATGATTCCGTATAGTTTTCTTTCTAAGGAGTCTATTTCGTAATAATACTTTGTATTTGGATCCCCTTCGAAAATATGAGCGTATTTCCGAATGCCCTGGATCGCCTTCTTTGCATTTCCTTCTAATATACCCTTTGTTATGGAAAAGTAAAGTTCAATGGCAAGAGAATCTTTTAAGGTTTCCCTGAAACCGACTTCACGTTTTCCTAATGCGTCCAGAAGATTATCTACCTCTTGTTCGCTATAAGTTTCCGAATCACTGTAGTTAATTATATATCTGGAAAGTAGTTTTTTGCATCGGACTAGATTATTCACCTTTGCTGCAGAAAGTATCTGCTGGTATAAAGTATGGACTTCTGTATCCAGATATACCTTTTGTCTGGTCCCGTCCAGTTTTACAGGCTCGAAAGCGGACTTTAATTCTTCCTTAGAGAAATTCTTAATGGAATCTTCGAAAAGTTTTTCGTTATTATCGCTGGTTACTTTTTCGAATTCCTTCAGAGGTTTTTCCAATACAGCAATAAATTCCAAAGCTTCCGGCGAAGAAGCTATATTTCCTGATTCTTGGATCTTCTCCAAAAAGAAAATGCAAGAGTCACCCAAAGCGGAAAGACTTTCTATAATCGCCTGGGAGATCAAACGTTTGCATTGGTGAGAGAGAGTATGCAAATAAGAAGGATTATTAGAATCCTCTTGGATCTTATCGATCATCTTGCTTGCAGCAAGTGCAGAATGGGATTTTTCCTTTTCCCAACCCGCATAGATAAACGGATCGTATAGATATTTTTTAAAATTCTTTTTGCCAGACATGGCAAGAAGTCGAACGATTTTTACAAGTTCCTGTGCGAGATCCGAAGGGATCGATGTTCTTTTTTCGGCCATATCCAGGTCAGAATGATTTTATAAACTCTTAAAAAAAGCATAGCAAATTCCGAAATTCGAACAGAATACCGTAAAAGTAATAGGACATAAGAGCCGACCCCATGGTCGGGCCATTGAAGCCCAAGACATGTTATCGATAGATAGTTAGTTAGTTTTTGAACGGACTATAAATAGATTTCGAAATTGTAACAAAATCGACTTAAGTCGATTCGATGCTGATTTTTATGACATCCGCCAGGTTTCTGAATTCATCTACAATCTTTAGGATATCAAAATCCCGAGGCATCGCTATCGTAAGTTTGATCTGAGCGCTTTTAGCTTGATAATCCTGCATAAAAGATTCTGAAACCAATCTTAACTTATTTCTTAATAATAATTCCTTAAATCCTTTTCGGTGGAATTTTTTCTGTTTCAGATCTAAGATCAAGACCTTATATTCGTATTTTCCAAAATACCTTTCTTCTACTAGATCGAACAAGATCAGAATGATCAATGTAGCAACCGTGGTTAAAAATGCGGCAAAGTATAAACCTGCACCAACAAGCAAGCCGATCGCAGAAACGATCCAAATAGAAGCTGCGGTATTCAACCCCTTGACGGTTAATCCGAACTTCATGATCGCACCCGCGCATAAAAATCCAACTCCGGAAACCACCTGAGCAGCTATCCTGGAAGGATCTCCCCCCACTACGGAATAGAACTCCGGAATAAAAATAGACAATAACATCAGAACGGTAGAAGCAAGACCTATCAGGATATGGGTCCTAAATCCTGCCCCATGATTTTTACCTTCTCTATTCCAGCCTACCGCGCCCGCAAAAAGAATGATCAAACCCACCCGAATACTTACCGTGAAGGTATCGATCGTTTTAGAATCCAAAATGGTTAGAAATTCCTGCATATTCCAAGGAATGACTTAAGGTTTAAGTCGGTAAACTTCTTTTAATAAATCTTGGTCTCTACTTAATAAGGCAGACATACGGATCCTATCCCATTTCAAAGGATTGCCTACTTTATCCAAAGCGATCCCTCCTGCTTCTTCCAATGCGAGCACTCCTGCAGCAAAGTCCCAGACCTTGGCTCCACTTAAGTTCATGAATAGATCCGTCTTACCTTCTAATAATTCCAAAAATCCTGCCCCGGTCGCAGCCAAAGCACGGGTCGCTAAAGTATTTTTACTAGCGTTCGCAATCCAGCGATAGTCCTCATCTTGAAAAGTATTATTGATCTCAAGAGATAGAACGGAACGATCCAGACTTCCTCCTATTTTCAGAAGGATCTTTCTCTCATTTATAAAAGTGCCAGCTCCCCTTTGGGAAGTGAGATACGTATCCAATGCAGGAAAATAAATACATCCTACTTTAGGAGATCCTTTCTCCACATAAGCCAGAATTACACTGAACTCTTTGATCCCTCTAGAAAACAAAGTGGTACCGTCTAACTCGTCGCAAACGATAAAAGTTTCGGGAAGAGGCTCATGATTATTTTGCTCTTCCATCACCAAAGGAATTCCAGAAAATTCTTTTTTTAGAATTCCTTCCAGAACACGATGAGAATCCAAATCTGCTTGGGTCAAAACCTGCATAGGATCTTTCAGATCGAATGTGGATTCTTTTCCGAATAATTTTAGGATCTCTATTCCTGCTGATTTAGATGCAGATTTAAAAACGGAAAGAATTTTAGAAGGATCCATTGCCTTAAGGAAAGGACGAAACCTTATTAAGGATTCGGATTTTCGCTCTGAGTACTAGGAGCCGGATCAGAAGTTTCCATATCGTCCAGGATAGAAGGCTTTTTCGGTTTCTTCTTCTTTTCCTTCTCTTCCTTAGGCATGGAAATAGTCCTAACTTGGATATATTTTCCAAACACCCAGCCTTGGACAGTTTCCGTAAAAGCGTCCTTGTATTTGGTGTTTACCAAAACCTTATAATAAAAGTCCTCAATTCTCTGGCCTTCGATCGGAATGATATAAGCCACGGAATTTTTGCTGATTACCTTTCCAACTTCTCCCGCTTCCAGGTCACGGATCTTAGGAGCTCCTACATAAGGTTCTCTCAGAAGAGGAGTATTATCGGAAATAATAGTCATATATTTTCCGACAGCTTTTAATTTATACAGTCTAGCGCTGATCTCGTTTACTATTTCTTCGGAACCGGAGTTAGCATTAAGAATTCTTAATAATGCAAAGATCGCGAAAGAATTTTTCTGTTCCGTCAAAGTATCGAGGATCTGATTCCTTAGATTCGTTTTATCTTTGAAAGAATCTTCCAAAATTTTCATGGAAGTTCTGGTCTTATGCCGGCCTAAGGCTTCCACTGCCGCCTTTTGGAATTCTTCGTCTTCCGAATTCAGATAATCTATAAAAATGCGAAGGTCTTCCGGAACTTGGTAATATCCCAGACCTAAAAGAGTGGCCTTAACGATTTCTTTATCGTCCGACTTGAGGCCTTTTTTTAAGAGAACTTCTCTTGCTCCAGGATCTAAAGTTTTGCCCATCCCTCTGAAAGAGGCTACTCTAATCTCCCTGTCGGAAGACTTTGCGCCTACATAAAAGTAATCTAATGAACGTCTGGAACCTATATCCGCAAGTCCCTTATATGCCGCCTGACGCACCCACTCTCCGTCACGATCGATCATTTGATGTAAAATGTTAACACCTGCAGGATTTCTCAATCTTCCCAAGGCCAAGGCTGCGGCTGCTCTAACTCTCGGAATGGGATGGGTCAGACCGAAATGTTTTAATCTGCCGTAATTATATGTAGCTTCCGCTTCGAAAACCTTCAATAAACCGGTTTTTAAAAGATCATTATAACGTTTGGATTCAGGATCCAAGACCTGCTTTTTAGGTTTCTTTTTCTTGGTTTCTTGGTCATCGGAAGAAGAGGGATCTTCAGAGTCCGAGGAATTGTTCCCTACATCTGAAGTATTGTTAGTATCTTCGGGAGTTTGAGCGAAAACAGGTGAAAACCAGACTCCAAGGGAGGCGATCAGTAATAATCCTGGAAATAAAAATCTGAAATTCAATAGGGCAAACATTCTTTTAATCGAAAAGCAAGCTTTGGTCCAGGAAACATTCCCCTGCGTCAGCCTCTATTCTTTTTTTCGACCATCCGTTATCGTGCGATTACCTTTTTTTAAGGCCAAATCCATGATTGCAAGTAATGTAACCGTAAAAGTAATAATTTCTTTCCAGAACAGGATACGGATTTGCCCTCTAAACCTTTATATCTATAGAATTCGATCTTCTTACATTTTTTGCGATCGGAACTGCTTGACTCCCTTTTTGGAAAATGGTACCGTCTAATTCTTAGAGAAGAGGCAAATTTATCAGTAAGCTCAGCGGAAACCTTTCCGGACTCAAGTCCAACCAGATCCAAAGACTCAAAAAACTCTCCGAGCGTAGAATTCGGGAAAACGTGATCATCACGCCCGAAGTTTCCAGAACACTCACAGAACTTTCCTTCGAAATCAGCAGACAAATCGGGATCCTAATTGATAGGAATGGATACGTAACTCACGTGATCGTGGGATCGGATAGCTCCATCGACATCCCTTGGCTGGATCGTATCAGGACATCCGAAGCAAGGTTAAGAGGTGTCCGACTGGTGCATAGCCATCTTAAAGAAGAGAGTCTGAACCAAGAAGATCTTACCGACTTAGCTTTATTACGTTTAGATTATATAACTGCAGTTACAGTAGACGAAAAAGGTCTTCCCAAATCCTATTATTCCGCACATGTAAATCCGGAAGACGAAGAAGGAGAACCTTGGACGGTCCTTCCTAAAAAAGTTCCGGGACAATTGGAAGAAGGTATACTGGACGAAATTCTGGAAATCGAAGGACGAATGACCAGATACCGCAAGAATCTTAAAGGCGCTCAAAAAGAGAACAGAGCCTTTTTAGTAGGAGTGTATCCTGAGAATAATAGAATACGTCCTCCTGCACAGTCTATCGACGAATTAAAAGAACTCTGCAGGACTGCAGGAGTTCATGTAGTAGATTCATTTATACAAAGAAAAAATCGTTTAGATCCCTCTACCGTATTAGGAAAAGGTAAACTAGAAGAGATCGTACTAAAAGCGATCCAAAAGCAGGTGGAATTATTAGTATTCGATCTGGAACTTACACCTTCTCAAGCGAAGAAGATCTCCGACTATGCCGATCTCAAAGTTTTAGATAGAACCCAATTGATCTTGGATATTTTTGCAAGAAACGCAACAAGCAGAGATGGTAAGCTTCAGGTAGAACTCGCCCAATTAAAATATCTGAAAGGAAGACTTTCAGAGTTGGACGATAATATGTCCAGGCTCACCGGTGGGATCGGGGGAAGAGGGCCTGGGGAAACCAAACTGGAAATTGGAAAACGTAGAGTAGAAGAAAGAATTTCCAGATTAGAACAAGAACTTAAGTCCTTAAAAAAACGAAGAGAGATCGCAAGAAGAAGACGTAAGAAAAATGAGATCCCTGTCTGCGGTATCGTCGGTTATACGAACGCAGGGAAATCCACTCTGCTGAACGCGATGACAAATTCTACCGTACTGTCCGAAGACAAATTATTCGCAACCTTGGACCCGACATCCAGAAGAATACGTTTCCCGGAAGAAAGAGAGATAATAGTCTCCGACACCGTGGGATTTATCCATGATCTTCCCCCGGAACTATCCAACGCATTCAAAGCAACGCTCGAAGAGTTGGGAGATTCGGATCTTTTGGTACATGTGGTGGACGTTTCCAATCCTGACTTCAGACAACAAATGGAAGCTGTGGAAACTATATTAGAAGATTTGAATTTATCCGATATCCCTAGGATCTTAGTATTCAACAAAATAGACGGATTACCGGAAGAAGGCCGAAACGAACTCTTAAGAGAAGCGGATCTGGATACGATCTACGTATCCGCTATCCAAGGTTTTGGATTAAACACTCTATTGAATCGGATAGAAGATAGAATTTACTCCCAAGCAGAGGCAAAACTCTCTAGTTCTAAACTTTGGGAAGAAGATGAGGAATGGAAAGAGGAAACGGAAAAAACCTACGTTTAACGCAGGTTTTGGGACAGGCTTCTTATACTAGACCGGCTAATTTTTCTTGGTCCATAGCCAATCGGATCACAGAATTAATATAAGTTTCCCTATCTGATCTTCCGGTGATATAATCTTGATACACGGATTGCAAGAGCAAATAAAACATATTCTTTCGGCCCCTAAAAGAATGTTCGGACCGACTTACTCTTCTCATAAGCCTTTTTTAGGCCTTAGACTTTTTTCTTGCTCCTAGATCCGAACGGGGAAACTTGAATAAAGTGACCATTCTTTCCGAAATACAGATCCGAGAACTAAAGAATTCCCTAGAAAATTCCGGTCTACCCTACCGGGAAAATCAGGATTTGAGCGTTCATTGCTCCTTTAAGATCGGAGGCACTTCTCCCATAATGGTCGAGCCTGAAACCCAGGAACAAATCCTAGAAACACTTTCCGTATTCAAAAAACTGGATCTACCATGGAAGATCTTAGGGGGCGGTACCAATATCCTGATCTCAGATCACCCGGATGATTTTGTGATCTTAAAACTCTCCGGAGGATTTAAGGAATACCAAGACATGGGAGAAGGTATCTTCCGTGTAGGAGCTGCAACCAACACCACTCCGGTGTTCCGTCAAATCTCTCAGAAAGGATATACTGGCGCAGAATTCCTAAGCACCATCCCAGGCTGGACCGGAGGAGCGGTCATCCAAAACGCTGG